>DATHPI010000222.1:0-12615 GCA_035484035.1 Chthoniobacterales bacterium
TTGCAAGGCGCGAGCGACGAGCATACTTAAATCCGTACGTGAGAAGCGAGCAACGCAGAAAATCGGCAAAAGCGCCATCGGCCCTCCGGGTTGGCTTGAAAAGGGTTCGTCTGCGTCGTTGCTCGTTCGTTACGTATCGCAGCGGATACGCTCCTCACTCGCGCCTTATCCAAACCCTTTTGAAGCCAACGGTATGCCTCCTACTTATGAGACGATGCACTTGTCATCAGAGTAATCGTAAAAGCGGCGCTTCGATTCGATCGTCACTGCATCAGGCGGTCGGGATCTTTACCTCCAGGGGAGGAGCTCCGAGGCGGGGGTCGAGAAATCTCCGCGGCCCGAAAACCGTTTTTGTTCGAACTGTCACAATCGTAAGGAACATGGGTGAAGATATGCACGATCTTGCTGTCGATGCCATTAAAACGGTATCCGATGAAAAAAGAGTGCGCGTGACCCTCCTCTTGACCTGCATAGATTTGACGACGGCGGAGCCGAGTGTGATTTGGGACTTTGGCTGGACGAGAGACTTGATTTCGCGAGGTGTTCGGCTAGTTTGCCAGACTTTCGTTGGCTTGCTTTGGGCGGTTGGGCAATTCCTTCAGGCGAGCCACCTGAAGAGCATAACTTCCAGACGCAGATAATAAGGCGCAAGCCTCCGCTTCAGCTAACGTTTACCTATCCTACTTGAAGATAGATAATATCAAATTCAAGCTGCACAGGGTTAATCCGGCCGGATGGGTTGTCATATGCAACATGAAGATGGAAGTGTTGCTCCACGAGAAGAGAAGATGGTCATTGCAGAACCATTGCCGAGAAGACTGCGTGAGACACCGATCCTGGCCATCGTTGCAGGGTCAAAACTCTCGGTCACCATAGCTGTCACAGGGGAATTTTCCGCTTAAAAATAGTGGTGTGTGCTGCAAACGAGAAATGTGCATTCCGAGCGATGGCGAATGAAACCGCTTGCCCGGACGAAAGAGCTGCACTAATTATCGTTTCTCGATTGTGGGGGTATAGCTCAGTTGGTAGAGCGTCTCGTTCGCAATGAGAAGGTCAGGGGTTCGAATCCCCTTACCTCCACTTCTTCAATCGTGCTCGATTTACTCTCGGCTGGGCAAAGGCGGCCGCCGGGGAGCACGATGACGAACAAAGACCGAGCACGAATACGATCAGGAAAAAATCGTGCCGCGCTCTACCATCCGATGACCTCACGATCCCGAAAGAACTTCCCGCTCAAACTTTGCGGAGCATCGATGGCCAGCCAGACGGCGGTATCCGCGCCTTCTTCCACCGAACGGGAAGCGTTTGCTCCTCCCATATCGGTGCGAACCCATCCCGGACACATCGCGTAGGTTGCGATGCCTTCCGAACGAAGCGCCTGATCGAGCATAATGGTGATGCCATTCAACGTCAGCTTCGACAGACAATAACTGGGCACGGTATGAGACAGACCGCCCACTTCGCCGTAGCCGCTTGAAATGTTGATGATCCGCGCCGCACTCGACTTCTTCAAAAACGGCAAGAAAGCCTGAGTAACCGATAGCGGAGCGAAAGTATTCGTCTGGAAGGTTTTGACCAACTGCTCACGTGAGATGGTCAAAATGTCTAGATCCTTGTCTGGATAAATGGCGGCGTTATTGATCAGGACATCGAGCGCGATGCCGAGCGTGCCGTAGGTGCTCGCCGCATTCTCAATGCTCGCATCGTCGGAGACATCCATCTGGAGGAATTGGATATCCCCCTGGAGGCCGCTGACTGCTTTATGGCCCGCTTCGGCATCTCTAGCAGTCAGAAAAACCCGAAGCCCTTTCGCGAGAAGTTGGCGCACGATCTCGTGGCCAATCCCTTTATTTGCACCAGTTACCAACGCAGTTTTTGGGTCACTCATTAGCTTGGTGTCTGTTTAGCGTCATTAGAATCCCTTCTCGCCCAGTTGGCTGAGGCACTTCTCGATGGCGTCGAGTGCTTTCCCGGAATCAACGCCTTCTGCAGTGACAAATATTTCGGCTCCCTTGCGAATGTCCGCCGTCATGATATCCATGATGCTCACGCCGGAACATTTCTTGCCGTTCACGGCGAGTGTGATCTCGCTTTTAAAGCGCATGGCACAACGCACGAATTCGCTCACCGGGCGTGCGTGCAATCCACTTTCGTTCGTTATGAGGAACTTGCGAGTCTCTGCTGTTTTAGCGGGTTTTTCCATGACTCTGTGAACCAATCAATAACCAGAAATCCGAAGATCTGTGGCAGAAAACGCTTCCGTCATCAGGGCTTCGGATATCAGGGTTAATGGACAGCCTAACGGTCGATTTGTTTAAATCCGTCGCGAAAAAGCGGTAGCCATGCACCTAGTGCACCAGTCACTGACTTGGCGCACTAGAGTAATTCAGGTTGTCACAGTGTTCACCGCAGCCCTGATCTTCCCATTTCGAGCGGCATGCCGAGTGGAAGCAGGGGAGTTTTTTGGCATGTCGGATCGACCTCGTTGATCTAATTCCAGCAAGACCAGGCTCGCGGCGCCCCGAGCCCACACTTCGTCTCCCCAGTGGTGAATCACAATCTCAAGATTCCGCTTGAGCGGTGGGATCACCATCTGTTCAGCAGTCGAACGCAGACTGTCTTCAAAAAGATGAGCGCACCGAATGGCGCCTTGGCAGATGACCACGCGTTGCGGGTTCAATAAATTCACTAAATTCGCGATACCCAATCCTAAATACCGGCCCATCTGTTCGAAAATCTGCATCATCGATTGATCGCCCGACTCTGCCTTGGAGACGATCGCCTGGATCAGGCGTGACTGCTCGTTGTAATCGAGAGGCCGTTTCGGAACGCGAAAACCGGCCTTGGCGGCTTCGTGGATTATCGCAAATGCCGCGGTATGCGTTTCCATGCAACCACGCTCTCCGCACTGGCAGAGCGGACCGTCAAAGACCAGCTTGGTATGTCCGAATTCAGCGGCCAATCCCTGGGCGCCTCGATACAATTTCCCGTTGAAAATCAGGCCGCTTCCAGTGCCATGCTCGATTGTTACGACCACGGCGTTTTCTAGCCCCTTGGCCATCCCGAACCAGTGTTCGGCCAGGGTGACGAGGTTGGCATCGTTCTCAACGAAAACCGGAATTTTAAATTTTGTCTGGAGCAACTCCCGAAAGTTGACATTGGGGCTGACAAAAACCGGACTCCAGAAGGCGATTCCACGGTGAGAATCGACGAACCCTGGTAAACCGACGCCGATTCCACTTACATCTCCGATCGTCTTATTGGCCTTTTTCAGGCAGGCGCGGACACCACGAACAACAAATGCCACCAACTGCGAAGGACTTAGCTTCAGCGGTTCCACTGGAATGATGTCGGAAGCGCAGACATTTCCCACAAAATCGGTGACCGAATAGACGATCTGATGAGTCGCGATCTTCACGCCAACAACGTGGGTGTATTCCGGATTCAACCGTAGCATGACCAATGGGCGGCCCCGTCCCCGGGCTTCCATTCCGTAAGCGTCATCTTCGATGAGCGCTCCTTCAGCAATCAAATGACCGACGATACTTGAGATGGTCGCTTGGCTAAGTCCAGTCAGTTCCGACAATTCGGAACGCGAAATCTGGTTGTCGTGCAGGCGAATGGTGTGGAGAACATCAAAACGATTGATGTTGCGAATAATGGCTGGACCTCGTGCGGACATTCGAAAAATGAAACAATTCCTTAAAATGGGAAAAACTTCTTCCACTTATGTCAAATCTATGGGATTCGACAAGCTCGTACTAGCACCACACTTCCGGGCAAATGGCAATGGGCGAAAAAACGCGCGCCGCGTTTCAGATATAAATACTTGACGGCTTCAAAGGGTCCCCGGAGGATAAATGCGGTTATCACCTCGCGGTTTTTCTCGGCTTAGGCCGGCTGGATCACACAATCCCCCCGAAACATGAAATTAAGATATCTGCTACCTTTCGTCTTGTCAGGGTCCCTTTCTTGGTCGGCGTCTGCCGAAACGACCATCAAAATTCTTCACCTGCAAAAGCTGCCCAAGGCAATCGCCATCTGGCAGGACGCCGCCAAAGAGTATGAAAAGACACATCCTGGTGTGAAAGTCGAATTTGATTACCTGGAGAACGAAGCATTCAAAGCCAAGTTGCCGACCTTGCTCCAATCCAAAGATCGGCCGAGCTGCTTTCACAGCTGGGGTGGAGGGGTGATGATCGAACAGATCAATGCGGGTGTTTGTCAAGATATCACGAGTGCGATCGCCGAGGGCGGGTTTAAAGACACGTTTTACCCAGCCGGTGTGCAAAACTTCACTTATCAGGGTAAAACCTACGGTCTGCCGACCGACATTGGCCCGATGGTTTTCTGGTATAATAAAGAATTATGTGCAAAGGCAGGCGTTGACCCGACGAAGATCAAGTCTTGGGATGATTTCATCGAGGCGGTAAAAAAATGCCAGGCTGCCGGGATTACGCCGCTGGCGGCAGGCGGGAAAGACAAATGGCCGCTTCATTTTTATCCCGCGTTGCTGATGATGCGCATTCTGGGTAAGGAGGGAATGCAAGCCGCCATCGAAGGCAAGAACGGCGGATTCGCGAGTCCTGACGTGATTAAAGCGTTTCAGCTCTACAAGGATCTCGCGGCGTTGAACCCGTTTCAAAAGGGTTATTTGGCGAATACCTATCCGGAAGCAGCGGGCACCTTTCACGATGGCAAGACGGCTTTTCACTTGATGGGAACATGGGATATTACCGAGGGTCGGACGGACTCTGCCGATCAGAAGGGTCTACCGGATGAAAAACTCGGGTGGTTTTTCTTTCCTGAAGTCAAGGACGGCAAAGGGCACGCAAACGACATTTTTGCCAGTTTGAATGGTATGCTGGTCGCGAAAGGTGCGCCCAAAGAAACAGTCGATTTCTTGAAGGTCTGGCTTGGAAAAGATGTCCAGACCAAAATGGCAGAAGAAGGGTTGGACATCCCGACGGTGCAAGGGACCGCCGAAGCGATCCAAAATCCGTTCTTCAAGCAAATCGCGCAAGAGGTGGCGAACTCGCAGTGGATCGCTATCGCGATCGATCAATTGCTCGGACCCGACACTGGTCGCGTGTTTAATGATGCGAGCGCAGATATAGCTGCCGGAAATATGACGGCCGAACAGGCAGCCAAGACGATCGAAAAGTCATGGGAACAAAATAAGGAGTGAGGTGTCTACTCCAATTCGTGTTGGCATCGTCGGAGCCGGCTACATCAGCGCAGCCTATTTAAAGGCGGCTCAAAATTTCCCTGAGTTGGCGATGGTCAGCTGCGCGGATGCGCTGCAGGCGAATGCCGAAAAAAGGGGGGAAGAGTTTGGCCTGAAAGTCCAGAGTGTGGACGAACTGTTGCAGGATGAGACAGTCGATCTCGTTCTGAATTTGACTACTCCGCAGAACCACGTTCAGGTCAGCTCTCGAGGGTTGGAAGCTGGGAAACATGTCTACTCCGAGAAGCCACTCGCTCTGAATAAGGAGGGAGCGGAGGTGTTATCGCAAGCGGCTCGCCGACACAATGTCAGGTTGGGATGCGCGCCTGATACCTTCCTGGGCGGGGGACAACAGACCGCTCGCAAGCTGATTGACGACGGCGCAATCGGCAAACCACTCGGCGGAACCGCATTTGTTCTAACGCCCGGTCCTGAAAGCTGGCATCCCAATCCGGAGTTCTATTACCAGACAGGTGGCGGACCCGTCTTTGACATGGGTCCATACTACATTACCGCGCTGATCAATCTGCTGGGACCGGTCACCCGTGTCACTTCCATCGCCAGGCGAAGTTTTGCCCAGCGAGTATTCGGAGCTGGCCCTCGAAAGGGCGAAAAATTTCCGGTCGAAATATTAACGCACTTCAATGCTCTGGTGGAGTTTGAGCAGGAGGCAATTATTAGCTTTCACGCCAGTTTTGATGTGCAAGGACACAGTCACTTACCGATCGAAATTTATGGAACGGACGGGAGTTTGCAGATTCCGGACCCTAACTTCTTTGGTGGACCGGTGCGACTCCTGGAAAAGGGAGGACGATGGCTCGATATGCCTTTGACGCACGGCTTCGGAGATGGGAATTATCGAATTCTAGGTGTTGCTGACATGGCGTCTGCGATCCGGGCAAATCGACCCCATCGAGCTTCCGATGAAATAGCGCTTCATACCGTGGAAGTGATGGAGGCCATAGTTTCCGGTGGCGAATCCGGCGTACCGGTTGCGGTGCATTCTCATTGTGAACGGCCACGGGCACTCCAACCGCTCCCTCGATTTGGACTTCTCGACTAGTGAAACAAAGAAATGCATTAATCGTTTGGGGTGGATGGGAAGGGCATCAGCCTGAGCAATGTGCTGCTGTCGTTGAGAGCTTTCTAGCCGAAGACGGATTCGTGGTCGCCAAGAAAAATCAAACGAGTGCTTTCGCCGATCCAGACCTGGTACGCTTCGACTTGATCATTCCGATCTTTACGATGGGGAACATTGCGGACGCGGAATCGAAGAGTCTGTGCGCCGCTATCGAGTCCGGTGTCGGACTTGCCGGGTTTCATGGAGGAATGGGAGACAGCTTTCGCTTGAACACGGACTACCAGTTCATGACTGGCGGCCAATGGGTTGCGCATCCGGGAAACATCATCAGGTACCAGGTAAAGATCGTGGACAATAGCGATCCGATCACAGCCGGGTTAGAAGATTTCGACTACGAATCGGAACAGTACTACATGCATGTTGACCCGGCGAACCATATTCTGGCCACAACCACTTTCTCCGGAGAACATTGCTCCTGGATCAAAGGTGTTGAGATGCCGGTCGCCTGGAAGCGGATGCACGCACGCGGCAAAGTATTTTACAGCTCCCTCGGGCATCTCGCGTCTGAGTTTGGGGTGCCCGAGATGGCGACCCTTTTTCGCCGTGGAATGCAGTGGGCGGCACGGTCGTAAATTTAAAACTCTCTTCAAACCTTTTGTTGGATATGATCGCGGTACCAGAAGAACGAATCTTTCGGTATTCTCTTCTGAGTATTAAAGTCAATTTTCACAAGACCAAATGTTGGGCGATAGCCCGAGGCCCACTCGAAATTATCCATCAGCGACCAGACGAAGTATCCACGGATGTCAACGCCGCGTTCTCTGGCCTCTTGCATAGCTTTGATGTAGCCCTCAAGGAATGCGACTCGATTGGCGTCATGGACTTTTCCATCCGCAGATAGTTGGTCGTCGAAATACGCGCCGTTTTCCGTAATGTAGATGGGAGGGCAATGATAGGTTTCGTGGAGCTCCAGCAAAACATCCCGAAATTCGCTCGGATCGATTTCCCAATTAAAGCTGGTTCTAGGTAAATGGGAAGGCGGCGCAGCGTGCTCATAGCCAATCAAAGCGTCGGGCTTGGCCTGGATGTAAGCACGGAAGTAGTGATTGATACCCAGAAAATCAACGGGTTGGCGAATTGATTTCAGATCGCCGGACTGCACGTAAGGCTCCAGTTGCGGAAAAATCTGAGATGGATAAGCACCCGACAAAAGCGGCCCCAAAAAGCAACCGTTCCAGAGGTCATTGTGACGTTCGGCCATAACCGCCGAAGCCTTGGCACCATCGGCAGAAACGCCGCGATGCACATTCAGCGTGGTACCGAGTTTCCATGACGCGTTATTGGAGCGGAGTGCCTGAAGAGCCGTTCCCTGGGCCAGGTTCAAATGGTGAGTGGTGGCAAAAAATGCCTGCAAATCAGTCAGTCCTGGCGCATGCACACCGATCAAATGTCCAAGAAAAGCAAAGACCGATGGCTCATTCAGCATAATCCAATGTTCCACCCGGTCCCCCAGGCGTTGAGTTGTCTGAACCGCGTAATCACTGAACCAGCCGGCGATGTCGCGATTGGTAAATCCTCCTCGATCCTGCAGGGCTTGAGGAAGATCCCAATGAAACAGCGTGGCAAAAGGAGTGATGCCTGCGGCGAGCAGGTCGTCTACCAGACGGTCATAAAAGGCGAGTCCTCTGGCATTCGCGTTTCCGCGGCCCTCGGGAAGGATTCGAGACCAGGAAATGGAAAAACGGTAAGCTTGAACTCCGAGATCGCGCATCAGTGCGATATCTTCGGCGTGACGGTGATAGTGGTCACAGGCGATGTCGCCGGTCTCAGAGCGCTCGACCTTCTGTGGAGTATGAGAAAAGGTGTCCCAGATCGAAGGCGCTCGTCCATCTTCCGAAACGGCTCCCTCAATCTGATAGCTGGCAGTGGCTGTTCCCCATAAAAACGGTTGAGTGGTGGGAGTAGGCATACGGTGGCGAAAAAAAATTATTACCTGAGTGGTGTCTTATCTCCAAGTGAAAAGCCAGGCATCAGGCAGGTGATTCTGGCTATTTTAACACGAAGTAGTGAGTTGCCGTCGACGGTTGTCACGTCTTCAAGGCCCAGCTTCCGACGCTTGGGCCAGGAAAACCAGGGCAAGCATATCGTCGACATCGGTGCCGATATCTCTGTATCAAGAATGACATGGCGCATTTTGAAACTGTCTCTCCAGGGGGATAAAGCAAATGCGTGACAAGCAAAATCAATGTCAAGACATCAGGGGAGGAGCGGTCCAGTCTGCAGAGTGTTTAGCCCGATCATGAAAAGTCAAAAGTCATTGCTCTTGGCCTCCCTTTGCTTGGCCTGGATGGAAACGTTACTCGCGCCGGCCAACGTTGCTTTTGGGCAGTCGATCCAGCTTTCCGATTCGCAAGCGGAGAAGATCGGACGGCGGCTTTGGCAGAATGAGTCCGGCGGGACAATCGCCGGGTTGACCGCTTGGAACTCCGGTGAGGATTTTGCCTCTTTGGGGATTGGACATTTTATCTGGTATCCAGCGGGCAACCGCGGCCGGTTTGAGGAGAGCTTTCCGCTTCTTCTCCAATACTTGATTTCAAACGGGTTAAAAGTTCCTGGCTGGTTGAGATCAGCGGATGCCTGCCCCTGGCCAGACCGGGTGCAGTTTTTGGCTGATCAGCAAAGTCCACGGATGAAAGAGCTCCGGCACTTTCTAGCGGAAACGGTTGCCTTCCAAGCTAAATTTGCTGCACTCAGATTGGAGCGGGCATTACCCAAGATGTTGGAGGCGGCTCCGATTGAAGAACGCGAAAAGATCCGGAAAAACTTCTACCGAGTCGCTGCAGAACCCGATGGCCTGTATGCCTTGGTCGACTACGTTAATTTTAAGGGCGAAGGGACGCTGCCGAGCGAACGCTATCGCGGCGAAGGTTGGGGATTATTGCAGGTTCTCGAAGAAATGAGGACAGGACCGGCGAGTGTGGAATTCAGCCGTGCGGCCGACACGGTGCTGACCCGACGTGTCGCCAATGCTCCCGTTGAGCGAAATGAAAAACGCTGGCTCCCTGGTTGGCGAAATCGGACTCGGACATACGCCGAGTGATTAGCTTTCTCACCGAACTCGTTCTCGGATTCGTTTGCGCTGAGGCGTAATTGCCTTGCGGTTTAGGACATCTTGCCCGCGATAAAGAGCACGATAATCGCCCCGATGATCGATAGGATCAGACCAGCCGGATGAAATGAGGAACCTTCCGGTGGTTTGGAAAAGAGGCGGGCAATTATCCCACCGACGATCGACCCGATAATTCCCAGGAGTGTGGTCATTACGAATCCTAAGTGGGTGTGCATGATCATGCTGGCGATGGCGCCCGCGATAAAGCCGATAATAATGGACCAAATGATATGTAGCATAAGGATGGGGAGGTTAGATTTGTGAAAAGTGGCTGCGCCAGAGATCTTTACCAGACTGGGAGATCGATGTCGAACGCCGTCTGGCTTTCAATTTTGAAGGTGCAGCGAACTGTGGGATGAGGTGACCGGGATTTCAAGCATAAACCAGAAGATGAATTTCTTCGGGTAAGATGCTGGAAATGTTCCGGATGATGTTCCCTCTGAGAAGGTTGACCAGACTGTTTCGTTGTGGCGCGCCGACGATCAGGTACGAAGCGCCGACCGTCGCCGCAATGTCGACGATGGTGTCCGCAGCCGAGTCGCTGATGGCGTAGGCCGGAAGCAGGCGGTGTCCGGAAGCCTTATCTTTCGCATAGATAAAAATCGCCCGAGCTTCGTCGTCTTCACCCCATTTGCGTTTGCGGTCATCGGGCGCGATGACCGGTTGCTCCCGGACAAAGAGGACGTAAAGAGGGCGATCGGTGTCTTTGGCTTCCTGGATGGCGAAATCGAGAGTCCGGCCGATTCCGCGGACGGCGCACAGCATCGGGGGACCCGTTGTTTCAGAGAGCGACTGCTCGAAAGGCGTCGGGAGGTCGCTCTTTTTAACGCCATTGCCGGCTGCGGCACTCAACGCCTTTTTCTCAGCCCTCTCGCTGGCTAGTCCGCGCAGGATAAGGCCAAAGACGAGAATCGTGGCTGCAAACAGGCGGGCGTTCGGCTTGTCGACAAAAAGGGAGATTTCGATCGTGGCCATCACGATGAAGGTGCAGAACATTAACGTCCGTTCCCATGTTCGTAGACCGAGCTTCTTGTCCGTCGAGGAAGCGCCAAGATTTGTCGCGATGGCGCCGACGACCCCCACTGCATAAAGGTCGGCGAGACCGGAAACGTCTCTGACTGCTATGACCAATATGGCCGGGATGACCGTTGCCACGATCAGGCCTGCGTTTGGAACTCCAAAAGGATTGAGTCTCTCAAATTGCTGGGGCAACTCTCGGTCGCGTGACATCAGAAACGAGATCGCGATCAGAGCACCGATGGCGGTATTAACTGCGGAAAGCAAAAGAAAAGCGATCACGCCGGTCACCAGCCAGGCAGCAATCTGACCAAACACCGGCCCGAAGGTACCTCCAACGAACACGTCGGCCATGTAACGGAGCATGTAATCCCGGACACCAGGATTTCCGGGGGCATCGACATCTCCGTCGTGGATCCGCAGGCCATTGAGCGCAAGCATTCCCAAGCCCAGAACTGCGGTCAGGATACAGACCTCCAGCATGACAATGGCGATCGCCGGAGTCGAAGTTTTGGCGACGGACGGATGTTCGTCCGTACTTCCCGGATCGAGCTTCATGACATTGGTGGCGTTTGCCACCGCTTCAACTCCCGACAGGGCAAGAACGATGCCGACGAACCCTTTCCAATTTTCCGCCAGGTTGCCGGAGAGAGGTTTCAGGTTGTGCAAGGCCTGGTCCAGATGGAAAAAACAGAATACCCCAAGGCCGATCACCACAATCGCCGTCGGGATCGAGACTGCGACTGCCAATCCGCCCGTGTGCTTAGGCCCGAAATAGTTCAAAGCGCCAATGGCAAGGATCGCTGCTCCTGCAAACAGTTCGGGTTGACTGACGCCAAGGTACTGAAAAGCGGAAAGAGCACTAATGGATGCCGTTACGATGTAATCGGCGATCAAAAGGAAGGCACCCACAATGGAGAGAACCTCAGAACGGTGACGCACGCTCGCGTAAACGCCACCGCCGTCCGGATAGTGCCGGCAAACAATCATGTAGTTAAAGCCGACCAGCGCTGTCAGTGCGCACATCGCCGCGATCAACCAGAAAGAGCTGTATCCCGCGATCGCGAAAGCCAGGCCGATGACGTACGCCTTGCTGGTGCCCCAATCACCGTAAAGGATGGCCGCCGCGCGAGCTGCATCGACGTTCCTCGGCCGTTTCGTTTTCCCTACAAGCATTGAAATTTAGTCTCCGAGCCCAGGAGAGCAACGGACGAACGCGATAGTTACCCTGTCTGATTGATAAGTCAATCCCTGGTCGAACGCTCCTCTCAACCTCCTCTGCGCGAGTCCTCTAGAATGAAGTTTAGCGGAATTATTCGCTGCGAAAGCGCTGTGGTCCTGAGTTTATTTTGAACCAAATGGAGTGAGGTCGGGTGTCTCCTGAATCTCGCAGGGTTTGTTCATTGAAAATTGATGTCCCGGAAAGTTCGAGCACTCTACGGAGCTAAACCTGCGCACATGCCGAAAAGCTGGTAATTATCATAATTGCCAGATTCAATGTGGCATCCCCGTTAAACAAGGCTACCCGTAAGTCGTTATGAAGAAAAATGTATTAATCATTGCAGCAATCTGCTCTTTAGGTTCCGGCCTACTCCCGGACCGAGCTCCCGCTATGTTGCCTGTTGGCAACGACGATCACAGACGTTTTTATAAAGATCAGGAATGGATCTGGACGTCGCCGAAAGATGCGAAACCGCCCGCTGAAGCGGGCGTCGATCGCCCCTCCGCGGCCACTAAACCGAATCAACCGGTACAGGCCAGCTTGGCATTTACGATGCCGCCCGAAGTAAGTCTGGCGTTCACGATGCCGACGCACCCGCCAGAGGCGAAACTAGCGTTCACGATGCCGACGCACCCGCCAGAGGCTTATCTGGCGTTCACAATGCCGACCCATCCACCACAGGATGATCTGGCGTACACAATGCCGACGCACCCGCCAGAAACCAATCTAGCGTTTACGATGCCGACGCATCCGCCAGAAACCAACCTAGCGTTCACGATGCCGACGCACCCACCACAGGCTGATCTAGCGTTTACGATGCCGACGCATCCACCGGAGGCGAATGTGGCGTTCACGATGCCAACGCATCCACCACAGGCTGATCTAGCGTTCACAATGCC
>DATHPI010000223.1:0-2957 GCA_035484035.1 Chthoniobacterales bacterium
CCGCCTTCGCCGCGCACGAAGCCGTTGGCGCGGGCGTCGAAGGCGCAAAGCTGGCTCGTCGGCGAGAGCCCCCCAAACTTGGAGAGTGTCACCATCGTGTCCGGATCAATGATCATGTTCACGCCACCAGCGAGAGCAAGAGTGGCGTCTCCGGCCTGCAGGCTGCGGCAGGCAAGATGGACGCTGACTAGCGAGGAGGAACAGGCCGTGTCTAATGCGATGCTCGGTCCGTGCAGGCCCAGAGCATACGAAATCCTGTTGGCCACAATGCTGAGTGCCTGACCTGTGCCGGAGTGGACCGTAATCTCCGACCCCGCCTTGCGCGCACTGGTTTCGTAGTCGTGCCAGACGATCCCCACGAATAAGCCCGTGCGACTGCCGCGGACAACGTCTGGTCTCAGGCCCGCATCCTCCAAGGCCTCCCAGCTCAATTCGAGGGCTAACCTCTGTTGGGGGTCCATTTGGATGGCTTCGCGCGGCGATATTCCGAAAAAGCTCGGATCAAAATCGTCCACTCGATCCAAAAGGCCGGCCATGCGCGCGTTCATCCTGCCCGGCCGGCCGAGATCCGGATCGTACCAGGCATTGATGTCCCAGCGATCGGAGGTGATTTCGCGGAAAGCAGAACGCCCTGACCGCAGCAAGTCCCAAAAAGCCGCCGGGTTAGCCGCCCCGGGAAAACGACAGGCCATCCCGATCACCGCAATGGGCTGATTAAAGGCCGGGAATGAGTGCGCAGGAGACTTTCTTGATGCTGCCTCCGCCGTACCGGAGAGATGATTCGCCAGCGCTTCAATCGTCGGGAATTGCCAAGCGAGTGTGACTGGGATTTTGCGATCCAGATATTCGCCTAGCCGGCTGAGCAAAGTGACCGCTTTGGCGGAATCGAGGCCGAAGTGGCTGAAGGGCTCGTGCGTAGTGATGGCTTCCTGATCGATATCTACGATCTGGGCAAGCTCACGGGTCAACCACTCGATAAGAGCACTCACTGAGGCTTGATCCGAGTCGTTGATTTCATGATCACTTCGTCCACGTCCTGAAGTTTCGTAAATGAACAATTTCCTTCATATCGGACCCTCAGGTGATCTCTTTAACGATCTTAAATCGCTGGCGTGACAGCTTGTCGGAGACGCGCATTGTGGCGGTAGAGACCAAAACCTGAGACGAGCAGTTTGCTGTTTCTATATTTACTACTATAAGTACAATTTCCCATACTACCACATAAACAATAGTTGAAACGCCTTTCATTTTGCAATGCGAGCTTGTACGGAACGATCGGATGAGATATCTGCCAGTCGCTTAATGCCGAGTAATACGCTGGACCCGAGCCCGAGTCTGATTTCTGCGCGGGATGTCACGATGCAATTTCCCGTCGTCAAACGGTATCGCGAATTGTTGCTGCACCCGTTTCGACGTCGCCAGGTGTTCACGGCTCTTAAGGCGGTTAACCTGGAGGTCGAAAAAGGAGACCGGATTGCGTTGCTGGGTCCGAATGGTGCTGGTAAGACCACGCTCCTGAAGCTCATCGGGGGCTTGCTGCTCCCGACCAAGGGCGAAATTGCCGTAAACGGCTACGACACTCTCCGCCACAATTCGGAAGCTCGAAAATCCGTGGGATTCGTGATGAACGAAGAGCGGAGTTTTTTCTGGCGATTGAACGCGCGGCAGAATCTGGAATTCTTTGCCACACTCGACAATTTGAGCGGGACCGCCATGCAGGAACGGATTCGGGAACTGCTCCATTTCGTCGGACTCGACTCACATGTGGACAAAACCATCGACACGTACTCGTCTGGGATGAAACAGCGTTTGGCGTTGGCGCGGGGCCTGATCGCGGAACCGGAAGTACTTATCCTTGACGAGCCCACCCGGGCGTTGGATCCGGTCGCTTGCGAAGACCTGAATGAACTGATCGTCGAGCGGCTCCACAAAGGGTCGCGCAAAACGCTTTTAATTGCCACGCATCGATTGGAGGAGGCAATGCGGCTTTGCGACAAAGTGCTGATCATCAACGATGGAAAAATCCTGGCCTTTGACCGCCTCTCGGATCTAACCGCCCAAGGGATCAATCTCTCCGATCATTACCGGTCGAACGTGACACCGAAACAATCATGAGTCCTTTAATTCATAAGGCTTTAGCCTTCATTCGCCGGGATTTCCAGATCGAGTCCAGCTACAAGATGAGCTTTGTCATGAACATTGTGGACTCGATGATGGTTCTGATTTTTTTCTATTTCCTTGATCAACTCGTCTCTCGAGGAGAATCGCGCTTCCTGGCCCGTTACGGTGGCAATTTTCTCTCCTTCGCGGTGGTTGGCCTGGCTTTCGCCCGGTATTTCCAGCTGACGCTCCGGATGTTCTCGGAATCCATTCGGACGGCACAGCTGAGCGGTTGCCTGGAAGCGATGCTGAGCAGTCAGACGGACGCGTTGACCATTGTCCTGATGTCGTCGCTTTATGGTTTGCTCTCCGGAGCTGTGCAACCTCTTTTGATTCTTATTGCCGGGGGGCTGATCATGGGTGTGGATCTCAGTCACATGAACGTTCTGGCGACGATACTGGTTTTAGGATTCTCCGTTCTGACATTTGTCGCATTCGGAGTTTTGTCGGCTGCCACAATCCTCTGGCTCAAAAAGGGTGATCCTCTTGCCTGGGTTCTCGGCGGGATGGGTACGATGCTTGGCGGCGCTTACTTTCCAATTGACGTGCTCCCAGGATGGCTGCGACAGGTCTCCTTCCTGATTCCCATCACCTATTCTCTCGATGCCTTGAGATTGACCATTTTGCAGGGATACTCGGTGGAAAAGGTTGCCCACCCACTTCTGGTTCTGGCCTTGATGGCGGCAATCCTACTACCGGGCAGCCTGGCAATTTTTGCTGCCATGGTGCGAAAGGGTCGTGTCGAGGGGACCTTAATGCAGTACTAGCGGTGAGGAGATGGAGTGATGGAGTGATGG
>DATHPI010000224.1:0-5662 GCA_035484035.1 Chthoniobacterales bacterium
AATGGCCGGGTATGCGCTACTCGCTGAAGGCCGCTCGTACCGCAGGTAGGGAATCTTGATCTCTTCGGCAAGCTGCATCAGCTGAGAAGAAATCGCAGTCGCAAACGGATGAGTGGCGTCCACGATGGCCTGGGCACCGGAGCTCTCTAACTCGGTTCGACGGGCTTTGATCCCCCTTTGGCCTGACCGCACAGTGATTCCGGGCAAGTTTCGAGTGACAATTTCACGACCGTAATCGCTGGCCGTAGAGACAATGATATGATAGCCGGCTTGCTGGAGCTTTGAAGCCACGGCGTTGCCGTCACTGGTCCCCGAAAAGACCCAGATGGTTGGAAGATCGCGTCGGCATTTCGACGGTTCGTCGTTTCGAGGTTCGGCCTCAACCGCCTGGTTCCAATTCCGGTAACCGCGCGGCGTGAAAATAAACTCCCGTTTTCTCTGGGTAAACCGATTGCCGACGATCACGGTGGTCAGCATGTCAAATCTGCGTTCGAGCAGGTCGGCCAAGGTGCAAATGGAAGACTCCTGATTGGCCCGATACGCGTTACGGACAACGCCACACCAGGTTGTCGGAGCTTTTTCTTCCAGCAAAAGGCGAAGAATTCGGTAGACGCCTTCCTGTCGAGTTTTGCTTTGCACGTTGTATAAGGCGATCACCAGGTCCGCCCGCGCCAGTTGGCGGGCTCGGTGCTCTACCCAGGCCCACGGACAAAGCAAATCAGAAAGAGATAACGTGGCAAAATCGTGTGACAATGGCGAGCCCAGAAGGGAGGCACAACTGGTCGCGGCGGAGATCCCGGGAATAACAGCCAACTCGAATCTATCTTCCTCGGCTATTTCTTCAAGAACAAGCGCAGCCATGCCATAGACCCCGATATCGCCACTCGAAACCAAGCTTACCACGCGTCCGCTGCGCGCCTGCTCGATAGCCAAGGATGCCCGTTCGCATTCATGGGTCAGAGCGGGGGCATGGATTTCCTTGCCGTCGATCCATGATCTGATCCAGGTTAAATAGAGTTCGTAGCCGACAATCACCTCACTCTCACGAAGCGCAGTTTCAGCGAGCGGAGGGATCAGCTCGGCCGACCCCGGACCGACCGAGACCAGGAAAAGCTTCCCCACCGACTTCATAAAGTTGGAGTCTCCTCGACGATGGCTACCGTAACACCGTTGAAAGCTGTTTTTGGGAGAATGAGTCGTCCGCGAAAAGTCGCCAGCAGAGCACACGGCTCACAGACCCCATCGACACCGACTTTCTCACGCACCCAGGCCGACGCATTGGTGATCCATGGTCGCTCCTGAATAAGCGCCCGCGGAATTATTCGCAAGGGCACGCCGGTTCGCTGACACCACTCCATCAGGCCTGGTTCTTCCCCTTTGAGATCGATAGTGGCAACTTCTCGAACGTCCATGAGCGTTCGCGCCAGTTTTTGGAGGGCCTCCTGGATCGCTGAATCGATGAGGTCCGCTGGGGTACCCTTGCGGCACCCAAGTCCGACGACGAGCGGCTTGAGCGCTTCGGTGGCAGTGGTGACGACCGGCACGGCTGCCGTAAGATTCGCGACCCGATAGGCCAGATCGTTCGCTCCCCCTTCGTGCCCGCCAAGCAGGGAAACGGCAAACCGGCAACCTTCATCAATCACCACCACTCCTGGATCCGTCCTTTTGTCGTTGATCAATCCTGCCAGGTAACGCACCGCGATCCCGGTCGTCATGACCAGGACCCATTGCCGATAAGTGGCGCACCGGGATGCAAACGCAGCCCGGTTATTCTGGCCCCCGGCACAGTCCAGACCGCCCAGGTGACCACCGAGCTTGACCTCCAGAAATCGCCCAAGCTCCTCCGCTTCCTTCCGAACAACCCAGATTCCGAGTGCTGAAATCATGTCGGCGTTTTCCTGGTAGCCTTCCTGAAAAGATGCGAATACTCGGAGGCATAAAGGCGGGATTCGGTTCCTGCCTTCCGGTTCAAGACTTCTCCGACAATCAGCATCGTCGAGAGCTCCCAGTCCCGCGGAACGACCTCCTCGATGATTTTGCCAAGTAACCCGCTCCAGATCATTTCTTGCCTCCAGGTCGCTTTGTGCACCAGAGCCACGGGGGTATCCGGGCGATAATGGACGAGAAGTTCAGCGACGACCTCTGATAGCTGACCCCCGGAAAGGAAAACGCACATCGTGGTGGTATGCCCGGCGAGTGCTCGCAAAGACTCTTTTTCGGGCATCGGCGAAGCGCGGCCTCCGGTTCGGGTCAGGATAATTGTCTGCGCAATCTCCGGTTTAGTCAGTTCCGTGTTGAGCAGAGCAGCCGCCGCGACAAAAGAAGATACGCCCGGAACAACTTCATACTCAATTTCGAGGCGCTCGAGCCTCCGCATCTGTTCCGCAGTCGCACCGTAAATCGACGGGTCGCCAGAGTGTAAGCGAGCGACATCCAAGTCATGATCGCGAGCTCTGGCGTATTGAGCTTCTTGTTCGTCCAAACTGAGTTTAGCGGTATTGATGATCTGAGCATCGGTCCGGCAATGAACTAACATCTCCTTACTCACCAACGAACCGGCATAAAGCACCACGGCAACGCGGCCGAGAATATTCGCGCCACGGACCGTTATCAAGTCAGCGCTTCCGGGTCCTGCTCCAATAAAATAAACCTTCATCCCTCCCCTCCCGAGTGGCGTTTATCGGGCCTGCTCTTTCGGATCAGCAGGGTTGAAAGATACCCGCGGCTTTGCGCCGGATCCATTGCCGACATATCCGCGCAAACGATGGCATCGGTCATCCCGACATGACTTCCGAAGACGCACCGATCAGCGATCCCAAGCTCATGGAGCAAGGCCAGCACGGACGGAAGGCGCTGACCGATCTTCATCAACACGACAATGTCATGCGCCTCGATCATTGATCGCAGTTCGGACATCTGAGTGGGACAGGGCAAGATCAGAAGGCGCTCTTTACCTTCTCCGAGCGCAAACCCGGCGGCCGCGGCTACGGCACAGTAGCTTGGCACCCCAGGAAAGGTCCGGTATTGCAGATCTGGAATTCGATCCTGCAGTGCTGCCAGTGTGTAGGTGTAGGTCGAATAAGTCGAAGGATCACCTAACGTGAGGTAAGCGACGTCGCACCCCGCGTTTAACTCTGCGCCGATGATTACCGCAAGCTTCCTGTAGTGCTCGGAAAGAACACCCCGATCCGTTTCCATCGCGAACTCAATTTCGCGAAACCGATGATCCGGAATTTCGTCCGTTGGTAGACAACGGCGGGCGACCGAATGATCCATCGTCTTCGCTCGCGGGACAAAAATCACCTCACACTTTTTCAGAGCGTCCCAGGCGGCGACGGGAATCAGACCCGCCTCGCCAGGCCCCACTCCGATTCCGAAGAACTTACCAGAACGAATCATTCCCTTCCCCCTAACGGTTGACCATCCATCTGGAAGAGGCGGACGGAGACAACGTCAACGCGCTTCAACATAGAGGAGATCTGAGCGGCAATGCTTTTTTCAACTAGAGACCAGAACTCCGCTGAGAATGTCTGGGCCCGGAGCAGTTCGATCTGGCCCTCAACCGTTCTCGATTGTGCCATTTGTTTCAGCAACGCACCTGAGATTCCGAAATGATTGGCGACGCGGCAAACAGCGCCCACAGCGCTTCGGCTCTGGGCAGAATGCGTATCGTAAACATCGTCCAGGATCTTCGCCAGTTTGCCAGGATGACCGACTACCCAGAGCCTGGGGAGTCGATGACCGTTTTCTTCCAAGGTCCGATCAACACACCGCAAGGCAACGCCCATAAAGTTGGCCGTCTGAACAACTCGTTTGAGCGGTAGTTGCAGAAAACTGCGCGCAAACCGTTGACCGAGATTTCCGGGGGCCACCACTATTTCAGATGGATGGTCCCCCAGTGCAACCCGGACATAAACCTCAATGGAAGCCTCGAAGGCAGCGGTCGACTTGGGCTCGACAATCCCGGTTGTCCCCAGGATTGAAATTCCGCCTTCGATGCCCAATCGAGGATTAAAGGTGCGCTTGGCAATTTCCTCCCCACTCTCGCAACCGATTTGCAGGTCAAAACCAAGGTCGATGGTACCATCTCCCTCACCGAGAACTTCGTGCACTGCCCAGGTCATCATTTTTCTCGGAACAGGATTGATCGCCGGTTCACCCACCCTGAGCTGCAAACCAGGCTGGGTGACGATGCCCACTCCTTCATCGCGTTGAAAGACGATCTGGCCCTTACCATTTCGCCTGACCCTGGCGAATATCCGCGCCCGATGGGTCTGGTCAGGATCGTCACCTCCATCTTTAATGACATCCGCGCGAACTTCCCCATTTGCTTCTTCTGAGATTCGATCAATCGGAACGGCCAGATATTGCAGACTATCCGGGAGGGTCACATGGACTTCACGCGGTGTCTCGTGGCAAACAAGCTTTAAGAGGGCTGCCTTGACGGCGGCGGTGGCACACGTTCCCGTCGTATAGCCCCTTCTCAAACCGTTTTCCGCAAGTCTTTGCAAATCGAACAAGAAAAGAGTTTCCTGCTCGGGATTTGCCTCGGAGCCGGTCATAGGATTGATCCCTGATTCGTCAACTGGATCAGCATTGCGTTCACCACCGCGGCTGCCCAAGGTGATCCGCCACGAGTTCCACGATTAGTGATCCGTGGGACCCGCAAACATTGTCTCAGCTTCTCCTTGCAGCTTTCAGTCCCGACGAACCCGACTGGAAGCCCGATGATCAGGTGCGGGCGCCAATGATGCGCCTCCACCAGGTGCACCGCTTCCTCGACGGCGCTTGGAGCGTCGCCGATGGCCAGGATCAGGTTATTCCCAAACCGCATCCAGGCCCGCCTGATACCGGCTGCGGAACGAGTGATTCCGGCAGCTTCGGCAAGCAATTTTGTTTCCTCATCGTGAACCCCACAGACCGTCGGAATAGCCAGCCGATCCAGCAGGGTTCGACGGAGCCCACTCTGGACCATCGTGACGTCCGTGATAATCGGAAGGCGTTGCCCCAAAGCACGAATCCCGGCTGGAATCGCTCCCGGGGAAATAAAAACCTCATCGACGACATTGAAGTCGCCGCTTGTGTGGACCAATCGTTTGAGAATATCTCGCTCCGCTTCGGGAAACATCGACCAATCGCGACCGGCGTCGATCACCCGAAAACTTTCCGATTCAATCGGATGGGGCAATTCCACCTGCATGGTGGGACGGAGACCGATGCTGGGACCCGATCGGTGTGGGTCCAGGAACGGGACGGCCACTGGAGTTTCTGTGCCGCCTCGAACGTGGAAATGGTGTCCTTGCTGCGGAGCACCCACTTCCTTTTCGTAGCCGATGATTTGCACCCGATACTTGCAGAGGCTGCAGTTGGCCAAGGCTCTCCCGGTGACACTCTCCTCAGCCCGCTCGAGCAGTGCATCCGCCAGGAGCTGATGAATGCCAAGATACTCACATGGCAAAAACTCTATCTCCGGATGCCGCTCCGCGAGCGAGCTGACGGCAGCATAAATCCGCTTAACCAAAATACCCGTAAACAGGAAGAAAGGCGCGACCACGATCCGCGAATACCCGAGGCGAGCCGCCAGCTTCAGCCCTTCGGTCACCAGTGGTTTCGCGGTTCCGGAATAGCAAACAAACGAAGCGCCAAATCCCATCCCTTCCTC
>DATHPI010000225.1:0-17462 GCA_035484035.1 Chthoniobacterales bacterium
GATAACCATATGGGCGTTGACTTGATCACCACGGGCAAACTCGGTTACACCACCGAAGATCGCGTGATCGGCGTCTACGTCCTCAATGAAGCCTCCGGGATTGTCGAAACCATTCGCAGCGATCGAGTTATCCTGGCCACCGGCGGATGCGGCAAAGTCTATCTCTATACCACCAACCCCGATATCGCGACTGGCGACGGGGTGGCTGTGGCTTGGCGTGCAGGAGCGGCTGTCGCCAATATGGAGTTTGTTCAATTCCATCCCACCTGCCTGTTTCATCCAGAGAAAAAATCGTTCCTGATTAGCGAAGCGGTGAGGGGAGAAGGCGGCAAATTAGTCGACGCTGCCGGCCAGGAGTTCATGCCGAAATATCACCAACTTGGCGCATTAGCTCCCCGCGATATTGTCGCTCGCGCAATCGACGCGGAGATGAAGCGGACCGGGGCAAAATGCATGTACATCGACATTACCCATCAGCCGGCTGGATTTCTTCGGGAGCGTTTCCCGAACATTTACGAAACATGTATGAGCCTGGGGATAGACCTGACCAGGCAGCCGATCCCGGTGGTTCCGGCCGCCCATTATCAGTGTGGCGGAGTGAAGACCGACCTCGATGGTGCGACCACACTGCGCGGCCTTTTCGCAGTCGGAGAGGTGGCATGCACCGGTTTGCACGGGGCCAATCGTTTGGCCAGTAATTCGCTGCTCGAAGCGCTGGTGGTAGCTGGCCGTTGTTCCAAGGCGCTCCTGAAGCCCAAATATGCGAAATATCATCAGGCGCTTGATCTTCCTGAGTGGCGGCCTGGGCACGCCCAGGATGTCGACGAGGTCGTGGTTATTTATCACAATTGGGATGAAATCCGCCGGCTCATGTGGGACTACGTGGGCATCGTTCGCACCAAAAAAAGATTGCTCCGTGCCAGCACCCGGTTGCGCAATCTTCAGCGCGAAATACAGGACTTTTATTGGGACTTCAGGCTTACGACCGACCTCCTTGAATTGCGCAGTTTGTGCACCGTCGCCAGCCTGATCGTCGACAGCGCTCTAGCGCGCAGCGAAAGCCGGGGACTCCACTTCACGCTCGACTATCCCACCACCGACGATGCCCGTTTTCTCAAAGACACAATCTTGCGACGCTACTGACTTCGCTGGCGCTTTTTCGGCAAGATTCAGCGCCAAAGGCCGGTTTCGTCTAAAAATCGGCCGTTTTATCATGAAAAATACAAATAGCGCTTGCGTTACTAAGCGTATTGCCCGTAGAAAGTCGGGTTAATTACCATGAGGCTGTCATTCGTTCTCTCGGTTTGTGTTGTTGCAGCAATCGTCGGAAAAGCGTCGGCACAGTCTCAATACGAGAGTAGTACCGATTTTGCTAAGTACGCGATGAAGCTGCGTGAAAACGCCCTGCTAAAAATCGAACCTAAGGTGATCATGTCACCGACCAAGACCGTCTACAGCGGTGATGGCCCTCGGTACATGACTGGACCGTCTTTAATGGGACGGGGAGCCGAACTCAGTGGAGGCCCCGGCCGCTACTCATGGAAGCTCGGGATTATCACCACCATCTTTTGGATCGGTGAGCGTCCCAGCGGCAATAACCCGGTCCCCAACGATCGCAGCTCCTGGGACCGGAATTGGTACTATAGCTATGGAGGCTATGATACTCCCGAGGTCAATGCCCGAAGAAATTTTATTCCGATCAATTTTATCCCGCGGCAGAATCCGTTTTATGTGGCTCTTCCTTACAACGATGTCGAAGGAGGGCGAACAAAACCGGAAGCTGGCCAGGTGATCCCCTGGTTTAAGCAAGCGTTTGTCCGTGACGGCCAGACAGTACTCAAGGGTCGATGGCTTGCTATCCGACACGGAAATCGAGTCTGTTATGCCCAATGGGAGGATTGCGGTCCCTTCCGTACCGATCACTGGCAATATGTGTTTGGCAACGAACGTCCAAGACCGAATTTGAATCAGGGTGCCGGCCTCGATGTGTCGCCGGCCGTCCGGGACTACCTCGGCCTTGGGAGCAAAGACCCCTGTGACTGGAGGTTTGTCGAATTTCGTGAGGTTCCTTCTTCGGGACCGTGGGCGATGTACGGCGACAACAATACCTTCGTTCTCCTTCGCCGGCAAAGTACCGACCGATTTGCGCGTCGTCTTGTTTTCAAAAACGAATCGACCGATTAGGCTGCTTTACAGACTGACGCCGGCCTTCCATCCTCCCACGCCGGCGCCGCCCTGTTCGAACGATCGCCCTGGCATTGACACTGACACTTCTTCAGTCGAACAATGGCCGATCAGGCTCCCCCTGACACTGGCACTGACACTGACACTTCCCTAAGCTCAACGCTCGGTTGGCCGTTGCGTTCGACCACAACTTGGCGCATCCCACGTCCACCCAACGCCTCGTAATCGTGTCCAGCCTCAACAGGGCACGTCCAAAGAAAGACCAAGGGGACGTCCGAGGTGTTGATCGATCGGTGGGCCCAGAATGGTGGGATGTACGTGACCTTGCCCGGTGTGAGTTCCGCGCTGCGGGTTGTTCCGTCTTCGCGCTCGAATAGAACAAGGCCATGACCTGATAACGCCTGGTAAGTTTCCGCGTGGTCGCGTTTGCGATGGTAGTGACCGCGAGTCAGATGATACTCCAAGCCGACTTTGCCAGGGTAAATGATGGTCGTACCGAAGAAGATATCGCCCTCCGCCTGGTTGTCGTTAAATGCGTAGTTCTCGTAGCAGATGGGATCCTTCTCGTCTCGAATGCGCCGCTCTAAATTCTCCGGATCGAGGAAAAGTCCGCGCAAATCAGAAAGACGCTTTTCGTAGTGGACCGTGGCTTGAGCAATGACGCCTGTGTCGGCTGCGAACGCGATGCTGCATGGAAAGGGTGAATCCGAGGTTTTCATATCCGTACCTCATATACATACAAATCGAAAACCAATCAAAATCAGGCCACGTTGCCGCAGGGTTGACGCCTCGATCCAATCTGTGGGCCCGAAGGTCCACTGGGATAGTTGTATTCGAGGTATCAGGTCGATTGCCGCAGAAGTAAAGCGTCCCGCTTTATACCCTCTATCATCTCAACACCGCCGGCTTCGGCGCTTTCTGCACTTTGGCTAAAGTGAGTTCGTGCCACCGAATTGGGATGAATCATCGACGTCAATCTGACCGGCAAATTTTGCCGCTTTTGCTTCCTGTTTGAGCTCTATATTTGAGAGAGCAAAAGTATATTTGTTCATTAACCGTTCATGTAGAACGTCTTATGTAACAATCTTAAAGGTTGAATACTGCGTGGCACATAAGGTGCTTTGGTGTGTGCCTGTGAACATAACCAATGACCCTGCATCAAACTTGAACAAATCTTCCGGAGCGAAGGATACAGAAGGGCTTGGTTCAATTGCAATCGACGAAACGGTATTTCAACGCTTGCTGGAGAATCATCTGCCGCGCGTTAGATCAATTGTCGAACGAATCAGGCAGAGATTGCCCAACACGATCGAGGCAGACGACCTCTATAGCATCGGCGTCACCGGCCTGGTCGCTGCCGCACGAAACTATCACCCGGATCAGGAACGAAGTTTTGGCAGCTATGCGAACACTCGAATTGAAGGGGCAATTTTAGATGAGCTCCGACGAATGGACTATATGAGTCGTGGCAATCGAGCCAAGGCCAAACGGCTCGGAACTGCCATTTCCAAATTGGAACAGGAACAAGGTGGCAATATCCGCGAGGGTTCGCTCTGCGCGGAAATGCAGATGACGGAGCAGCAGTTGGCGGAACTCCAGGAAGATGTGCGCGAGGTGCGTTTTGTCTCTCTGGATGAGGATCAAGGCGAGGCAGAGGACCAATCCTTGCACGATATGATTCCAGATCACTCTTCGGTTTCGGCCTTGGAGGTTTTGGACCGCAAAGAAGTTTTGTCGCTGCTCGCACAAAGGATGGCCAAACTCTCGGATGTCCAGAAGAAAGTCCTGGCAATGTACTACTACGAAAATATGAAATTGTCCGAGATTGCTAGCTGCTTCGGATTGACCGAGTCACGGATTTGCCAAATCCACACTCAAACGGTGGGCGTACTTCGAAACCACCTCGCCAACCTTCTGGCCTAAACCGATGACTAAAAATCTCATGGATACGAAACTGGATTGGGAGCAGTTAATAGGTGCGCTCAGGAACGAGTTGCAGGAGAAAGGCGGACTTGTTGGGCTGCTAAATCAGCAAGCTAACATTTTGTATCGCTGCGACGCCGCAGAGAACAAGCGGTTAGAGGAGCTGATTCGTTCTCAATTGGATTTGGTCTCTCTCTCGACCCAAAGTCGAGACGAAGCAGTCAGGCAAACAGCCTCGGCATTGCATCTGAATGAAGATGTCCAGTCCAATGAAGTCATCCGCGGTTTCCCGGACTTTGTTCACCCCCTGTTGGAAGCGCTTTTCTCAGAGATTGAACGACTCGGTCATCGGGTGAAGGAGCGACTCAAACTGAATGAGGGGCTGAAGAACCGATATTTATTTGAGGCTCCTTCCGTCGTCGGCTACACTCGCTAACTGGCAATCCTTCTCACGATTTCCTGTTCCGCAGTCCGCGCGAACACATCCACGCCCAGACGAATCTTTCCCTTCTCTCGATTTATGGGCGTCGTGAATCCGGGAGCGCTCGCTTCGTCGTGCACATCGATGCCGTAATTCTCGAATCGAAATAATTCCGGGCGCACCATGGCGAGCGCAGCCAGAGGGTCGTGCGGACTATTCCCTTCGGTATGGGTATATTCCCACCAGCGAATCAGCTGGTCTTTCAGCAATGGTCCAAGTCCATTGCCCAGCGCCGCGATCTGCGGTAGATCATTTTTGTTAAGCCTGACCCGAAGCGTCAGGTCGAGACTGATCACCGTCATCGCAATACCGCTACCGAACACCACTCGAGCGGCATCCGCGTCACACTTGATGTTATGCTCAGCCCGGTTCATCCAAAATGCCCCTCCCATAATATAGAGGTGCTTGATCCTGGCGCACGCCGCGGGCGCTGCGGTAATCGCCCTGGCAATATTCGTCAATGGACCGGTCGCGATCACTTCGAGCTCACCTTTGAGTGCTTCCGCGGTTTCGCCGATATAACTGGGAGCCGACTGTTTCTCTTCGACCTCGAACGAATCCAGATCCGGGACCCCTTCGCCCTCGTGTCCAGCCCAGTGAACCTGGCGTCCGCTTACGGTGCGCTGTTCGCCCGGAACAATCGCGATATCTTTCCGACCCAGCATATGCGTGGTGGCCTTGGCAATTTTTGCTCGAAACGCCGTGTCTCCATAAACGGTGGTGACGCCCAGCAGGTTGAGCTCAGGGGCTTTGGCGAGAAGAACAAGAGCAAGAATATCGTCTACATCCGTCCCGATATCGGTATCAAAGATAACAGGTCTCATAATAGTTAGGCGTGCATATGTCTGGGTTCGTGTTTGTTAGTCTTTGGTCGCGGCAGCCGTCACTCCCTGGACGTAGAACCTCTGCAACGGCAAGAGAATGATCAGCGGGATTAATGCGGCGACAATCGCCGCGGCAAACAGCTCGTTCCACAGAGTGACGTACCGTTCTTCAAAGCCAGCCAGCGCGACCTGAATCACTTTCAGGTTCTCCGAACGCGTGGCAATCAACGGCCAGAGGAACGATTCCCATTGAAACAGAAAAATCAGCAGCGCCGCGCTGATCACCACTGGCTTCGACAACGGCAGATAAATCCGAAACAGGATCGTGATCCAGCTCGCACCCTCAATCCGGGCCGATTCCGCCAGTTCACGCGGGATCTGCGAGAAAAACTGCCGAAACAAAAATATCACGATCCCATTGGCAACACCCGGTCCGATCAACCCTTGGTAGGTATCCAGCCAGCCGATCGAACGGACCACGGTGTAGAGTGGAATGGCGATCGCTTCGAATGGGATCAAGAAAGTCAGAACAATGAGAAAAAACAGCACGTTCCGGCCCGGAAACCGGAGTACCGCGAAGGCGTATCCGGCGAACCCGTTGATCACTAACCCCAGCAATACGGTGACCCCGGCCACCACCACGCTGTTGAAGACCGCCATTCCGTAACCCTTTTGCCCAAAGATCGTTGCGTAGGCCGCAAACGTGAGCTTGTCGGGCACGAACGCCTTCCAGCTGAACGGCGAAATGTACTTGAAAATCTCATCCAGGGGTCGCAGCGAAGAGGAGAGCGCCCACCAAAGTGGCAAAATGAACACGATACAAACAAACAGGTAACCGGCGTGGACAAGCAATCGTTTCATCGTTCTCCTTCCGGCCGTCTCAAAAGTCGAAACTGGAGCGCCACCACCGTCACTACCAAAAGGAGCAGCACCACCACGATCGCCAGGGACCGTCCCATCTCGCCGTAAACGAATCCCGATTTATAGGCTTCAAACATCAACACGTTCGTCGATCCAGCCGGGCCGCCGCCCGTCAGCAAAAACATCGGAACAAAGAGAAGAAAATTAGTGGCCGTATCCGTCACCAACACAAAGAGCAGCGGCCTCCGCAAGAGCGGTAACGTGACGAACAAAAAGCGCTGAAACCGATTCGCTCCGTCAATTTCCGCCGCTTCTTGAACCTGCTGCGGGATGTCCTGCAGCCCAGCCCAGAGAAAAATCATCCAGAAGCTGATTCCTTTCCAGGTCGCAATCGCCACGATGCACCACAACGCCTGTTCTTGACTGATCAGAAACGGCTGGCTAGGGATCCTGACCAGGGATAACAGTGAGTTGATTAGGCCCGCGTTCGGGTCAAACATCGTTTTCCAGAGAATCGAGGCAATCGGCACCGAAACTCCGATCGGAACAAAAAATAACAACCGATAGAAATCGATCCCTGGAAACCGTTGATTCGCCATCAGTGCCAGCCCGAGCGCCAAAGCAATTTGGAGCGGATTAATCACCAGGTTTAATTTGATCGTCACCCAGATCGATCCCCAGAAAACCGGATCTGTGAAAAGGTCTGCATAGTTTGCACCCCCGGCAAAGACGCTGGTCCCGGCCTTTTCAAACGACTCGGTGTTCAGGCTGCCCCAGAGCGTCGCGGCAATTGGATAGAGTCTGAATATTGCCAGCGCCAAAAGCGCTGGCAACAAAAGGGCATAAGCAGTGAGCGCCGAACTTTTACCCATCGAGCCCATTGATCACACTATAACCTGCATGAGCTCTTCGCCTCGGTATCGGCCTTGTTTCCGCGGATTACGGGTGGAACTGCGCGAGCGCCCGGTCCAACCGTCGTGCTGCGCCATCCAGAGCCTCCTTCGGGTTCACGCCGTTCCGGATGTCTTCGAAGGTGGAAAAAAACAGGTCTTCAACCTGCAGGTAACCCGGCGTGCTCGGCCGGTTCACGGCCGAATTGTTCGCCTCATAGATCGCCAGCAGGTAGGCGTCTTTGGGAAAGCTCTTGTACAACGCGTCCTGTTCAATCGCAGATTGCAGCGCCAAGGTAGCCGGCACCTGCCCTTGCGAATCAAACCAGATTTGGCTTCCTTTCTCGCTCGCGGTCAAAAACTTGATGAACTTTGCTGCTTCCGCTTTGTGCTGGGAACTCTTGGAGATCCCTATATGCCAACTCCCGGTTCCGGTCACTGGCTTGCCGTCGGCAAAATAGGGAAAAGGCGCGACCAGAAAATCGACCCCCGCTTCTTTGAACCGGGGCACATTCCATTCACCGCCCGCAAAAATTCCGACTTTTCCGCCGGAAAAGAGAGCCGGTGATTCGTCCGGCGCCACACTCTTCGGACTCACCTTCCATTTATTGAACAAGTCCGAGTACCATTGCCCGGCGCGCACCCACTTTTCGGAGTTGAGATAGCCTGAGGCTTTCAATCCATCGGGGCTTAAGAGCGGTTGTCCAAGCGATTCACCCAGACATTGAATTTGGTAAAGTCGGCTGACCTGGTCGAATTCAAAACCCCAAGTTTCTGTCTTGCCGTCGGTTTCTTTGGTCAACTTCTTCGCCGCGTCCACAACCTGTTCCCAAGTCCAGCGATCTTTGGCCGCGATCTCACTGATCTGCTGAAAATCGATCGTCTGATCTGGTCCGAAACCTTTGGGGGGCGTGATTCCCGCATCCTGAAACAATTTGCGGTTGATGTACATGAACTGGCTCGAGGTGTTCTGGGGCGCCGCCATGAAGTGCCCATTGTATGTCCCCGCCTTGCCCGACTCTTCCAACCAGGTCTTCTTGATATCGTCCGCCGTAAAATAATCATCCAGTGGCGCCAGGTAGCCGCGGAGCGAATAAGAGGCAACCAGCGGCACATCCACGCTGATCATGTCAAGATTCGCGTCTTGCGCCTTCATGCGGACTTCGATCGTTTCGAACAATTGCCGAAAAGGATACGTATCGAGCTCGACTTTAATATCCGGATTCTCCGCTTCGAACGCGGCAATCACCTTTTTGACGCTGGCCGGCCAGGCGCCGTCGGAGAGGGTCAGCCAGCGAATAGTGGTCGCCGCCGAAGCCGTTAAGGCCGAAGCCAAAACGCTGACGGCGGCAATTCGTACCAGGAACGGGAAAAAGCGCGATGAGCGGATCTTCATGGGGGGTAAGGGAAAGGCGAATTTTGTTGAGTCTGTTAACGATAACAATTGATGGATCACGCTAGCCTGTGTCAAGGTTGAATCTTATTTGGAACCTTCGTTGTTCTACTCTCCCTGACCCCCGCTCTAAAGCCTTCTGAATGGCCGCCCGCTCCTATCCTCGCCAAGACTCCGTGACCCTCTACGACGTCGCCACTTTCGCAGGGGTCTCCCACCAAACAGTCTCCCGGGTTATCAACAATGCTTCCCATGTGGCCGCCCCGACGCGGGCTCGCGTCCTTGCAGCCGTTTCCCAACTCGGTTACCGGCGGAACAACGCCGCTCGCCATCTGGTTAGTCATCAATCGAGCCTGATCGGATTAATTACCTTCTGTCAGGATTCATTCGGTCCCTCGCACCTCCTTATCAGCATCGACTCAGCCGCCATGAAAAGCGGGTACAACACGTTGCTGGCGAGCATCACCGAACCTTCTGTCCAAGCCATCCGGCGCGCCGCCGACGATCTGCGAACCCACGGCGTGGAGGGAATTATTCTAAATGTCCCGACCGCGGTCGATTTGCGGAGCCTTCAGGAAGTCTTCCGTCACATACCCTATGTGGCAACCGATGCGGGAACTGGGAACGAAATCACCATGGTCACCACCGATCACGAATACGGCGCCTGTATCGGAACCGAATACCTCCTTGAACTCGGTCACCGCCGGATTGCCTGCATTAGCGGGCCGTTGGACTGGCGTTGCGGTTTGCTCCGGCGCGACGGCTGGTCCCGAACATTGCATAAAAATGGAATCCCGGAAGGTCCTAGCATCGTTGGGGAATGGAGCGCCAAAGGTGGATTTTTGGCGGCGCAAGAGCTTATCAGACGATGCTCGAAGAAATTCACTGCTGTTGTGGCCGGGAACGATCAAATGGCTCTCGGCGCGATGCGGGCCTTGTCGCTCCATGGCCTGTCAGTCCCCAGAGATGTATCAGTCATTGGCTACGACGACATGCCCGAAGCCGCGTTCTTCAATCCCTCTCTCACCACCGTCACCCACGACTTCGAAACCGCCGGGCGCACCTGCCTCGAATTCCTGCTCCGACGGATCCGGGATCCCCAGTCGCCGGCCGAGCGCCTCATTATCAAGCCGGAGTTAGTGCGACGGGAGAGTACAGCGAAAAGGAGGTCGCCATCCGGACAGAAGAAATAATGATCGGACGTCCCGAAACCCCAGCGGACTCGGTCAGACCGTGCCCGCGGCACTGACACTGAAACGGTTTCCAGTTGCAGCCCTTCTTCTGGGAGATGAACCTTCCATTCGGAGAGTTCAGGGGTTCAGCGGGCGTCATGGTTCTTTGGAACTCCTGCAACTCCTGTAACTCCTGACCCCTGAGGCTGCTATGTATTTCGCATTTTTTTTTGGTGCCTGTGGCGCCCTCGTTACGGAAGTTCTGAAGCGCTGGCAACAATGGAATAACGTACCGGAAGGGCGCTTCCTCGCATTGTTGCAAAACAAAGAATTCTGGCTGGTCACCCTGTTTCTGGTCCTGCTCGGTGGGACCGTTGGCCTTTTTGAGGCCTCTAAGACCCGGCCCTTCGATTGGTCTGTCTCTTTCTTTGTCAGTGCCGGAGCGATCAGTATCATCCGCAATTTTTTCTCTGGACTGGCAGCCCGCGGAAGTTCACGTGCGAAACGGCGCCGGCTTAAGAGCCGGCTTCGCCCCAGCCAGGGGCATTACAGCGGTCCAATTGGAAAAGGACTTTTGGCAAAGTTAGAGCAGAAAGGCGTCTTTCACCCAGTGCCTAAGGCGGCACTCGAAACCTTGAAGCCGCCGCAGGAACCGGTATTAGAAGAGACTGAGCGCGCCTTGCGGAAAGCTGTCCGTCTTTATCCCGAGAACGCGGGGGCCCATTACATATTGGGCGTTTTGCTCAAAGAATGCGGGCGGTTCGAGGAAGCAGGGCAAGCCTTCGAGGGAGCCATCCGACTTAATTTACAAAGCGCGAAGGCGCACTATAACTTGGGCGTTTCGCTAAAAGAAAATGGTCGGTTTGAGGAAGCGGAACGCGCCTTCCAGACAGCGATCAGACTCAATCCCCAAGACGCCTCAGGGTCCGGCAGCACGGCAGGTTTTCCCCAGGAGTCACGGCCACTCGAGGAACTCAGCAGTTTAGGTGAAAAGGTCGACGGAAATCCGCGAACACCAATCAATTGGCGAGACATATTCAATTGATCGGGAGGGACCCCGTGAGGAACCGAACAACGAACTGGCATCGCACAGAGATCAGGAGGTTACTGAATTTGGCCGTGACGTGACTTAGGTCACCCGGACGCGAACGCCGTCCAAGGCGATACCGGTGAGTTCGGTGGCCCATGTCGCACCGGCTGATACCGGAAATGCGCGTGTGAGTGTTCCTGTGGTCACAATCTCGCCGGCGGCGAGCGGCGGGTTGAACTGATCGCGCGCCAGGACGTCAACCAGGTGACGCAAGGCCGAGAGAGGTCCACCTAACACGTTGGACGAGTGACCGTGATCGACGACCGCACCGTCCTTCCGGAGATCAATCTCGAAACTCGAAAGCTTCTGGTTCCAATCCTCGTCGCGCTCTCCGATCGGATGATGAGGCCCAATGAGCAAGGCTCCGTGCAGGCCTAATCCCGCAACCGTGTCGGGAATCGAAAACTTCCAGCCGGGAAAGATCGACTGCACAATTTCGAAACCGTGCGCGACCCAGTCGATACAAGCCAGGAGAGCCCTCTCGTCCATCCCAGGAGCCGGCCTGGATGCCAGCCGAAAGACGATCTCCGGTTCTATTCGCGGCTCTGCGAAATTGACGACCGAAAACATGCCGTCGATTTCCGCGAGATGGTAGACCGTACTGTCATACACATACCCCCACATTGGTCGATCAACGTTGTACTCGGCCCAAATCGTTCGATTTGTGAAGCCAATTTTGCGTCCGACCGGCATCTCACCGCGCGCTTCGCGCATCAGCCTTATGGCAGCTGTCACGCTGTACGCTTGGTCCAGGTCGAACGCAGAAGCACGTGCAGAGAACGGCTTGATCTGGCGTCCGCTTTCCAGGGCAGCGAGAACTGCGGCAGCCATCGACTGAACCTCGTTCAAGGCGTTAGTGTGAAAGGAGGTGGTCCCGAAAGCAAGCGGCCAGATTTAAGAAACTTAGCTAGCCGGGTAGAGTCACGATATCTGAACTTTCCGACGGTTCGGAAGCTGAAGGCGTGATGCGAACCGAACACGGTGCCTCAAAATTCACTTCCAAGACTTTTCTTTCTTCGAACAAACCTAAGGCTTCGAGAATTTTCTCAGCATCCGGGAAATCCATCTCTACGACAAAGTCTGCTGTTACGACCTGAATCGTAAAACTGTCTCGATCAGGCAGGACATGCACTTGGGAGACATCTTCGTAAAAGACGATCTCGTCATCGTCTGTGTTAGCAACAGTATTGTGTCCCCGGACAACGAATTCTTCTCCAGGTTCTTCGGTGATTGTTAAGCGCGTCATATCGGTCAAAAGTGTTAAAGTTCCAATTCTATTTCGTTTCCATCAGGATTGATGGCTCCCTTGCCTTCAGAAAAAGTGGGAGATACTCAACAAACCTCCGTGGCCTCTCTCCCTCTCTCTGTGACCTCTGTGCGATGCTCCTTCCGTCGATTGCTTCCCGCGCGTGATTCACTCACGTCACCGGCAGCTCTTTGAAAACATGCGTGGCCTCTCTCCTCTGTGACCTCTGTGCGATGCTCCTTCCGTCGATCGCTTCCCGCGCGTGATTCACTCACGTCAACGGCAGCTCTTTGAAAACATGCGTGGCCTCTCTCCCCTCTGTGACCTCTGTGACCTCTGTGCGATGCTCCTTCCCTCGATCGCTTCCCGCGCGTGATTCACACACGTCACCGGCAGCTCTTTGAAAACCGCCGTGGCCTCCCTCCCCTCTGTGACCTCTCTTCACCGACAAAAAAGTTCTAGCAATCATCGAATTTTCATCTAACAGTCGACTGCAGACGCTTTCGGCTCCAACAACACCCCCGCAATATGCGAGACCGTACACTAAGCTCCTGGGTACTTCGGAATTTTCCGGATTCCAGCCCCAGGGAAATCGTGCGAGCTGCGGCTCGAACTGAGTCGATTGACGTCGAAGAATACCATCGCGCAACCTGGCTTTGGCGAAGGCGCCCCTCGGACGTCAAAATTTTGGTGCATCTCCTGATTCTCGCCATCGGCGCCCTGATCCATATCCCGTTGATCTTTGCTGATGATCTCGTGCTCTTTGCGATCTACCACGCAATTTATATCGGCGTCGTGACCGTTTACGTGGGCCGATTTCTCTGGATGGAGGCGCAATATCGCCGCTGGAAGAAGGATTACCTTCGTGCTCTCGCCCGGCTCGAAGGCGAAGGCCATCCCCAGGGCTGATGGTTGCGCCGAGATGCCTTTGCCTTGGGAAAATCTGCCGGCAGAACCCTCCTACTGCACGGACAAAGCCGGGACCTCTGCGAGTCTGATGACTGGCGGCGGGTTCCATTTGCCGGTCAGCGCTTCGGACTTCTGAGCATAGAGGCGCAGGCATAAATTGAAGGCCCCTTTGTGACTAGGTAGCCAATTAGCTTCCCTCTCCGCACCCGGGCTCTCGTTCTGGAAATAAAGGTCGAGAGATCCGTCCCAAGCCACCGAGGACTTGACCAAAAATTCCTGAAACTGCGATCCACCCCGCTCGACATCTCGCCAGAGACGCCACAAGCTTACGGACCGGAGCCGAAAATGGGCAGACCGGCCACAAATTAGACACTGAGCGCGCATTGGTGTGCGGCCGACTGCCCGCAAATCAGCTCTGAGAGCCGATCTAGCGTATGAGATATAAAGACCCCCAATTATCAATTTCGGAACGTGTGTCCGACCTGTTGGGTCGGATGAATCTGGCGGAGAAAATTGCTCAAATGTATTCCCATTGGCTGATTTTATCCCCAGACGGCAATCATCGGATCCGTACCGACTCTTTCGCGCAAGGTGCAACCACAGACGATCTAAAAGAAAAACTCAAGGTGGGGGTGGGGCAAATTACCCGACCTCTTGGCACCCATCCCGTCCATCCTAAAGAAGGGGTGCGCGCTCTGAATGCCCTGCAAAAGTTTCTGGTCGAGGAAACCCGGCTTGGCATCCCGGCGATGTCTCACGAAGAATGTTTGGTGGGTCTGATGGTCAAAGGCGCCACCCTGTTTCCAGCGGCCCTGAACTATGGTTCGACCTGGAATCCCGAGCTCATTGAAAACGTGGCCCAGGAAATTCGCCGGGAGGCAAAGCAGGTCGGGTGCCATCAGGGACTGGCGCCGGTCCTGGATGTGTCCCGCGACGTTCGCTGGGGGCGCACGGAAGAAACCATGGGGGAAGACCCTTATCTGGTCGGGGTTCTGGCCACGCGTTATGTCAAGGGACTACAAGGGGAAAACCGCGAACTCCTGGCGACTTTAAAGCACTACGCAGGACATTCTTTCAGCGAAGGAGCGCGCAACCATGCGCCGGTGCATCTTGGCTTCAAAGAACTGAATGATGTCTTCCTGCTACCATTTGAAATGGCAGTGAAACAGGCTCACGCCGGCTCCGTTATGCCGGCCTACCACGACATTGACAACGAGCCCTGTCACGCCTCCCGCTTCCTCCTGACTGAAGTGCTGCGTGATCAATGGGGCTTTGATGGTTTGGTGGTCGCCGACTATGCGGGTATTCATTTGCTCCATGCTCACCACGCGGTAGCCAAAGATAAAGCCGAAGCCGCCGCTCTGGCCTTCAACGCGGGTCTTGATATTGAGCTACCTGGGTTTGAATGCGCAGAACATTTACAGCAGGCGATCGAACGTTCCGAAATCACCGAAGAAAAAATCAACGAGATCGTAGCGCGGGTGCTCACTGAAAAGTTCCGTCTAGGCTTGTTTGAAAATCCTTACACCGACGAAAATCAGGTCAACTTGCCATCCGACGGCGCGAGAAAACTGGCGTTGGAAGTGGCTTTGCAATCGATTGTTTTATTGGAGAACCAGGGAATTTTGCCTCTCGATATCGCCGCCAGACCGAAAGTGGCGGTGATTGGACCCACGGCCGACGATCAGCTCGCGATGTTCAGCGGTTACAGTTTTCCGGTTCACCTGATCGTTGCCAATATGCAGGAGGAACGGATCCGATACGCTAAAACTTCGTTGCAGGCCTTGAGTGAACGGTTTGGCCCCGAAAATGTCGGTTACGCGAAAGGTTGCGACATCCTTACCGAACGCAACCCTCAGGCGCCGGTTTTTCCAGGCGATGTGGACTCGGACAAGGCCGCTCATCTGGATCGCACTTCACCGATCAGTCGGGATACCTCGCAAATTCAAGGTGCGGTTGAATGTGCCCGGAAGTCTCAGGTCGCTATCGTCTTCGTCGGAGATCTGGCCGGACTTTTCCAGACCGGCACGGTGGGGGAGGGTTCCGATACCGATAGCCTCCAATTGCCTGGGGTGCAGGAAGAGCTTTTGCGGCAGGTGATCGCGACCGGCACGCCGACCATTATTGTCATGACTTCGGGCCGGCCCTATTCCCTCAATGGCCTGGAGGAAAAAGCGGCAGCGGTCCTGATGGCCTTCCAGCCGGGACAGGAAGGGGCCGAGGCGATCGCCGATCTGCTGACCGGTAAAGCGAACCCCAGCGGGCGTCTGGTCGTCTCGATTCCGAAGAATGCCGGAGCGGTACCCTATTACTACAACCACAAGCTGAAGAGTGGCGGTACTCCCATCGCGTATCACTTCGGTAGCAAATACTCCTTCGGCTATGGTTTGAGCTATACCCGGTTCGAATACAGCAGTCTGACCATCCAACCGTATCAAGTCGACATTAACGACGGCACTTTCACGCTTTCTTTGAACCTCCAGAATAGCGGTGTGCGCGACGGTTGCGAGGTAGTCCAGGTTTACGTCCGTGACCTCTATGCTTCCCTGGTCCGTCCTGTTAAGGAGCTCAAGGCCTTTAAACGGGTCACCTTGCAACCCAAACAAAGCGCCTTGGTCCGTTTTTCCATTCCCGTCGACATCCTGAACTTCACCAATCTCGACCACCAGCGTATCGTCGAACCCGGGGAATTTGAGATCATGGTGGGTGCATCGAGCAATGATATTAAATTGAAGGGCAGGATTGAAGTGGTCGGTAGAAGGCGGATGCTCGGCAAAGTCTGGCGTATGGAAAGCCAGGCCGAGGTGCAGCTCCTGGATTAATCGGGCGTCAATTTGATTTTTCGGGGGCCAAACCTGGCAGGGTGAGGCTCCGGCGTTGGTAGGGTGAGGCTCCGTCCGAACCGGGGCTTTCAGCTTGGCCCCGCCCTGCAACGACACCCCCACAAACTCGCGCTCTGACTGTACGTGGGGCGGAACCGACTAGGATTTCGAGACCTCACTTCCAGGCCTGACGCCGAGTGTTTTGTCGGCTCGATTGAAGGATCTGGAGTCCAACACGATCATTTCCAGCCGCAACTATACGGACCACCCGCCGCGGCTCGAATACTTCTTGAGCCCGAAGGGCCGCGAATTGGGACCGATTCTCCAAGCTCTTAAAGAATGGGGGCAGAAACATGTTGTATGAAACACAGAGGGCGACCGCCGCCGATGCCCGTAAGGCGCGCGTCCGTCAGGCCCTCTTGACCGGACCGATCCTGCGCACGCTGTTAAAACTCGGCTGGCCCACCATTGTGGTGTTGGTGGTGCAGACCCTGGTGGGAGTGGCTGAGACCTATTGGGTCAGCTTTCTGGGCACGGCAGCCCTGGCTGGCGTGACATTGGTGTTTCCCATTTCCATGCTAATGACCATGATGTCGAACGGCGGCATTGGCGGCGGTGTCGCTTCGGCCGTGGCGCGTGCTATCGGTGCGGGGCGGCGGCACGACGCAGACGCACTGCTAATGCACGCTTTGATCCTGGCGATCGGCTTCGGCTTACTTTTCACCACCGGTGTCCTGCTATTGGGTCCTGCACTCTACCACGCTCTCGGCGGTGAGGGTGCGGCGCTGGACGCGGCGGTCGAATACTCCACCTTTGTCTTCATTGGGGCGGTACCGGCATGGGTCATGAACCTGTTCACCGCGGCCTGCGCGGCGCCGGTAACGTGCGGGTACCGGCGATCCTGTCGATGGCGGGCGCAGCAATCATGATCCCGTGCTCGCCGGCTTTCATATTCGGCTTTGGCCCTATCCCCCGTTTCGGTATTGCCGGCGCAGGCATTGCAGTGAGCATCTATTACACGCTTGCGGTCATCGCACTTCTTTATTACTTGGTCTCGGGCGGTTCGGGTCTGGTCCTGAAAAGAGTGCGGATCGAACCGCGCCTGTTCCGCGATATACTGCGAGTGGGGTTACTCTCGGCCGTCGGTACGATCCAGCCAAACTTGACCGTGGTGGTGGTCACCGGCGTAGTTGGCCTGTTCGGCGCGGATGCGCTCGCGGGGTATGGAATAGCCTCGCGCCTTGATTACGTGCTCATCCCGATCATGTTCGGTTTCGGCACCGGCGTGGTGACCATGGTGGGTACCAATATGGGCGCCGGCGATCTCGGGCGGGCCAGGCGCGTCGCCTGGACAGGCGCTTTCCTCGGGTTTGTGGTAGCCCAGATTACCGGAGTCATTGTCGCCATTGCACCCACGCTGTGGCTTCATCTGTTCAGCCAGGACCAAGGTGTGATCGCCATTGGCTCCCTCTATTTGCGGATTGTCGCACCCGTTTATGGAGCGGTCGGCGTGGCGATGCTGCTCTATTTCGCGGCGCAGGGCGGCGGGCGGGTGCTCTGGCCGTTCCTGGGCGGTACGGCACGCCTGATCGTCGCGGCGGGTGCCGGTTGGTGGGCGATCGCACGCTGGGGGTTTGGCCTACCGACACTGTTCACCATCGTAGCCA
>DATHPI010000226.1:0-13672 GCA_035484035.1 Chthoniobacterales bacterium
CGGTCGATACCCGTCAGATTGGCCACGTCTTTTCCAATTTTGTCTCGAACGCTGCGAGGTTCTCCAAAGCGGGCGAGGAAATCGTCTTGTCCGTCAAACCGGCTGGCAAAGCTGTTCGTTTTTCGGTGATGGATCACGGCCCGGGCATCGCCAAGGAGTTTCAACCCCGCGTTTTTGAAAGGTTTTTTCGAATCCCCGGGACTGAAGAATCAAATGGGGTCGGGCTAGGACTAGCTATCGCGAAGGAGATAGTCATTTCGCACGGGGGAAGCATCGGGCTTCGGAGCACTGTAGGCGAGGGAAGCGAGTTCTACTTCGATCTTCCCGTGGCCAGGAATAACAGCAAAGGAGCAACCACATGAGTGCCAAGATTTTAATCGTCGATGATGAGACCAACGTGCGGCTGAATTATCGAGTCACCCTCGAAACGGAAGGCTACCAGGTATTTGAAGCCGTCTCCGGCGCGTTCGCGCTGGAGGAACTGGTGGCCCGAAGGTTTGATCTGGCAATCCTGGACATGCGGATGCCAGGGATGGACGGTTTAGATCTGCTAGCGAAAATGCGGGAAGTTGGAATCGCGGTGCCGGCTATGATCGTCACCGCGTTCAGCGATGTGCCGCACGCGGTGCAAGCAATGAAACTAGGGGCGATTGACTTTCTGCAAAAGCCTCTTCGGCCGGAGGATCTTCGGCGGATCGTCTCCGAGATCCTCAAACGTCACGCGCCGCAAAAGGAATACCCGGCGGAAAACTTCAACTCCCACATCGTGGCCGCCAAGCGTTGCTTGAATTTACGATCGTTTGCCATGGCGAGAATTCATCTGGCCAAAGCGTTGGAGTTAAACACCAAGTCGGTGGAGGCTTTCAATCTGGCCGGCGTGCTCGCCGAACTGCTTGACGATGTCGACAAGGCCAAGAAGTACTACGGTCAGGCAATCAAGCTGAATAAGAACTACGAACCGGCGCAACAGAACATGCGCCGGCTCTTCGAGCTGCAAAACTTCGGCTCCACCTCGGAGCCCCTCAATCTGGGAGAGAACTAATGGGCGTAGGGGCGCTACCGATCTTGCCTTGGACGATTTTCATCCGGCGCCGGCACCGCCAATTTCCATCTTTTGAACCAGAACCTAATAAACCATAACATGACTGACATTATCTATATCGGCGTAAGCATTCTTGCAGGTGGGATCTTGATCCTCTTCACCTGGTCTTGCAGTAAAATTTAACTAACACTCTATCTATGGAAAACATAATCGTCGGTTTTGTCTCTCTTGGTTTAATTCTCTATCTCCTGTTGACTATTCTTCGGCCGGAGAAGTTCTGATTCATCACTATCGTCCCGATTAATAAAATACTATGAACATTTCAGGTTGGCTTCAGTTAGCTCTCTATCTTGTTGCCCTGATTCTTATTACCAAGCCTCTCGGCATTTATTTGTTCCAGGTTCTCGATGCCAATGGGAAGACCTTTCTGGATCCGGTAATCAAACCGTTTGAACGGTTGACCTACCGGATCTTTGGGGTCAATCCGGAAAAAGAGCAGGGCTGGATTCTTTATACCATCGCGATGCTGATCTTCGAGGTGGTGACGGTGCTAATGACTTACTTGATCCTCCGTTTCCAGAACTTTTTGCCACTGAATCCGCAGGGTCAAGCGGGGGTGGCGGATCACTTGGCTTTTAATACGGCCTGGAGTTTTGCCACCAATACCAACTGGCAAAGCTATGGCGGCGAATCGACCATGAGTTATCTGTCGCAAATGCTGGCCCTGGCGTCGCATAACTTTTTCTCGGCGGCCATCGGGATCGCGATTGCCGCGGCAGTGGTTCGGGGGATTGCCCGGCACTCCACCAAGACGATCGGTAACTTCTGGGTGGATCTGGTGCGAATCAACTACTACCTGCTGCTGCCGATCAGCATTGTTTACGCGGTTTTTCTGGTGGCCCAGGGCGTTCCTCAGAATTTTAAACCGTACGACACGGCAAAAGTCGTCGAGGCGCAGACCGTCCAGGTACCAAAGAAAGATGACGCCGGTAACCCGGTGAAAGACGTCAAGGGGAACCCGGTCATGGTCGACCAAAAAGTAGATTCACAGAGTATCGTGGAGGGTCCTATCGCTTCCCAGATGGCGATCAAGATGCTAGGCACCAATGGGGGTGGTTATACCAACGCCAACGCGGCGCATCCCTTTGAGAATCCAACGCCGCTCTCCAACTTTATTCAGATGCTTTCTATTTTTGCCATCCCGAGCGCCTTAACCTACTACCTCGGGAGGATGGTCAGGAATCAGAGACATGGGTGGACCGTCTGGGCCGCGATGGCAATTGTCTTCGTGGCCGGGGTGGTGGTCTGTTGGGGCGCCGAGTCGGCAGGGAATCCGATCATGCACCAGATAGGTGTCGATCGTGCCGGTGGCAACATGGAAGGTAAAGAAGTTCGCTTCGGGATCTTTAACTCAGCGTTATTCGCGACGATCACGACCGACGCTTCCTGCGGTGCGGTCAACGCGATGCATGACTCTTTTACGCCGCTCGGCGGGTTTGTGCCGCTGTTCAACATTCAGCTGGGAGAAATTATCTTTGGGGGGGTGGGTTCCGGTCTTTACGGAATGATCCTGTTTATCGTGCTGGCCGTCTTCATCGCGGGGCTGATGGTGGGCCGAACGCCGGAATATATTGGGAAGAAGATTGAGGCCTATGATGTCAAAGTCGCTTCCATTGCGATCTTGCTGATGGCGTTCTCAATTCTCGGGTTCTCTGGTTGGGCGGTGCTGGCACCGTGGGGGCAGGCCGGGACCAACAATAGCGGTCCGCATGGGCTGAGCGAAATCTTTTATGCTTACAGCTCGTGCACCGGTAACAACGGAAGTGCCTTTGCCGGTCTGACGGCGAATCCGACCAATGGCGATCCTCATTATGATATTACCCTTGCTTTGGCGACGATGATTGGCCGGTTTGGCATGATCATCCCGGTCATGGCACTGGCGGGCTCACTCGGGCGTAAGAAACTAGTCGCCACCGGGGCCGGTACTTTCCCGGTGACTGGCGCCTTGTTTGTCACTTTACTGATCGGCACCATCCTGCTGGTCGGCGCCTTAACCTTTTTACCCGCGTTAACTCTGACGCCGATCCTGGAGCACTTCCTGATGCTCAACGGAAAACTCTTTTGAGGCCCGACCGGACAATCGGTACTGACCCTAACACTAACATTGACACTAACTATGGCTGCTAAAGCTCATTCAATATTTGATCCGGCGATTATCGTGCCGGCAATCGGGGATTCCTTCAAGAAGCTCAACCCGGTCACTCTGGCCAAAAACCCGGTGATGTTTGTCACCGAGGTCGGAGCGTTCATTACTACCGTGCTCTTGGTTACAGGGCATGGCACTAATTTCGGGTTTCAACTCCAAATCGCGCTCTGGCTTTGGTTTACGGTGTTGTTTGCCAATTTTGCCGAAGCAATGGCGGAAGGACGAGGCAAGGCGCAGGCCAAAGCATTGCGGGCGACGCGAACCGAGACATATGGCAATCGTCTGAAAGCGGACGGAACCGTCGAAAAAATTGCGGCAAACTTGCTCCGGAAAGGGGACGTCGTGGTCGTATCGGCCGGCGAACTCATTCCTGGGGACGGTGAGGTGATCGATGGCGCTGCGACGGTCGACGAGTCAGCCATTACGGGTGAATCTGCGCCGGTGATTCGCGAGTCCGGCGGCGACCGGAGTGCAGTGACCGGAGGTACCAAAGTCTTGTCTGATGTTATTAAGATTCAGATCACCTCGAACCCAGGTGAGACGTTTCTGGATCGGATGATCAGTCTGGTCGAAGGGGCTTCCCGTCAAAAGACGCCCAACGAAATTGCTCTGACCATCCTGCTTTCGGCGCTCACGCTTATCTTTTTGATCGCCATGATGTCGCTGAAAGCATTCGGCATTGCCTCAACGCCTTCGGTCGACTTTACGGTGCCGGTCCTGGTGGCACTTTTGGTCTGTCTGATACCGACGACGATCGGCGGATTGCTGAGCGCGATCGGCATCGCCGGCATCGATCGTCTGGTTCAGAAAAACGTTCTAGCGATGAGCGGACGCTCGGTGGAAGCGGCCGGAGATGTGGATGTGCTGTTTCTCGACAAGACCGGAACGATCACAATCGGTAATCGGCAAGCCACGGAATTCCTCCCCGCTCCGGGAGTGACCAAGGAGCAATTAGCGGACGCTGCGCAACTCGCCTCCCTGGCCGACGAAACTCCTGAGGGCCGGTCGGTGGTCATTCTCGCAAAGAACTTTGGAGTTCGGGCTCGGGAATTGAGCGAGATGCCAAAGGTGACGTTCGTGCCTTTCACCGCCCAAACGCGCATGAGCGGAGTCGAAATGGATGGCATGAGCTATCGGAAAGGATCCGCGGACGCGATTCGCGGCTATGTCGGCGGCAAGATGCCCGAGGCCGTTGAGAAAGACGTTAAGACGGTCTCTAATGCGGGCGGCACTCCCTTAGTGGTTGCCACGCGGGAGGCAGTCCTCGGCACCATCCAGCTTAAGGATATCGTGAAAGGCGGCCTGGCAGATCGGTTTGAGCGGTTCCGGGCCATGGGAATCCGAACCGTGATGATTACTGGCGACAATCCATTGACCGCAGCGGCGATCGCCAAAGAGGCGGGAGTGGACGACTTCCTGGCCGAAGCGAAGCCAGAAGACAAGCTCGCGCTCTGTCGAAAAGAGCAACTCACTGGCCACCTGGTCGCCATGACGGGTGACGGTACCAACGATGCGCCTGCCTTGGCTCAAGCCGATGTCGGGGTGGCGATGAACACTGGCACCCAAGCGGCCAAGGAAGCCGGAAACATGATCGATCTTGATTCAAACCCGACCAAGTTGATCGAAATCGTTGAGATTGGGAAGCAATTGCTGATCACCCGCGGTGCGCTCACCACGTTCAGCATCGCCAATGACGTTGCAAAATATTTCGCCATTTTGCCAGCCATGTTAGTAGGGGCGTTCCCGCAAATCTCTCCGCTTAACATTATGTTCCTGAAGTCGCCTGGCAGCGCGATTTTAAGCGCGGTGATTTTTAATGCAGTGATCATTATTGCCTTAATTCCGCTCGCGCTTAGAGGGGTCAAGTTCAGACCGCTTGGCGCAGCCAAAATCCTGACGCGCAACCTCCTCATTTACGGCTTGGGAGGAATCATCCTGCCCTTTATCGGCATCAAGCTGATCGACATGTTTATCACGACCATTGGTCTTGCTTAACCAGAAAGAATCCTTACTATGAAAACGTTTCTTAAAGAACTTTGGACATCGATTGTTGCGACAATCGTCCTTTGTGTGGTGGTCAGCGGTCTCTATCCCGTCTTGATCTGGGGAATTGGAGGGCTTTTATTTCCGCATCAGGCCAATGGTAGCCTGGTCGAGAGCAATGGCCAGATTGTTGGTTCCGAATTGCTAGCGCAGGGGTTCAGCGGGGCAAAGTACTTTCATCCAAGACCGTCCGACGCAGGAACCGGCTATGATCCACTCAACTCTGGCGGCTCAAACCTGGGACCGACTTCGCAGAAGCTGATGGATACAACTAAAGCGAACGTCGATCAATATCGGCAGGAAAATGGGCTAGCAGCGGACACCTCCGTCCCTGTGGATGCCGTGACCGCCTCAGGAAGCGGATTGGATCCTCATATCAGCCTGAAAAATGCCCAAATGCAGTCTCCGCGGGTCGCCAAGGAGCGGGGGATCAGCGAAGAGGTGGTTCACGCGGAAGTGACTAAAGCAACCGATAATCCTTTGTTTGGGATTGGTGGTGATCCTGGAGTGAACGTGTTGCGGGTTAACCTGGCTCTCGATCGGCTGGCACCAAAAGGCGCCGCTCTGGCAGCCAAGAAGCCCTAAGGGTTGCCTTCGGCGATCGGCCTGCGCGGTCCGGTAGTCTACCGGACTGGCGGGCCGAACAGTTTAATCTTAACTCGATATTTCACTTAGCTTTTTTTCGGTTAAATTTTCCTCTCACTAGCTTTAGCCCGATCCTCTCCAGGCCTTATGCCAGCAACCGACAATTCTAATCTGAAGCCGACTCCGGATGACTTTTTAACGATCATCCGCCGGCAGCAGCTTGGTAAGCTAAAGATCTATCTCGGACCATGTCCGGGGGTTGGCAAAACCTATCAAATGTTAGTGGAAGGCAACCGCCTCAGAAGGCAGGGAGTGGATGTGGTGATTGGTTATGTCGAACCTCATAATCGCCCGGAAACCACGGCTCAGATCGCCGACTTGGAGATTGTTCCGCCGTTGGTGGCTAAGTATCACGGGATGAGCTTGAAAGAAATGGATCTCGACGCTGTTCTCGCCAGAAAGCCGACCGTGGCGCTGGTCGACGAGCTGGCACATACCAACGCGCCACAAAGCCGGAACCGTAAGCGCTATGAAGATGTGCAAGATTTGCTGCGTGCTGGGATTAACGTGATTGCCACCGTCAATATCCAGCATTTTGAGTCGCTCTATAATATCGTTGAAGACGTCACCGGCGTGAAGGTCAAAGAGCGGGTCCCGGACGAGATCATTACCCAGGCGGATCAGATCGTAAACATTGACCTGCCGGCGGAAGATCTCCTCGAGCGGCTTCAGGCCGGCAAGATCTATCCGCAAGAACGAGTGGAAGCCGCTCTGGCAAATTTTTTCACCTCCAAAAACTTGACCAGACTTCGAGAAATGACGCTGAGCGAGACAGCGAATATTCTGGATCGCCGAAATCGTGAGGGAGCTGAAACGGAGGGCAACGACGGCGGTCTTGGTCAGGTCATGGTGGCGATCAGCAGCCGAGGACCTGATCCTGGGCGGCTCCTCCGAAAGACGGCCCGCCTTGCCGCACAGCTGAATGCGCAATGGTATGCGGTCTACGTTCGCACGCCCAGCGAGTCGGCATTGAAGATTGATGCTACGCTCCAGCGCCAGGTCGCCGATACGCTTGAGGCGGCGCAGAAAATGGGCGGCTTGGTGATATCTCTTAAACATGAAAACGTGGCCCAAGCCTTAATTTCTTTTGCCAAGGAGTACGGCATTACCCACGTCGTGATTGGACGTCCCGGAAAAAAAGCTCTTCGACTGTTTGGTCGGGCGCTCCACGATGAATTGATCCAGGAGCTGCAAGGAACGGACCTGGTCATTATCTGAAGGGGGGCAGGGTTGGGTAGTGTTCCGGTCTCCCCGATCGTTCTCGGGCGAGGGAAGTTGTCAGTGTCAGTTGCCGGTTGTCAGTGGGGAAAAGAGGCTTCGGCGTTCTACGGACGCAAGATATCGGTAAAGTTGCGGCGGAGCTATTTAGAGAGACAGAGAGACGCCGATGACGACACTAACTAACGCCTGGACGCTACGCTGAACCCGCTTCTGTCCCCCACTGACAACTGACACTGACACTGACAACTTCTGCTGACCACGATCAAAGATCGATAACGATAACGATAACGAGCACGAGCACGATTGAAGAGGTCGGAGTGTCAATGGGGGTTCGCCCGAAAATTGGTTTTCGCCACCAAGCCGTCAAGGTCGGACGCCATTCTCCGAAGAAGCTGGAGCGCGGAAGGAAATTTTCTGGCACCGACAGCGGTCCATATTTCGGCCGAGATGTCGGCCAACTCTCCGATCGTTTCGGTAAAGGTAGCCGCCTCGGCAATGGCGCCCTTCTCGTTGATTAAGTACTGCCGATTCATCGCGAATAGGACCTGAGCGGTACAGCAAAGCGCTCGATAGGCGCAGCCCGCGATATGGGTCTGTTCATCCCGATGGACCGCGATTTCCGCGTTTTCAATGCTGAAGATTACTTCCCAATGAAACCGCAAGATCAGGGCTCGCCGCAATTGAGTGGGGAAAGGCCATGCTCGGGTCTTTAATTCCGCAATAACTCCCGCCTCGTCACGAACGGGCTTGCAGGTGGCCACTTCGCCCATCCAAATGGCGGAGCAAAATCCGTGAGGATGACCAGGTTGATAGTTCATCGAAATCTGTCCAGCCTGGCACTCAGCAATAACCGCGCGAACTTGAGAGAGGTCCCGATATAGAAGGTCGACCTTCTGGTTCGAAATGGAGAGCCATGCTCCGCCGTTGATCCATCGCCCCCACCCACCCACTGCAGTCACCGTACTCTGAGTCGGATCGTCTACCAACGGGGCGATCGCGGTTCGGATGTCGTCAACCTGAAGTGGAGCCTCCGTTTCATAGTAGAGACCCAGATCATAATCCGAACTAGAGCGCGCGATTCCGCGGGCTCGCGAGCCGCCGAGCACCAGAGCTGATAATCCCCGCACCGGCCGCAAAGCGTCAGACAAGCGCTCGACTACTGCTTCTTTCATGCTTTGAAGCATCCGGTCGGTCCGGACTAATGACCAGTAAGTCAACGTACGCCTGCTCGATGAGATCCTCTCGGCGAACACCAAGGCGCTTCATCAAGTCGGAAGCGATTCGCTCGCCATCGGAATCCGTCTGGCTTTTGGTCAGCACGACCTCCAGTTCGATGAACGTTCCCAAGTTATCGACTTCATCCAAATGGATGCGTGTGCTGTCGACCAAGAATACCTCGCGTCGCTTAGAGACGACGGCCTTCGTCTCCAGGATTTGGCCAAGCAACTCACGCATTGACGTGGCATCCGCGATCTGCGTCCTTGTGTATCTCGAGGCTTTCGGTCCGATTTTGTCAGGGCGCTCGTAGTAGATGAGTTCGGTGGTCCCATCACCGAACTCGCGCAACTTCAGACGCCCTTTGGGCACGGCGTAAAAGGTGTCGCGCTGCACGAGAAGCTCGGGTCCCGAATCGGACACCTCAGCAACGCCTTTGCGTAGAGCCGCCAAATCAGACGTTCGCGCCTTAATTTCCACGTTTCGATCCATACATTATCCAAGTCCGGGTAGCGTGACAAAGCCGGCAAAAACGATTTGTGACAGCCAACGCATGATGGGCTTCACCGCCTCTTCAGGTAAACGATGTAAATGAGAAGAGAGGTAATCGGGACCCAGAGGAACTGGTACCAATAGAAGAACGGGAATCCAAGCAAATGAGGCTCGCTGAAGTTGTAGAACGGTACCCACAACAAGGCGACAAAAGGCACGAGCAGGAGAAGCGCCCAGGGGCCTAGCGATTTTTCGGGAGGAGGAGCCATTTTTCGGGGAAGGAGTTGCAGGAGTTCAGTTTGGCCAAGCAAACCCAGGATTTGGGAGAAGAGCAAGTAAGGAAGACTCAAACATAACCGGCGGGTGCCGCTTTACGGACAAATGCAAGCCGATCCTTGGCCTCGTTGGGCTTCAGCGCATGCAAGATGATCGCTCCATTAAATCCTGACTTCTTCATCAGCTCAAGGTAGTACGGGTAATCGAGCCGGCCCCGGCCAGCCGCCACATGCCCGGCTTCGCCGTCCCTCTCAAGATCCTTGGCGTGCGCCAAGGCGATTTCCGAGCCCAAAAGCGCGAAAGCCTCTTCGAGCACTTGCCGCATATTCGGCAACTGGCCGCGCTGAAAAATATTGGCTCCGTCCATGACGATTTTCAGGTGCGCGGATTGGATCTCGTCCAGAAGCCGCCGAGCTTTGTCAACGGAGTTGATCGTATTGCCAATTTCCGGTTCGACACCGAGTACAACTCCGTGGTGTTCTGCAGCGACAACCGCCTGCTCGACTTGGGTGAGGAGGTCCGCCCAGGCCTCGGGCGTGTCATTGTCTTCATGCCTTTGCCACATGCTTTGCCTGTCCCTGGACCCGGTACAAAGCGTGACGACATGGGTGCCCAGCTTCGGAGCTATCGCAATCACGCGTTTCAAGGCTGCTGCACCCGTCTCGCGTGCCTGCCGATCCGGATCGATCATATTGTAGGTGCCGGAAAGGGCGGCCAGTTGAAGCTTTCGTTCAGCGAAGCCCTTGCGGATTGCCTCGACGCTCTTTTGCGAGAGCTCGATCGGGAAGGTTTCTCCCACGGCTGAATTCAAATCGAATTGGACGGCGGCGGCGCCTGTCGCCGCCATCGCATCGAGATTTTCGGTGAGAGACGATGAGGGAAACTCCGGAGAGAGCAAGCCTAGTGTAGCCATGGTATGTGGTCCGGCATTTTGGGGCCAATGGCAAGCTTAGTGCATCGTCTCATAAGTAGGAGGCATACCGCCGTCGGCGATTTTGCCGATTTTCAAGGCGCGAGCGACGAGCATACCTAAATCCGTACGTAAGAAGCGAGCAACGCAGAAAATCGGCAAAAGCGCCGACGGCCCTCCGGGTTGGCTTGAAAAGGGTTCGTCTGCGTCGTTGCTCGTTCGTTACGTATCGCATCGGATATGCGCCTCACTCGCGCCTTGCATCCAAACCCTTTTGAAGCCAACGGTATGCCTCCTACTTATGAGACGATGCACTATTGCACCGTTCTTTTGCGGCCTGTTCTTCAGATGAGTCAGTCAGTGTACGCCCGCGGCCCGATCAACGCTCCTGGTTCCTGGTTCCTGCCAAAAGATTCTCCTCCAGAATCCGCTTGATCTCGAGGACCGTGAGCTCGTTTGAAAAAACCGTGTGACCGGCGGGAACAATCTTTTCGGATTCCGCTCCGTCGAGGTGAGAGCTGGCATAGGAAACGACTCCGTCAGAACTGTGAGGTCCGCCACCGAGTCCACGATCACCAATGATGCTGTGAAAAGGGACGACAATAGGCAAAGCAGCTAAACTATCCAGCAGCGGATTCGGGGCCAGTGAGTACAAACTGGTTGGACCACCGCGAGCGTTTATTCCTGCGAAGTAATGGTTCAAGACTCCCGGGTTCTTCGCAGAGAGCTCCTTCAGCGCCTGAGCGGCTGCCTTCGAGTGTCCGATTAAGCGATTCCCGACGCTGCCGACGATTCCGGAGGCTAACAAGCTGCCGTGATGAGGTACCGCGAGAAAAATCACTCGATCGATACAAGTCTGATGGTGGAAAAAGAAATAGCTCGTCAAAAGATCTTTTACGCTGGCCGGGAGAGCCAACCCATTGAGTGGCTTATTTGCGAACCCTTTCCAGAGTGCATCGCCGCTCTCCGACACCAAGGTGTGGGCCAGCAGACCTCCCATGCTATGTGCGACGACCACGAGGTGGTGCGATGGGATATCGGTACCTTTCGGATCGAATAGCTTTTGCGTCGATTGCAAATCCTCACGCAGTTGCTCGGCACTTGCCAATACTGGTTGCCCGGTCGGATAAAGAAAGAACCATGGCTGGTAGTGTTCGAGAATTGCGGGATCTGCGCAAAGATCGTTCTGGAGATTTTGCCAGGAAACTGGAGAAGAGACCAAACCATGAATAAACAGGATCGGAATCTTTTTCGGATCGTAGGGATGAGTTAGGTAAATGCCGGTCGGAAACCTCGGGGAATCGGGCCGGAGAAATGATCCGGCGGCGCTTCCGGCCAATTTTCGGGCGTGCGAGTAGAGTACGGCCAAAGCGGCAGTGTAGTTAGCTGCAATGGGATGCCGACCATAGATAGATCTGACGACGGCAGGGTCCAGCGAATCATACAGTTTCAGGAGGGGCAACTGCCCGGGTCGATCTTCTTTCACTGCGGTTAAACCAAGAACAATACCGGAACGCGGGTAATGGTTTTCTTTAGCCGTAACTTCCGGGTTCCTCGAGTAAACGACAAGCGGTGTGCCTATGCCGTTGATTTTGTAGACATGGCGAAGCCCGCGTTGGCGCAACGAGTTGGCGAGAAATACTTCTTCACTATTCGCTAAATATTTGAGCGGCTCGCCTCGCAACGAAGGCGTCAAACTGATTTGCACGCGTTCGCCTTCCCAATTGGTAGTCGGTTGAGCGAAGGCCGTATCAAGGACCGCTCCCGGCACAGGAGAGATCTTGACCAGATGTGAACAGCCGGAGAATACCGCGCACCAAAAAATGGCCGGAAGACGAATGAGCCATTGCCCCAATTGCGGCACTGTTCGGGGGCAGCGAACAAGAAGAAACTTTGAGGCGATCGTCGTTGTCATGGCAAAATTTGTCGGGCACAGCCGAGATGGTCAGATTTCGAGCCAAGTTTATTAATTTGCAGCAAATACCGGATAGGCAACATGTTGAGAACCAAAGCATCGGATTTTGTAGGGAGGTCGAAAGTTCGAACATCCGAGGAATCGTCCCTCAGGTGGAATATCCACATTCTTCGCCTCCAATCGTCCTGTTCCTCGATCCCGCACTCTATCACTGACACTGACACTGACACTGACAAATAGCTCTTGACGCTCTTCTGGGTGTCGACTTCCATAAGCGCTTGGATCAGACCGGCCTGACTTTGTTATCTTCTGTTGGAGAATAGTACACTTGAAAATGCGTATGCGGTCGTCTGAAAACACAGGTCGCAAAAAGGTCACGATGAAAAACGTCGCGGCTTTATCGGGAGTCTCTTATCAGACGGTCTCTCGAGTCATTAATGGCATGCCGGACGTGTCTGATAAAACCAGGAAGCGCGTCCAAAAGGTCATGAAAAAGGTCGGGTTCAGGCCGAACATGACAGCCCGACAGCTCAGAAGTCGACGTTCGACTACGGTCGGTTTGGTAACCTTTGCGACCGGCTATTACGGTCCTTCACAGGTATTGACCAACAGCGAGCAAAGCGTCAAGGAACTCGGTTTCGGATTCATGTTCAGTGGAATCGTCGAGGAGAGCATCGACGAAATTCGCCGCGCGGTTGCTGAACTTTGTGCTTATCAGGTTTGCGGGATCCTGATTCATCTTCCGTTGCAAGTCGATTTGCGCGATCTCCAGGACTTATCTCTGAACGTCCCCCTCGTTGCGGTGGATTCCGATTTTGGTTTTCAAGCTCCATCGGTGATCATCGATAATGAATTGGGTTCTCGGATTGCAACCAGGCATTTGATCGAGCGTCATCACGAGAAGATCGCTTATTTGCAGGGGCCGCCGTATTGGCGGGCATCGAAACTGCGTTATTTGGGCTGGCAGAAGGAACTAAAGGCTGCGCGACTGAAGCAGGGTCCGCTAGTCCAAGGAGATTGGTCGGCTGGTTCGGGATTCGAGGCTGTTAAGAAAATATTGGCTCATAGCTGGGGTAAATTCACCGCCATGGTCGTAGCGAACGATCAGATGGCTTTAGGAGCAATCAGGGCGTTCCAGGAAAGTGGAATCCGGATCCCAGAGGATATCTCAATTGTCGGTTTTGATGATATCCCGGAAGCCGGATTTTTTGGGCCGCCGCTTTCGACGATGAAGCAGGATTTTGGAGCGCTCGGCAAATTGAGCGTCCAATGTCTGATGGAGTACTTGAATGGAACCCAAGGCAGGACCTATCGCATAACACCAACCTTCATTGAGCGGAAAAGTGCACTAGCCCTCGGTCACAAGGATGAGAGTGCGCCGCGGAAGCCTCTGCTCATTTCTTAAGCGGGGAATTTTTCGGATTTGGTCCTTGCTTAGAGCAGTGCAAATATGCGAGTTTCCGTGAACGTTCACGGATTGTGAACGTTCACTGCCATCGAAAAAGCAGTCTGAATACGTTAAACCCCCAAAAAATGAAAAAAATTAAGTTTAGAATTCGTTTGCTCAGCCTGATCGGTTTGTCGGCGATCCTGGCCGGCTCGGTGACCGCGCTAATGGCTGCAGATAAAAAGCTCGTGGTCGGATTTTCTCAAGTCGGCGCCGAAAGCGGTTGGCGGACTGCCAATACCGATTCGATCAAAGCCGAA
>DATHPI010000227.1:0-15529 GCA_035484035.1 Chthoniobacterales bacterium
CCTCTGTCCAATCTTCGCCCGCAGAGATATCTCGCTCCGTGATCCAGCATTTGACCTGCGCAGACTCAAGACTTTTGCAAATTGCGACAACAAACGCTTTATCCCTGAAGGCGTGACTGATGAAAACATCATGGGCCATCTATAAAGATATGGTGGCTATATTAAATTCAATGGGAAACTCAACTAGCACCATGAACTCGGCGAAAGTGACCGCAGCGAGGGAGCACGTCTCACGCCACCAAAAAGCCTCTGCAGTTATCCCAGAATCCTGGTCGGAAAGTTCTGAGACAGTGTTGTGTTATGTCGCTAAGCTAATCACCCATGTATGGACCGAAAAAATCCGACCCCAGGTCTCCAAAAAGAAGAACGAACAAGTTTTCTATTTTCTCTGGTGATCGCCGCCGTGGCGGCGTATGTGGACGCTACAGGTTTCCTTTTGTATTCGGGAATTTACCTATCGTTCATGAGCGGCAATTCGACACGCGCCGCGGTTCTGGTTGCCAGGAGTGATTGGCAGCAATTGGCTCCGGTGGTCGGCGTCATTCCTACCTTTGTCCTGGGCGTAACGCTTGGAACGATTATGCATGGAATTTTCAAAAGGCAGGGCGAAGCCATGGTTTTTAGTATCGCCGGGATTGCCTTAGGGCTCGTTGCCGCGCTCGAAAATTACGGGCAAGCGGCCGGTCGGAATGACACGCGGCTGGGATTGTTCCTTATGCTCGCTGCCACCATGGGTCTTTTGAATTCCACAGTCCAGCGCGTTAACAAAGTCTCCGTTTCGCTCACCTTCGTCACAGGCACTTTGGTCAGACTCGGCACTGCGGTTGGCCGGCAAATCACGAATCGCGGACGAAGCGACGGCGGAGATCAAAGGGTAACCATTATCGTTCTTACCTCGATGTATTTCGCCTTTTTCCTTGGCGCAGTCAGCGGTGGACTAGCCGCCGCTCTTTACGGGCTGCGCTGCACTATCGCTCCGGCTATCGTGCTCCTCGGGCTCGGGCTGTTGTGCTGGTTCCTCGAGGCGGAGAATGAGACTCCCACCCCCGGTGCTTCATAGGAATGCCATTGTGGATTATGCTAGTGCATCTTCTCATAAGCAGGAGGCATCTGGTTGAATGGCGCGAAGATCGCGACGGTGTTAGTGTAGCATAGGCTTCCAGCCTGTGTCGGGGTGGCAACGGGCAACACCTTGGAAATAATGGGAGTGGTCCTGTAGCCACCTCCGGGGCATAAATCACCCCGAACTGAGCTCATGGCGCTTCAGAAAAACCAGATACTCCTGTTGAAAAGTTCAGAAGGATTTATTCGACAAGAGAGACGACGCTATCCGGACGCCTTAATAGTTCTTGGACCTTGGTTAGATTCTTGGCTTCGGATTCACTGATCGGGTTGGGTTTTATGTCTTTGAGTTGGTCGGCGTGCCCTTCGCCAATAGCCGAGAGCAGGCACTCTTTGGCAATATCTTCGATTTCCGCTGAACTCCGCAGCTCTCCGCTCTCAGGCTTGTGAGTTTGCACCTCGATCAAGTAACGCTCTTCGGGGAGAACCAATCCGTATTCGAAATACGCTGAATCGCTCATACCCGAAGCATACTCGATCAGAGGGTTGGTAATCCATCTCTGATTCCTCTGCACCGAAAGGAGAACGTATCGGCGTGTCGGCGTGCGGGCGTGTCGGCGTTAATTAACTCCCGGCCGGACCAGGATCGCGAACTCGGCGGCCACGTATCCATGTCCGCAGGGCGGCGTGCTTTCAGCCAGGCCCACGCTCAACCAAATGCGCTTTTCGTCCGACACCTGCGTTCTCGACAACCTAACGGAAAATCGAAAGCGCCAGAGAAACCCAAACTACAGGTTATCTCCGGCGCCTTCCCCCCCAAATCGATGGCCTAGCTGCACCCCTGCGAGGTGCCGCACTCCGTGCAAACACCACAAGCTCCGGCACGGATGACCTTGGTGCTGCCGCAATGCGAGCAACTCATGCCGATATACATATTCTCCAGGGCCTCACGCACCCGGTCGGCATGCGTCTTCGATAGTCCATTTCCGTTGGCCACAGATCCAGCCGTACCTTCCGAATTGGATCGGTTGGTAATCACATCGATAATCTCTCTCTCTGCGGTTCGTGGTAGTTCCGCCACAGGGCGATTGATCGCTCGTTTATCGATATCGGCAATCTCCTTCAGCGGCAGATCAAGCTGTGACCGGCTCGGCGAAGTCGCTTCTCTGTAGCCTTTGATGAACTGGCAGCCGAGCCACCGGAAAATGTAATCCGTTATACTCGTCGCGTTTCGAATATCGGGATTCTTCGTAAATCCACTGGGCTCGAATCTCTGATAGGCGAATTTTTTCACCAGGCTCTCGAGAGGCACTCCGTATTGCAGAGCCAGTGAGGTTAAGGTCGCGACCGTATCCATCAGGCCGCCAATGGTACTCCCCTCTTTCGCCATCTGGATGAACAATTCTCCTGGCTGACCACTCTCGTACAGCCCAACGGTGATATACCCTTCGTGACCGGCGATCTCGAATTTGTGAGTCAGGGAGACCCGGGTGTCCGGCATCCGGCTGCGGGAGGGCTGCTCGGCTTCCGCGCGCAAGGTGTGGACCTCTTTCTCCAAATCGAGAATCCGATGCTGAAGAGCTTCTGTCTCCGGGGCCGACATGGAAAGCTCTTCGAAGCCCATGTCCTTGGTCTTTTTGGTATTCAACGGGGCCGAGCGCTTCGAGCCGTCACGGTAGATAGCGATGGCCTTTAAGCCCAGCCGCCACCCTTCAACGTAGGTGTTGACTATCTCTTCGACCGTCGCGCCATTCGGCAAATTAACTGTCTTCGAAATAGCCCCGCTCAAAAAAGGTTGGCACGCAGCCATCATCCGTAGATGCCCAAGATAATGGAGACTTCGCTCCCCTTTATGCGGTTTAAAGGCGCAATCGAAGATCGGCAGGTGTTCCGCTTTAAGCCCGCTCTTGATGACGCTCTGGCTCTCAGGAAGCGCCACATCTTCGATGGTGTCATGTTCGTTGATATGCGCCAGAATCTGCTCGGTCTGCTCTGACGAATAACCAAGCTTCTGCAGGGCCGGTCGCACCGTCTGGTTGACAATCTTGAGCATGCCTCCCCCGGCCAGCAGCTTGTATTTTACCAAGGCAATGTCCGGTTCGATGCCTGTGGTGTCGCAATCCATCAGGAAGCCGATTGTTCCAGTGGGTGCCAGAACAGTCACTTGCGCATTCCGGTATCCATTTTTCGAGCCCGCGCGAATCGCGTTATTCCAAACCTCCTTCGCTTCTTCCTTGAGAAATCCGAACTCGATCGAGTTCTCGATCCGGTCGCAATATTGCCGGTGTAATCGAATAACCTCCTGCATCGAATCCACGTTGTCCGCTGCGATGGGGTGGTTGAAGCCGGTGGCCTTTGAATCACGATAGCCGGAAAAAGGCCCCATTGCCGAAGCCATCCGAGCACTCTGGAGATACGATTCACCGGTCATGATGGCCGTAATTGATCCGGCCAACGCTCTTGCTTCGTCCGAATCATACCCGTGCCCGTAACTCATCACCAACGCCCCCAGGTTGGCAAAACCAAGACCAAGAGTCCGGAAGATATGACTGTTCTCGGCAATCTCTTTGGTCGGATAACTGGCGTTATCCACCAGGATCTCCTGAGCAGTGATATACACGCGAACCGCGGCCTTAAACCTCTCCAGATCAAACACCCCGTCGGGTCGCCTAAACTTCATCAAGTTCAGCGATGCCAGGTTGCACGCGGTATTATCTAGAAACAGATATTCAGAGCAAGGATTCGTGGAATTTTGCCGAGCTGTTCCTTTGCAGGTGTGCCATTGGTGGATCGTCGAATCAAATTGCATGCCGGGATCACCACAGACATGGGTCCCTTCGGCAATCTTTCGCAGCAAGCTGCGCGCCTCCTTTTTTTCACAGGGTTTCCCGCTCACGACGTTGCGCGTCCACCACTCGTTCCCATCGACCGCCGCCTGCATGAACTCGTCGCTGACCCGGATTGACAGGTTTTCGTTCTGATACATGATCGAGCCATACGCGTCGCCGTTGTAACTGCCGTCGTATCCTTGTTCGATCAACGCCCAAGCCTTCTTTTCTTCCTTGGCTTTCGCCTCGATGAATTCTTCAATGTCCGGATGCCAATCTTTGAGCGTATTCATCTTGGCCGCCCGCCTCGTCTTGCCACCGCTCTTGACCACATTAGCCACCTGGTCGTAAACCCTCAGGAACGATAGCGGTCCGCTGGGACGTCCACCGCCGCTCAGCTTTTCGCGAGTACTTCGCAATGTCGAAAGGTCCGATCCGGTCCCGCTTCCATATTTGAAAAGCATCGCCTCGCTGGTGGCCAGCCGCATGATGTCTTCCATCGTGTCATCGACGGATTGGATGAAGCAGGCGGAAGCCTGTGGATACTCATATTGGGTGGCCGCTCGTTCCGCCTCCCCCTTCTCGCTATTGAAGAAGTAATTTCCTTGTCCGCTCCCTTTCCCAATCCCGTATTGGTGATAGAGACCGACGTTGAACCAGACCGGGCTATTGAACGCGCCATGTTGATTCAGACAGAGCCAGGTCAGATCACCATAGAATGCCTCGGCCGAGGCTTGGTCTGAAAAATAACCGTCCTTAAGCCCCCAATCCGAGATCGTCCTTGTCACCCGATGGATTAATTGACGAACCGAACTTTCACGACCGCCGGCATGCGGATCAGTGCCATTGGCAATATCGCCATAAAAATATTTTGACACTGCGATCTTCGTGGCCAACCCACTCCAGGATTTGGGCACTTCGACGTTCTCCTGACGAAAAATCACCTTCCCGCTGTCATCGGTAATCTCCGCCACGCGACGATCCCATTCGATCTCATCAAAAGGCGAGACGCCGTCCTGGCTGAAAAAGCGCTGGAATTTGAGGCCGCTCTTCTTTTTCCGCGGGCCCGAACCTCGGACACGCGACCTCAAATCACTGGTTCGGACACCTGTTTTCAATTTGATCATCGAGGGGGCTTCCTGAAAATTCCGAATAAGTTGTTAGTAACTGCCTGTTTCCGGATCAAAACCTGTGGTTAACTTGTGATTTCGCGGGGATAACCGGCCCCGTAACCCATTATATAGCACAAGCGTCGACAATTAAGCACTAGATATTGTGTGTAGCCAAGGAAAAACGTCCGCAACCGAAGGAAATTTTTGGTCGCATTCCTGAGTCTCTTTTTCGGCATCTCCCAACGCAAAAAAAAGGCGGCCCTGTGGCCGCCTTGCTTCCGCCCCAGTTCACTGATTCGGATCAGCGGACTAGTTCGGATCTTTCCGCGGATTTGGCGGTGTTGGTCGCCATCAAACGGCGATCGTCCAAGAGGTCCCTAACGGCGCGGGCAACTCCTTTGTCGAGGATGGCCACTCCGGTGCCGATGGTGATCCAGTTAAAAATTTCAATCACGTCGCAGGAACGCATCCGAATACAGCCGTAGCTGGCTTTTTTGCCCAAGCTGTCTTCCGCAGAGGTCCCGTGAATATAAATGCACCGGTGAAAGGCATTCTTGTTCGCGTAATCGAGACCGCGAAGCCAAATAATGCGGCTCACGATCGGGTCCCGGCCGGGCGCGTTGGCAGACAAAACCTCACCTGTGTACTGTCGGCGTTGAAAAACGCCGCCGAACGGCACGGAGGCTCCGATCTTCGTTGCGACGGCCAGACGGCCGATCGGGGTGCACCAACTGCCGAGAGCGTCGCCTTCGCCATAGCGCGAAGTGGAGATTTTGTAAGTTTTGTACACTTTGTCGTTCACCACCACCGCCAATTTCTGTTCCGGAATACTGACCACCAGCTGTGTCTCAAGCACCGGCGCGGGTGTTGGCGTCGCGGCGACCGTCGGAGGTGAGCTCTGCGGTGTGGCAACTGGGGTGACGACAGGATTGGGGGAGGGACTCTGAGCCTGGCTTTGGATCACGAAGCCGGCCAAGAAAAACGCGATGAAGAGTTGTTTTGCCATCCTTTTTTATGCAACGGAAATATCCCTGGGATTCCAAGGAGGGCGCATAAAGCGCTGCCATACGGAACAAAATGCGACGTAGGCGAAACCTATCTGAAACAACATTAGAAACGGTACTGACAGAAATTCCCTAACTTGGAAAGCATGAAATACAAAGTAGCTAAAGTAGACCGCGAAAATAAATTCCACGACCGGGATGACGGTCCGGACCGCGGAGTAGTGGCTGCTCTTCCACTGTTGCTTAGCCCTTTCGATGCCGTACTTGGGCGTTCGATAGAAATCCGAGGTGCGATTAAAGACGGCTTCCAGCACCGCTCGAGCATTGTTAATCGATAAGCCAATGCCCAACGCCAAGACAAACGGTAAAAACCAGATCTCACGTTTCCAATCTTTCGGATAGAGCTCCCTTTGCGCACAAAGATAGAAAACTGCGGTCGACATTGTGGTGGCAGCAAAGATCGGAAGATCAATCAGCAACATGCGAACGACACCGCCCGCCACAGATGAATTACCCCCCGCCGAAGATGGATGGAGCAAGACGCACAGACAGACCAGCAACAGGTAGGCAAAATTAGCGGTCAAATGGGCCGTCGCTTCGACCTTGATGAAGAAAGGTAATTTGCTCTTCCAGATGCGCGGTAGAACCTTTTTACAAGTCTGAATGGACCCTTTCGTCCAGCGATGTTGTTGCGATTTAAACCCGTCCATGTCGACAGGCAGTTCCGCTGGGGTCACGATGTCGGCCAGAAAAACAAATTTCCATCCGCGCAATTGGGCGCGATAACTCAAGTCGAGGTCTTCCGTCAGGGTGTCATGCTGCCAACCGCCTGACTCGCCGATGCAGCGCTTCCGCCAGAGGCCGGCGGTGCCGTTAAAATTGAAAAAGCGGCCCGTTCGACTTCTGGCCGTTTGTTCCAGCACCAGATGTCCGTCGAGCAGAATCGCTTGAGCGCGAGTCAGCCATGAAAAAGAACGATTGATGTGACCCCACCGGGTCTGAATCATCCCCACTCTCGGATCAGCGAAGTAATCAATGCTTTCCCTGAGGATGTTGCGTGGCGGAACAAAGTCGGCGTCCAGGATAAAGAAAAAATCTCCCTTGGCTTTTTTGAATCCGTGGTCCAAAGCCCCGGCTTTGAATCCGATCCGATTCTCTCGGTGCAGAACCACCGCATCAAATCCATTGCCCCGGAGCTTTGCCACCGTCCGCTCGGTTAATGCCCGAGTCTCGTCGTTGGAGTCATCCAAGACCTGGATCTCCAACTTATCTTGTGGATAATCAAGCTCGCTGATTGCTTTCAGTAAGCGTTCGACAACGTGAACTTCGTTGAAGATGGGCAGTTGAACGGTGACGACCGGAAGGAGATCAAATTTGGCCGCTGCGGCGGGCTTTCGGTGACGGTTTTTGAAGTAGAGATAAATAATCGAATATCGATGAATACCATATGCGGACAGCCCTAGAACGATCAGGAAATAGCAGATACCCCAAAGCAATGTCCCGACGTGTCCATGCATATTAATTAGTGATAATCAGAGGGTTAAGGCTCGAAAATCCCCGCGTCATGATGCCCCTTTGACTCCGATGGTCAAGTGGAAATCCTTCGTATAACATGTCTGGTCAGACGCAGATAAAGTCGATATCTTCAAGTAAACACGGATGCGTATCGGATTGCTGCCCTCGATTGCCGCCAGCTTTTTTCTCGGTTGGTCTTTAGCTTGCGCCCAAATTATCGAAGCCCAGGAGGACTCCGATATGTCGGGCGATTCTCATTTCCGGGAAGAACTCGGGGTCAATCAATACACCACGCCCTCGATCGAACATTTGTTCGATACGTTAGATTCCCTTAAGCCGATTCCCATCCAGGAGCTGACACGGCCACCGCGAGCGCTTCGGCTTGACAACCGTGTGAAATTCGCGCTGAGCTTTGGCGTCCTCATTGGCGACGGATTTCTGGCCGTTGAAGGGGAGGAGACGAAGGCCATCGAACCGCTCGGCCGCGAGTTGCTCCGTCGCGCCAAAGGTCTTGGCGTCCAGCAACGAGTCAGTCGTCACACCAAACAACTTCTTGATCTGGCCAAACAATCCGATTGGAAAGGTCTTCGCAAAGAACTGATCATCACCCAAAAAGATGTCGAAACCGCCATGCTCGACCTGCGCGACGAAGAAATGGTCCATCTTCTGAGCCTCGGCGGCTGGATCCGCGGGCTGGAGATTGGTGCTGCCAGCGTGGCGACTGATTTTACGCCCGAACGGGTTTCCAAGCTGCGCCAGTTAGACCTGCTCGACTATTATCTCGAGCGGTTGGACACCCTTTCTGCGCCTTTGAAATCGACACCGCTCATCTCACAGATCGTCTCAGGCCTGAAAGAGGTCCGTCAAAAGCTGGCGGACACTGCCACCGTCTCGCAGGAAGATGTTTCGAACGTGCAAACGACCGCCCATAACCTGATTGCCCTGATCGAAGGCGACAACGCCACAGCCAAAAGGGCAGAATAGTTCGGGTAAGGTGAGGCTCCACCCAAACCGGGGCTTCTTCACGCTGTGCCTCGCCGGACAATGTTATCCCCCATGACCGTGCCGGCCACGATTGAAGATCGATAACGAGGACGAGCACGAGCACGATTACGATAAGAAGCGCGAGCACGGGCGAAGGTAGGAGGGCGAAGCTCCGCCTGAGCCGGGGCTTCACGCTGGACCTCGCCGGACAACGTTAGCCCCCATGACCGTGCTGGCCACGATTGAAGATCGATAACGAGGACGAGCACGATTACGATAATGAAGCACGTGCGGGCGAAGGTCCGTCTCAGCCGGGGCGCTCAGTTGTCGGGCACCGTGAATTAATCCAAACAAGAATTCATTGGGGATAACGTTGTCGGGCGGCGCCAAGCGAAAACCCCGGTTCGGGCACCCTATCCTCGAAATTTAATTACATTTTTAACTTGTGTTTTTTCAGTTCTTCTTCGAATTGGTAATAACAATATTTTTATATGTATCTTTAAATCGGTATGAGCCGTTACTCTCAAACTTCTGCCCCAGGCCCAGAGATGGTGAACGCCGTTGCCGAGATGCTCCGAAATTTGGAGCAAATCTCAGAGGATCCGTCCATCATCGGTCAGTGCCCCGAACTGCCAGGCGTGGTTCTCGACAAGGTGTGGGCCAGCTGTCTGGAACGCGATGGAGAAGAATACGCCAAGATTAATCGCGATTACCAAACGTTGAGAGCTCACTATTTTAAGTCCGTGGCATCGCATCCGGTCGGCAGAGCGTTGGCGGCGCTGGCCGTCGGCTCGACCGGCGTTGAATTAATGGAGCTCGGCCGCCCACCGGCCTCAGTCGCGGAAATTCGTTCTGCCCGCGGCAAACCGGTACGCGGGCGCCGCGAATCTTACAATTGCCACCACGTGGTCCCCAAAAGCGTTCGCCCGAATTCCGCGGTTGTTTCAATCAATCACCCCACCAATTTCGTCGTCGCCAAAACTACCCGTCGTGGTCTCGATCAATCGCAGAATCCCCATCACTTCTGGCACAGTCTCTTTCTTCACCCGCAGACCCATAATGCACCGGCGGAACCAATCCCGGTTTACGTGGTGCGTCCCCTGTTTCCGTTTTATCCCCCGATTACTCAGGGTTTTCGCAGTGTCGAGGAGATCCGTAGGAAACTATCAGAACTCGGTGCCCCTCAGCTTCCGGAAATTTGGGAGAAGCGGATCTTGGAATTCTCAAAGGCCACGAAACACCAGCCCTACGCTGTCCCAAAGGAATACCATGAGATCACGCGGATGTTCGGCGACCTTTATAAAGCCCAAAACAAAGATCCGGCAGTGAACGAACAAATGCGTTCCAGTCTCGCAGAGCAGGGAGCGAAATTAGCCGCCGATTTTTTACCGGCTGGCGCCTATGTGAACGGCAGACAATTGCCGGCAGAACACAGACCAAAGAAATCGATTCCGGTCATTGAAACCCAAAAGAAGCCTGAAACGGTCGTTCAACCCTCTCCGGCGCGCCGAAAATTGCGCTCAACCAAACGCCTCATCCAAAAGTCCGCGACTCTCGCACCCACAAATCATCAGAAGGTTTAGATTCATGCCACTGAATACGCACTACTTGAAAGAATTGAGTGATCTTTTCGTGGAGGACCTGAAACGGTCCGACTATTACCGAAAACTTCCGGAAAACGAAAAGCGCGATCTCGACGTTCGACTCTCCGCTGAGGCTTCGCAGGGGTTGTATCCCCTCCTTCCCGGCGCCGATGAGGCAGAACTGCAGAAACTGTCGGAAGCGGTCCAGGAAAAGCTCGGTGTTCGTTTGCCTCCGGAGCTGGCCGACATCCTTCGCCAAGTCGATGGCTTCTCTGAGAATGGAGTTTCACTTTACGGAGTCGATGGAGAGTTACGCGATGACCAGTTCGATTCCGGACCTGGTCTCCTGGCCGAGAATCTCTTGAACTGGTCCGGCTTTCCCGAGACGATTCAAAAGTATTTATTTGTTGGAGATTCAGATCTCTGGCATTTCGCCGTCGAATTGGCGACGGGAATACCCGTCGCATTGCACAAATCGACACTCAAACAGGCGCATCGCTTTTCGAGCGTGGAAGACCTGGTCAATGACATGATGCAGCAGGCGCTAGGCGATTTTGGTGACGACTCAGAGGATCCGGAGGAAGAACCGGGCAACCACTCAACAGGTTTTCATTTCTCCCGAAACTAACCTGCCAATCTCGATCATGATCACACTTTCAACTCACCATTTTATGGATCCACTCGACGAGCTATCGAACTTCCTGGCGCCGGTCAAATCCGATCAGTTGACCGGACCGATTTTGCATTCGGCTCCGCTCTTGGGATTAGATGTCTGGCAGGAAGCGATCGATTCTTTCGATGTCCAGGCGGAGGCGGAGACCAATGCTGGCCTTCCACTGGAACAGCAGCAATACCTGAGTGATTTGAGAGTGGACCGTTATCTCTACGACACACTCGCACGCGAATTCGATCTACTTGACGATTGGTTTCGCAAGAATCCTGCCCAACCGGAGTCCGCGCGAGTGGCAGCGTTTCTCCGGCGCCGGCAACAATGTGGTGCCCGGTCCTGGATTGACCAACAAGAGAAAATCTACCTTTGGGCGCAGAAAAATGAGCGAGACGATTTTGCCACTTCGATCCTCGGATGGCGAATTCTTAGCCAGGAGTTGGCCGAATCCCTTCTCGCATGGTCCTCGCGGGAGCCTGAGGACCCGCGCGGACAACAGATCCGCCTGTGGCAGGATTCGCAGGGATTTTATCCCCAGAATCGACTGAGAATATGGGCATTTCGGTTTCCCGAAGATGCCCGGGCGCCGCAGATCTTCGAATGGGAGGCGGCAATAAAACGCGAGATGTTTGAAACCCATCCGGAACTCTTGACTGGAGTTCAATAGGAACCCATGGAAAACCCCTTCGATCGACCGCCGATCAATATCAGCGCGGCTCTAACGGATGGCCGCGTTCCAAAATGGAGAAAGGACTATCTTGCGAGCATCTCCGCCACAACTAACGAAAAAGGGCGGCTGCTAGAGAGTCTGCGTACCGGTGAGGACCCTACGATCCGAGACGGCGTCAACCTGGCTTTGAGCCGTTTGCTCGATCCGGAAGCACCCAGAGATTCCTTCGGTAAGGCCACCTTTCTGGTCCATGATGGGACCGGGACCGGTAAATCGTTTCAGGCAATCCTAGCCGCAAAAGCGCTGGCCGCCGAGACGGGAGAACCGGCGCTGATCACCACGCGAGCTGATCTCATTCCTGCTCTCAGGCGCGACCTGGACCGGCTTGGCCTCGATGACTCCCAGATCGCCTTTGTCCCGATCGAACAGCTCGGGGCGTTTCTCAAGGAGGCCCAAAGACAGAAGATGCAATTCTCGGCAACGATTGTCGATGAAGCGCAGGATTGCCGAATCCCGGAAGTTCGCAAAATCTTGGAGCGAATTCCGGCCAACAGGCAGCTTTTTTTTAGCGCCACGCCATTTCATAACCTGGATGAGTTTTGTTATTTCTCCTCCAAGCTCACCGGCAAATCCAGTCACCAGGTCAAAGGCGAGATCACTGCAGCCAAAGATCTTCATCTCGCCGTCTCGGATCAACTCAGACAAATTACCTCAGCCGGAGGAATGCTTCACCGGGAATTCCCCTTTTACGGGAATGTCCTGCCGCCCGAGCTTTTGCCGCTTAGCTCGGAATCGCGGGCGGCAGAAACGCAGTTGATCAATGGATACGCGCGGCTGGTCGAAAACCGCAATTTTCCCTCCCGACGAAAGCTGAGAGAAGATCTGGCCACTGAGCTAAACACGGCTTCGGATGTGACCAAGGTCGATTCGATTCTGCAGAGAACGGTGGAGTTGCTATCGCAAAACAGGAAAGTCATTCTTGCCGGTGACGATCAGCCGGTAGCTTCTCGAATTCTGAGAGCACAAGATGGGTTGCCGAAAGAGACACCGGGTTTTCTCTCGGCGCTTCGCTTGGCGATGGCGGCGCACGGCATTGAATGCTCATTCATTCGTGCCTTTCCACAGAACAGCGAGGCAATACCGGCTCTCTCCGCGGAACGAGCTGCGATTGGAGCCAGGAATTTTGCAGAAATGGCCCGGTTCGTTGATGGCGCGTACCGGACAGGTGAAAGCGGCCAGCGACTCGAACTCCGAGACCGAGATCACAAGCCTGTCTTCGCACCAAGTCAGACCAACGTCATCCTCCTACCCTACGAGCAAGTCGCGGGTTGGCCCGAATTAAATCAGCGCTTTCCACAGGCCCCCGAGGTTTCGATGATCCTTACGCCGACAGCAAGCGCGGATCAGTTTATCCAGGCCATTGGTCGCGGCAGCCGTCGCAATAGCCAAGGCCCGACCGACGTCCATCTGGTTGCCAACGACAGCTGCGCTGATCGCCGCCGACTCAGCCAGTTGTTAAAAGGCCTCCAGTTCATCGCGACTACGGGCTCGCCAGCCATCGCTCCGTTTTTACAACTGGCCGCCGATTGCCTGGACAGGACATCGATCCAACGCACAGCACAAGACCAGAGTTTGATTCAACACCAGAAAAATCAGCAGCCCAGGAGCCCTCGGATATTCGATCCCAATCGCTGCCGTGCGCCACAGGCTCGGCCCGGCGTCCGCCTATAGCGTCCTGACGACCAAAGAACTATTTTCAGTCGTGGACGTCGCGGAACGCGGTAATCTGCGGGATGGCGACACCGGCTTCATCCCTTTTGGCCGTCTACGGTTCCTTGCGCCGCCGCAGCCTGGCGAGACAAGGATTCTATGTCGTCCGAGATCTTCGGTTTCACGCGCACGGTGTGCTGAGGGGTCTTCTTTTCAACCAAAAAGGGTATCCGGGAGTTCTCGAGCAGCCGGGACGAGTGCCGGTCGAAATTTATCGCGTCCTCAGTGAATCAGTGTGGGAAACGCTGGACAGGTACGAAGGATATCGACCCTCGCTTGGATTTCGGTCTCTTTTCTATCGAAAAGAGGTCACCCTCCTGCATCCGGAGATTCGGGCATCCGTTTACTTTCTAGGACGGGAAACTCCTCGGGGAACCATATCTCCCGGGAAATGGCAATAGATTTTCGATCGAAACGGCATGCTAAAAATTTCTGTTTTCAGGCATAGCGTTGATCCGAATTCGGATTGATACTCGTTCGGTAGTGCCGAAACCCGATTAACCCCAAAAGCCGATTCAACAACTAAACCGAGAATTCGGCGGCGTCTTTTTGGCAAATCACGATGAAGATTATGGATACTCCCTTCGCAATAGCGACCGCCGTCGAGAAAGAAGCTGGAAATAATTACCGGATCGATATCGAAATCATCGTTCCAGTGACCCTCGAAAAATTCCGACTGGATTTGAACGAACTCGTTGATCAACCGCATCAGATCGGTGGATTTCCGGCCTCCGGCGAATGGGGAAACGTTGTGGTGACCACGCGCGGTCGCCCAAAGTTGAAGCCGGGAGATAAAATCCCGGTCGTCGTGCAAGAGCCATAATTCGCTAAGGATTCCAAGGCACGTTTGCGTGAAGCTCTCGATGGTTCCACCTCGTTGAGGAAATCGGGAACTTGCACATTTTTCGAGCAAGATGCCGGAGATGGTCATCTGAACATATTCCGGGTAAAGGCCACAGCAGCGTCCGAGACGCAGTTCCCAAATTTCATCGTCCGAAAAATGACCCGCAGATTCGGGCCTCTTGAGGAGGATATCTGGCGGCGATTGGCGAAATCCGGCAACATCTCAAAACGGAGGGTGATCGCTCGATGTTTGGTTTATAGGGGATGATCAGGGCAGACCTGAAAAACAAGTAGGGGTAAACCCTGATATCATCCACGGTGTGAACAGCTTGTGAACAACCTCGCCAATCCGCCCTAGCAACGCGGTTACAACCAGGGCAAGTATGACATGTCTTCACCGCAGCGAGGAGATCCGGGAAGCGTTCCCTGAGCTCCTCCTTTTTGGAACGACTCCTGCTCGATGTGAATAACTTTTCTCATGCAGGAGATTGCTCTTTTAAAGATCAAATGACCAAGCGCTATAGGGAGCTCTATTATATCATCACGCATCGCGACCCTTACGGAAGAGGTCAGGGGCACTGTTGCGACGCAAACTGGATTCCAGTCCTCCAGCTTTTCAGCTAAGGCATCCAGCCAAGCCAACACCGGCGTAAGTTCTCCAGACCTTTTAATGGAGAACATGACGGAACAAACCACAGACGGCGAATACCTTTGCGATTGCGAACAGAGACTTCCTTTCGCGGTTCTAACCGTTTGGATCTGTCGATTTTGCGGAGAGCTGCATGAAAGCGTCACCAATTGCGCCTGCGGTAAATGCATTCAACTCTTCGTGCCCGATTCCTTCTGATTTGCCTGTGGGTTCCCCAGAACGCGAACTCAATGGCGCCGTCCGAGCCGGCCTCCTGTATCTGGGATTCCAATTTGAACGCAAGTTCGAGGCGTTCAGCCCTCCGTGCCGCGGTGCTGGAATAGATATTTGCACGGCGGGCAGATTTGTCATAACACTTTATTTTGTGGCACTTAGCCTACATTTTGCAATGCTTTTGTCTTGTTTCATACTTGTGCCCGTCGTTGGCAACGACGTCACCATTATGCGAGACGGTGCACTAGATTAGGGCCGACAGTCACATCGCCTTGGTCTTCGTCTGGTATTCCTACACATCTGTAGTGGTGACTATACAAAATTAGGATGGCCGCTACCCGGCCTAGTTTGGAGGCTTTGGTGACGTTTTTCTCGTTCAATTTGCAAATACCTATCTGTTAATCTTAATAACGAATGATATGCGGATAACAGTCACTAATCCGGTTTGGCGCCCGTCTTCGACCAGGGATGGCAGTCCGTGGAGGCTAAATCCTCGAAGGAATTCATAGGGGTCATATTGTAAGTCGGGATGACGCGCAAAGCCCCGGCGCAGGTAGGGCGAAGCTCCGTCTGAGCCGGGGTCTCCGTGTTACCTCGCCTATGACTTCGTCGCTACAGGATGTCGATCA
>DATHPI010000228.1:0-8375 GCA_035484035.1 Chthoniobacterales bacterium
TTCGGCTCTCTGCACTACTCCTGATGCTTCCGATTTTTTCCGAGGCCGAAGATCGTATCGGCCCGTCGGTCACACAGGTGATTGTCGGAATTGCGCCGACCTGGGACAGCATGAACGGCCGGTTGTAGCGATTCGACAAGACGCCGGAAGGATGGCATGCCGCAGGTCAACCGGTTCCGGTGCTCTTCGGAAAATCAGGGTTAGCCTGGGGCAGAGGTTTGATCACGCGACAAGATCAAAGCCCGGCGAAAATGGAGCATGATCATCGAGCTCCCGCCGGCGTCTTCCGGATTGGAATGATCTACACTTACGATCGATCTTTGCCGCCAGGAGCTAACTACCCGTTTCACACCGTCGGAGAAGGCGATGCCTGGGTGGACGACATTCACAATTCTTATTATAACCAACACGTGACCGTGGACGCCAACAATCCCCCGCCCTGGTTTGCGAAACAGAAAATGCGGAGCGGTGACTTCGCCTATCGTTGGCTAGTCGAAATTCGCCACAACGCGGATCCGCCTTTACCAGGTCACGGGAGCGCGATTTTCTTTCACATCCGGCGAGGACCAACGCGCCCGTCGGCCGGTTGCACCACGATGGCGGAAAAAAACCTGGTAGAATTGATCAAGTGGCTTCGAGCAAATGCGAATCCTGTCTATGTTTGCCTTCCTCGATCGGAATACCTGCAAGACTGGAAAATCTGGGGTCTGCCAGACCCCGCCTCCACCGGGCTGTTTTGATCTAGTGCACCGTCTTAGAAATAATGGTGACATGGTTGAACCCTGGTTGAAATCCCGGGCTAAGTTCTCTAGCCTCCTTCGTAAGGCCATAAAATTATAAAATGCAAAAAAGGCTGAAAATAATCCCTTCAGGTTATGGCAATTATGTCGGAGTAAGATACAATGGCGAGCTGGGCAGCCAGAGCCAAGCGGATTGGCTCCTAGTGAACGGCCTAACTAACTCTTTGTACCAATGATCATACCTGAAATCCTGGACTACCTTGAGGAAACCGATCTCGAAGATTGGTTGACAGCAGCTTTTATCGAAAATCAGAGGCAACTGCCACTGGATCACCTTTGCACCAATGGCGGTCACCGGTCCGCCAGTCGCCTTCCGGATATCTGGATGGTGGAGTTGACCAACCGAACAGGGAAACTCTGGAACGGCAGATTCAACGTCGAGTTTTCCGAGGAACGTCGAAATGGAACTGAACCAGGCATCGAGAACCAAACAGGGGAACTCCAATTTACCCTCGACACCGAGACCGCGGAAGTGACGTTCGATACCTCTGCTTCCCCCCGGCATCAGGATCGCGATGCCAGTATTCTTGTTTCCTGACGCACGACAAAGATTCTGCACGAACGCTCTTCCTTTTCAGACTGCGGCGTGACGGTTCCAGGCCTTCCGCCGGCGCTCCCCTCCCATCCCCGCGAGTAGCCACCCTCGGGCTGACGATCGGGGTTTTTTCTCGCTTCTGCAGAGAAATCTCCCGCCTGCGATTTGGCGTCGCAGAATGCGAATTCCATTTGAGGAACTTCGGCGAGACATCCACTTTAGAAATATGACTAACAAGACAAAGAGCTCCCTCGTTTTGGTAGGTCACGGTTCCACCCTGAATCCCGATTCCAGCGCACCGACCTTCCAGCATGCGGACGAGATCGTTCGTCGCGGGCTTTTTGCGGAAGTCTATTGCACCTTTTGGAAGGAGGAGCCAAGCCTTCGAGAAATCCTGCGAATGGTCGAGGGAGAGGATGTTTATGTCGTCCCGAACTTTATTAGCGAAGGTTACTTCACTGAGACAGTCATCCCGCGAGAACTTGAACTTGCCGGGCCGGTCACTCATCGAGCTGGGAAAATTATTAAATATTGCGAACCTGTGGGTAATGACCCGCGAATGGTGGACCTGTTGCTTCGCCGGGCGCGGGAAGCAGCGCCCAATGTTCCGGAGGAGAAAACCAGTCTTTTGATCGTTGGCCACGGCACGAGCCTGAATGAAAAGTCGGCTGAAGCGGCTCAATCCCAAGTCAGAGCCATCAGGGATAAAGGGTTGTATGCGGAAGTTTCGGAGGCCTACATGGAGGAATCGCCCTTTATTGCGGATTGGCGCCAAAACACCACACAACCGAATGTGGTGGTCGTGCCTTTTTTTATCGCCGACGGCTTGCATAGCTACCAGGATATCCCGGTTCTCCTCGGCATTGAATCTTCACCAACCGCCGCGGCAAGTCAGCAGGAGGTCTTCCGCAGAAATCCATATCCTCTGGAAGGGCGGCTGCTTTATTACGCAAACGCGATCGGTACGGAACCTTTAATGGCGGACGTTATTCTCGACACCATCGATCGATTTGACCGGAAACATCCGTCCGCCTCAGCCGCATGATCAGGGATGATTTAGCACGCTTGATTAAGGCCGGTTACAACGCTCTTGGGGAACTCGAGTTTACAGAATCTTCCCATGGATACCTTCTCTACCATTGGGCCGACCGGAATTCTTTGCCTGAGGCGGAGGTCTATCACTCGACTGATGACGCCCGGGAAATTGCAAAATTTGATTCCTCCGGTGCTTACCGCCCTTTGAAGGGAGCACCCAATTTACCCAGAGGCTGGCTCATCGAGTTAACCAGCATTGACGCGCTGCAAAGAGCGCTCGATTACTTTTATCCCGGCGCCATCGCCAGCTGGTTGGCCTACCACGCCGGGACGGTAGCTCCCGTTTGTTTAAGAAAAACACTGAATCGGCAATCCGGAATGTATAGAGTGACGCGCCAACTCACCGAAGATCAGGCGCAAGATCTAGTGAAAGAAGCTTGTCGTTCAGATAGCCGGTGTTTAAGGACCATTTTGTGGGGAATCGAGGAGAATCAATCACCGGACTTCCTTCCAAGTTCGAAGTCTGATCCCACCGTGGACCAGACGGGCCAGGAGCGTGCGGCTCTGCCAATCCTCTGCCTGGAGGCTTGCAATCTCCTGGTGGCCGCAGCGAGAACCGCCTTGAAGAAGTCCCCTCGATGACCGCTTATCGATGCCGTACGCTCATTACCATGGCTGGCACCCCGATCGACAACGGGGTGTTTGCGGTCGACGGGTCGCGCTTTGTCCAAGCTGGCAGCGCTCCTGAGCTTCTGAAGAATTTTGCCGGAGAGGTCGTGGACCTGGGGGAAGTCGTGGTGATGCCTGGGTTAATCAATGCCCATTGCCACCTGGACTACACCCTGATGCGCGGGGCGATCCTGTCGGCCAATAGTTTCTCTCGCTGGGTCAAACGAATCAATGCACTCAAGAGATCCCTTACCGATAGCGACTACTTGCGCGCCACCCATCTCGGTTTTGAAGAACTCCGAAAGTATGGGGTGACAACAGTTCTGAATATCGTTTCTACTCCTCAAATTTTTCCACTGCTGCCCCCGCCCCGAATCCGCACCTGGAATTGCTTGGAGCTCATTGATGTGCGGCCCAGACCCTGGATCGAAGAACATGTCTTTGGATCATGGCTCTTCTTTTCCGGAAATGGCGACCGGCTCGGGGGACTTGGTCTGAGCCCGCACGCTCCCTATACCGCATCCTCCAAAATGTACGAACTGGCTCTCGAATGTTCGCGCTCGATGAACCTGCTGGTGACAACGCATGTCGCTGAATCGACCGAAGAATACGCTATGTTCGCCGAGAGTTCGGGGGAGCTTTACGATTTTCTCCAACAGTTGGGACGTCCCATGACCGATTGCGGTTCGACCTCTCCTTTGCGACATCTGATTGAAAATCGATTGATCAACACCGAATGTATTGTCGCCCATCTTAATGAGGTGGACGATCGTGATCTCGAACTCCTGAGCCGAACCGAATGGCGAAACCTGCAAATCGTGCACTGCCCGAAGAGCCATCGGTTCTTGCACCAGAAACGCTTTCCTCTCGAAGCGCTGAAGGCTTGCGGCTTGAATATCTCGATCGGCACGGACAGCTTAGCCAGCAATGACTCACTCAACCTGTTTTCGGAGATGCGCACGGCAAGAAAAATCTACCAGACCCTCAGCGCCCGAGAACTGCTTGAAATGGTCACCATCCGGCCGGCGCGCGCTCTGAAGCTCGGTCGCGAGTTGGGCAAAATCGCCCCCGGCTACCTGGCCGATGCTATCGCGCTCCCCTTTAGAGGCTCAACCGGAGATGTGTTCGAAGCAGTTATTCAAAACAGAGGAACGGTCAAATGGATGATGGTAAACGGAAAAATCTTGAACTGATCCGGTCGATCACCGTTTTGATTGGCCTCTTCCTACTCGCGGCGCCAGCTAACGGCACTCCGAAAAAAGTGAGAGAAACGCCCGTTGCCGAAAAATTGGGCACGGACAAGGAACCGGCGGTGGTTGCCCAAAGCGCGGCCTTGATCGATTCGTTCACTGGCGAGTTTCTTTTCCTCAAGAATGAGAACGCCATCCAATATCCAGCCAGCTCAACCAAAATCTTGACGGCCCTATTGGTGATCGAAGCGGGCGACCTCGATAAACTCGTCACGGTTGACATCTCCGACACCACCGTTGAACCGACCAAGCTGGACCTGAAACCGGGAGAGCAGTACACCCGGCGTCAGCTGATCTATGGTCTGATGCTAAAGAGTGCCAATGACGTGGCGATGACGCTTGCTCGCGACAACGCCGGTTCGATCGAGGCGTTTGCAGCCAAGATGAATCGTCGGGCGGTGGAACTGGGAGCCACCAACAGCCATTTTGCAAATCCCAACGGATTGCACGACCCAAGCCACTACACGACAGCTCATGATCTGGCGCTTATTGCGCGCGCCGCAATGGAGCAACCGTTCTTTCGGCAAGTGGTTGCGACGATTTATTACACCTGGAAGTCGCCCCAAGGCGTTGTCGAGCAGCTTCGAAATCATAATCGCCTGCTCCGGCACTTCGCCGGGTGCAACGGACTCAAGACCGGCTACACGCGCGCCGCCCAGCAGGTATTGGTGAGTTCCGCCCTCGTCGAAGGGCACGAAGTTATTTCCGTCGTGTTGCACACCGACAAGCCTGGGATCTGGGAAGACAGCAAAGCGCTCCTGACCTATGGCCTGATCAAAGTTGGGTGTCCTCCCATAGCCATCGCTCACAATCCGGAACACCCTTCTGAAAAGGAAGATGTTTCGGGCGAAGGCGACGAAGCACATTAGGGGAGGCGGGCCCGCGTTCAGCGTTCGGCGTTCGGCGTTTCGGCTTCAGTTGGCGCGGGCGCAGTAAGCATAGTCGATTTGTTTGGCGCCAAGCCCAATCCTCCAATTCTCCAATCCTCCAACGCTCCAATACTCCGATGCTCCATCCTCCATCCTCCGTTCTCCGATCCTGATCGTGGTCGGCGACAGAAACGGAATACCGACTCCTGGACGAGACGATGGGCACGGCGAGAAGAGACTAAAATATTTTTAAGCATAGCGCATGATATTTCTGGCAATCGGGAGTAATTATCATAATCTATAAAATACTTATAAAGAGCATTTCTATATGGCGCGTATTCTAATTGCAGATAATGAACCCGAAACTGTCGAATTGGTCTCCAACCTTTGCCGGGATCGCGGACATCAACCTTTTCATTATAATTCCTCCGAGGCGACCATCGATGCGTTGCCCGATGTCGACCCCCAGCTCGTCATCGCTGACCTCCAATCCGAGAAGACCAACGGATTCGATATCTTACGTGAGTGCCGAGAGAAACATCCTCAGACCGTGGTGGTGATGACTGCACCTCTCATGTCCGTCGAACTGGCTCAGAAGGCACTGCAATCAGGGGCCTTTGATTGCATTACCAAGCCTTTGAAAGTGGACGAGCTGCAATTCTGCATTGAACGGGCGCTCAATCATCAGACAGCTCACCAACAAAGCGAAGTCTCAAGACCCACCATTCGTGATCCCTACGAATTTGAGAACCTCATCGGCACGAGCGGTAAAATGCAGGCGATTTATCGGCGCATGCTGAAAGTCGCCGACACCGAAAGTACGATCCTTATCCAGGGCGAGTCCGGAACCGGAAAGGAATTGGTGGCCCGCGCACTCCATTACAAGAGCTCACGGCAAAATCGTCCGTTCGTGGCGATCAATTGCAGCGCTCTTCCGGACAACCTGCTCGAGTCGGAATTGTTCGGCCACAAGCAAGGCTCATTTCCAGGCGCGCTGACGGACAATGCCGGCTTGTTTGAAGAGGGCAACAACGGAACGCTCTTTCTGGATGAGATCAATTCGATGTCGCAGCCGTTGCAGACGAAGCTTCTTCGGGTCCTGCAGGAACGTCATATTCGGCGGATAGGCGATACCAAGCAAATCCCTGTCAACGTCCGGTTGATTGCGGCTTCAACCGAACCCCTGAAGGCGAAAACGCGAACAGGAGGATTCCGTGAGGATCTCTACTTTCGGCTCGACGTGATCCCGATTGAAATTCCGCCGCTCCGGGAACGGATGGAGGACGTGCCGCTACTGGCCGAGAGGTTTTTGCAGAAGCAGGCAGACAAAACGGGAACCGAGAAGAAGACAATCGAAACAAGTGCCATGGAACGGCTGGTGCGATACCCCTGGCCTGGAAATGTGCGGGAGCTTGAGAACGCGATCGAAAGGGCCTGCACGCTGAGTGATGGAGGAGTGATTCGAGCGGAAGATTTACCACCACACGTGTTAACTGAATCGGGCTCATTCGAAAAGACGCCGGAAACCGAATGGATAGTGGGTCAACCCCTTGACAATTTCGTGCGCAACCAAGAGCGCAAGTACATTGAGATGACTCTCAAATTCAATCAAGGTTCCCGAGAAAAGACGGCCAGTATGCTGGAGATCAGTATCGCGACTCTCTATCGAAAGCTCGATCTGAAACATCACCGAGGTTGACGGAGCAAAACGCCCAGCTTTTTTGCGCCAAGCCGAAATCGGAAAGCGGTTGCTCCGGCAGGGACATGCTTCCGGTCTTCCTTTATTCTGCCTCCTTGCAGTTCACCCGCTGCTCTTCTAGAGTCAGCGTTTGACGATGTAACAATATTCCGTATGGCTGGCCAGGGGATCCATCAGTTCCAAAATTTGACAATGCAGCAGGTGCTCGCACCGCAGCTGCAGCAGAGCTTGCAGATATTGCAGGCGCCGGCGATGGAACTGAGGAATCTGGTTCAACAGGAGCTGCAAACTAATCCTGTCCTCGAAGAAGAGATTGGCACAGTCGAGGCCGAGGAGAGATCGACAGAAGACAATGATTTCCAAGAGGAATTCGAGCGACTGGCGAAGCTGGACGAGGAATGGCGGGATTATATGGCCCAGAATGTCAGCTACTCGTCCAGAAATCTTGAGGACGAAGAACGCAGGCAATTCTTCTTTGACTCGATCGCCAGCCAGGAAACTTTACAACAGCATCTCTGGGAGCAGTTGAACACCTCGGACGTTTCCGAAGTACGACGGGAAGCAGCGGAACTGATTATCGGTAACATCGACGATCTGGGTTTTCTCCAGACTTCGCTGGAGGACATTTCCACCAACACGGGACGTTCGCTGGAGGAGTTGCAGGAAACGCTGAATCTGATTCAAACATTTCATCCAGTCGGGGTGGGAGCCCGCGACCTGCGAGAATGTCTGTTGATTCAGCTCCGCCGTCTGGGAAAAGAAGGTAGCCTTGAATACCAGATTGTGGAACAGCACCTCGAAGACCTTGGGCGCAAACGACTTCCGGAAGTGGCGCGCCGCCTCAGCATTTCCGTCGAGCAGGTGCAAAGGGCCGCGAACTTCATATCCACTCTCGACCCGAAGCCCGGCCAGATTTTTACTCCTGATCCAAACAGTTATGTGCTGCCTGACGTCAGCGTCGACAAAGTGGACGATGATTACTCGGTCTCGTTGAACGGAGATCAAGTTCCCCATTTGCGTATCAGCAAAACCTACAAAGAGTTGATGACGCAAGGAACCAATGCAACAGATGTTCGGGACTATATCAGAGAAAAAATCCGTAGCGGAAAATTCCTGATCAAGAGCATCCATCAACGGCAGCAGACCATCTTAAATATTGCGAACGAAATCGTGAAGCGGCAGCATGAATTTCTGGAGAATGGATCGGCATTTCTCAAGCCAATGACGATGGCTCAGATCGCCGACACGGTCGGAGTTCATGAGACCACGGTCAGTCGTGCTATTTCGGGGAAGTACATGGCGACGCCTCAAGGGGTGTTCGAAATGAAGTACTTTTTTACGCCGGGATATCAGACTGCCGGCGGCGCTTCTCTCAGTAATACGAGCGTCAAAGACGCGATCTCCGACCTCGTCCGCAACGAAGAAACTCGAAACCCGCTCAGCGACAAAGAAATTGTGGAAATTCTTTCCGACCGCGGCATACCGATAGCGCGACGAACCGTTGCCAAGTACCGAGCA
>DATHPI010000229.1:0-2471 GCA_035484035.1 Chthoniobacterales bacterium
CGACGAAGTCGAGGACAAGCTGGAGCGCGAGCAATTCGGCCAGAAATATCAAGAGATGCACCGTCTGGTCCAAGAGCCCGATGGAAGCACGGTGCTTTATATCGGCGCAGAGAACTGGCCGTTCCCGATTCCGCTAGTTTCAAAAAATGGCGCATGGTACTTCGATTCGAAGGCCGGTACGCAGGAAATTCTGTTCCGAAGAATTGGAGAGAATGAGGCCGTAGCGATTGAAGTCTGCGAGGAGTTTGCGATCACAAAAAAGGACCAGGTCGCAAAGCCAGCCAGCTACGACCCGATAACGCAATTTGCCCAAAGCCTCGTATCCGCCGGTTTGGCAAATGGCGGCGGCAATGACTCCTCTCCGTTTCACGGATACTACTTTCGACCCGTGAATGGAAACTCCGCGGCCACGACGAATGGCTTTGGTTCCGGCGGGCATAAGAAAGGTGGCTTGGTGTTGGTGGCGTATCCGGCGGAGTACCGGTCGTCGGGGGTCAAGAGTTTCATAGTCACCAAGAATGATATTGTTTACGAAAAGGACCTCGGTCCTGGCACGACGACGGTCGCCCCAACTATCAAATCGCGCACTTCCGGTTGGCGCCCCGCGGAATAAAATGCATTGATGGAGAGTGAACTGTGAAAGACACCACCAAGAAAGCCACGAGTCTGTCGGCCGCTGCCGCCGGAACAATCAAACTCGGCGATGAACTCACTGTCAATCGCCTTGGTTTCGGAGCGATGCGCCTGACGGGCGACGGAATCTGGGGTCCACCGAAGGACCGTGCCGCGGCGATAGCCGTTCTCCGCCGAGCCGTTGAGTTGGGAGTCAATTTCATCGATACGGCTGATTCCTACGGTCCCAATGTCAGCGAAGAGTTGATCGCCGAAGCGTTGACGCCCTACCCCAAGGACCTTGTCATCGCGACCAAGGGGGGATGGAATCGCCCTGGGCCGAACCAATGGACCCACGATGCCAGCCCGGAGCACTTGCGCGAGGCGGTGGAAGGCAGCCTGAAAAGACTTCGCCTCGATCGGATCGACGTCTACCAGCTGCATGCTCCCGATCTGGTGGTGCCTTTCGACGCGTCGGTTGAGACCTTGGCCAACATGCGATCAGAAGGAAAGATCCGGTTAGTCGCATTGTCGAATGTCACCGTAGAGCACATCGAGCGGGCGCGGAAAATCGTACCGATCGTGTCGGTCCAGAACCGCTACAGCTTTGCCGATCGCGAATGGGACAACGTTGTGGATTATTGCGAGCGCAGTGGGATCGCGTTCATCCCGTGGTTCCCTCTGGGAGCAGGGCACGTGGCCGGCAGGCTGCTCGAACGGATTGCGAAGGCCCGCCAAGTAAAACCCATCCAGATCGCATTGGCGTGGTTGCTGAAGCGATCGCCTGTTATGCTGCCCATCCCCGGGACTTCCTCAATTACGCATCTTGAGGAAAACATACAGGCAGCTTCGTTCCAATTCTCAGAGAACGAATATCTGGAACTAACTGGAATTGCGGAGTTGGCTTCCTGAACTATTTTCCGCTTCGTGTGCTGGTCGAAGGAACGACGAGGCAAAGCAAATGAGCCGAGGTTGGTTGCTTTCAAGGAATAGTATTTGACAATAGCCCTCACTCTGTAACTGCACAGGAGGACTTGCCATGACTCAGAACCATAGCGACTCGAATCACTCACGCATCGATTCTTCCGACCAGTCATCGCCGACCGACAGAATGCTTGCGAACCTGGACCCCGGTGTGAGCCGGAGAGAGTTTGTCGGCATGGCTGCCGCATCGCTGCTGATGGCCGGAACGCAAAGCGGGTCAACCGGACGCGATCGCAAGGATGGGATTCCATATCGACCGTTAGGCCACACCGGCGAACAGGTTTCAGTGATCGGCCTCGGTGGGTATCACCTGGCTCGCCAGAGCCATGTGGAGGAGAGTATTCGACTTATTCGGACTGGGATCGATGAAGGGATCAATTTTCTCGATAACTGCTGGGACTACAACGGCGGAGAGAGCGAAATTCGGATGGGCAAAGCTCTACGCGATGGTTATCGGGAGAAAGCCTTTTTGATGACCAAGATCGATGGTCGCACCAAGATCGCCGCTGCCGCCCAGCTAAATGAATCGCTACGGAGGCTGCAGACCGATCGAATCGACTTACTCCAGTTCCATGAAGTGATTCGTGATTCTGATCCGGAGCGTATTTTTGCCGCGGGCGGCGGCATGGCGGCCGTGCTGGAAGCCAAAAAGGCAGGCAAGGTCCGTTTTATCGGATTTACAGGCCACAAGAGTCCAGACATTCATCTGAAAATGTTAGCCACAGCCTCCAACTACAGCTTCAAGTTTGATGCGGTTCAGATGCCTCTGAACGTAATGGACGCTCACTTCAACAGTTTCGAAAAGCGGGTACTCCCGGTTTTGACCGAGAACGGCATTGCAGTTCTTGGCATGAAGCCCATGGGCGACCACGTCA
>DATHPI010000230.1:0-15702 GCA_035484035.1 Chthoniobacterales bacterium
GCGGAATATGCGCCTGATACGGTTTCTCCGCCTTTTTCCATGCGGCCTCGACTTCGGCGGTGAGCTTGGCAAGATCGCGCCCCTTGGCCGCGCGGCCTGAACCATTATAGCCGTAGACCTGCTTCATCTTGGGATCCCAGACGATGGCGAACAGATCGCCGCCGATGCCATTCAGCACCGGCTGCATCAGCCCGATCGCAGCATTGGCCGCGACTGCCGCATCGACCGCGCTACCGCCTTTCTTCAGGATGTCGATCGCGAGTGCCGAGGCGAGCGGCTGCTCCGTCGCCGCCATTCCGTGCTGCGCGATGACGGGCGAGCGTGTCGCCCAAAGCGCGCCCGAATACCTTTCGCCGCGGCTAACTTGTCCGTAGGCCGCGGCCGATGTGAAACTCATGGCCATAGAAATGAATAAATCGACGTTCCATTAACTTAGGCCTCAATCGCCACAGGTTGACCGAGACGCGCCGACCGATCCGCTGCGTCTGCCAGCTTTAGAGCAATTAGGCCATCCAAAGCGGATACCGGAAATTCTTTTCCGTGCTGAATGGTTTCCAGGAAGGCCTGGCACTCCGTTTCATAGGCAGCTTGGTATCTCTCAAGGAAATGACCCATCGGGGCAGGACAGTGTGTGCCTCTCTGATCTCGAACAGTGAACGTCATCCCAGTTGGTGTGTTGAGTGACGCGCTACCTTTAGAGCAAAAAACTTCAATGTTTTGCTCGAACCCGAAAGCAGAGCGCCTGCTGTTCAAAATCGTGCAAGTCACCCCGGTTTCGGTCCAAAAAGTGGCAACCGCGTTGTCGAAGTCGCCGCGTTGCGCAAAGGCCGGATCCACCAGGCACGCCGTTCGGGCGAAGACGCCTGTGAAAGTCGCACGCCCCAATAAGACTGAAGCTTGATCGATGTCGTGCAACGTCATGTCTCGGAAGATGCCGCCTGTAAAGGTGAGTACATCATATGACTCCATAGTCGGATCTCGGGAATTAATAACAATTTGTTCAATCTGTCCGAGACTGCCTGAATGAATCGTCTCCCTTAGATGAAGATGCGTTTGATCAAACCTTCGATGAAAACCGATCATGATTTTCGTCGCTCTCGCCGGGTTCGCATAAACAAACCGTTTCGCTTTCTCCAAATCTTCGTCGATCGGCTTTTCGCAAAAGACATACTTGTCGTTCGCGAGGGCGGCCTCCATGAGATCGATGTGAGTATGGGCGGGCGTGCAGATGTAGACGGCGTCTATTTCTTTATTCCGTATTATTTCATCCGGTAACGCAGAGAATTCGGTCCCGAATTCGAGAGCCAGACGCTTTCCCACCTGGTCGCGGGTGTCACATATGACTTTAAGGCAAGCGAGTCGGTTTCTGACCAGATTTTCAATATGAACTCGTCCAATTCGACCCGCTCCAATCACGGCTACATTTATCATAGCAGGTACCGATTCACGGCTCCATCAAGCGTTGCTAGTTCCTTGCACGAACGGATCGGCTCCGGGTACTTCGATCCATGTATTCGATTCTCCGGCCTGCACAGCAGCCTCAATAATGCGGCTGATGTGCAATGCTTGAGTGAAATTGGGTTCTGTACCCGGATCGCTGCGTTGGATTCCCTCTATGAGGCGCCGAGCCGTCACCACGAAAGCGTCGCCGTAACCGAGTCCTTGGCCTTGAGCCTGCCAGAACAAATCCGCCTCCGGGTGGATCCCGCCGATCATGATCCTTCTAAACCCAGCCTTTAGCTTTTCGTCCCTTGAAGAATAAAAGTGCAGCTCATTATTCCGTTCCCACTGGAACTCCAAAGCCCCCTCGCTCCCGACAATGCTAAAAGCCAAATCACTCTTGTGACCCGTGGCAGCCCAACTTGCGTGGAGCGAACCCGTCGCCCCGCTTCGAAACTGAACCAATGTCGCGGTCAAGTCGTCCACAGTCACCTCTGTTCCCTCCACCCCGTCCAAGAATGGACGCTTTGCATACATCCTTCGTGACTTTGCGATGACGGACTTCACGCCACCCATCAGGGCACAGGCCACATCGAAAAGATGTGATCCAAGATCTGCCACGGCGCCCCCTCCAGCGAGACTGCGGTCAAAGCGCCAAGAAAAGGGCAGCGATTTGTCAGCGGCATAATCTTGAAAGAAGTGACCTTCAAAATGGATAGGCTCCCCGATGTCGCCGCGGCGGATCAGCTGGCGGGCGAACTCAATTGCCGGCCAACAGCGATAGGCAAAATTAACCACGTTAATCTTAGCTGATTTCACCGCCGCAGACTCCATGCGTTCCGCACTTTCAACAGAATGAGAAAGCGGCTTCTCGCAAAAAACATGTTTGCCATGCTCAAAAGCGTCGATCGCGATCTCCGCATGACTGTTATTGGGCGTAATGACAATCACCGCGTCGATATCCGAGGCTCGCGTGATCTCCCGCCAATCGGCGGTCGACTCTTCCCAACCCCACCGTGAAGCGCCGCTAGAGGCGGCTTTTTCGTTAACATCGGCCATCCGTTGCAAAATAATCGTGGGCGCATTGGGCCACAGCAGGGGCTCAATGTTGCGCAGGGCCAAGCTGTGCGTTTTGGCCATATATCCTGCCCCCACTATTCCCAACCTTAGTTCTTTAAGCATCGTCCGGTTAAATGCATTGGAAGGAGATCAGAATGGTTCATTCGTGAAGGGGGGCCAACTGGACCAACAACAAGCCGAACACCTGGGCGCTTTGCAAAGCTATGCAATCACCACCTGCATAGCCCTGCAAGGCTTTTTTTTGCAAATACTTCTACGAACTCCCTTCTACTTTTTCAGTTACCGGATACTTCTGCCGCCATCTACTGGAATGGCCAGCCCGGTCATAAACGCTGCATCCTCGCTCGCCAAAAACGCGATCACGCCCGCCACATCCTTCGCCTCACCAATGCGGCCGATCGGATGTTTGCGCAGCAGCGCATCTTCGGCAGCTTTTTCGTCCGATGACTGAGCGATCCAACTCGTCACCATCTGAGTGCGAATGGCGGCGGGACAAACAGCATTCACGCGAATGTTTTCTTTTGCGAGATCCAATGCCAAAGAAGACGTCATCGAAACGATGCCGCTCTTCGACGCGCTGTAAGCTACCATGTTTTCGGCCCCTCGAATGCCGGTGATGGATGAGACGTTGACGATCGCCCCTCCTCCACCTTTTCTAATCGCCGGTACTGCCGCCCTGCATCCCAGGAACGTCGAGGTCAAGTTTGTGTCTATCAGATGATACCAAAGCTTTAGATCGGTCTCTTCTACCGTCCCGCTCGCCCGGATTCCGGCGTTGTTGACTAGTACGTCCAATCGTCCGCTCTTTGTCATGATCTCTTCAATGGCGGCCTTCCAGTCCGCTTCCTTTGTCACGTCAAGATGGATCGATCGTGCACCTAGTAAATCGGCGCCCTTGTCTCGATGAGCTCCGTAAACGATGCCTCCCTCCTGCTGGAAGCGATTGATTGTTGCAAGTCCGATCCCAGTCGAGGCGCCGGTTATGAGTACGATTTTCTGTTCGAAGCGTTTCATCAGCTAGGGGAAACTGGGACAACGGAAAGCTTGTTTGGCCAAAACGTCGTTTAGATAATAAGCCGAAGATCGCAATTTTTGCATAGCTTTTCAATTGCTCTTTTTCCGTTTTTCTCGATACTTCCGCCAAGTCAAACTAATGGAGCAAGTTCTCGCAGCGGGAAATCAACTGGGCGAGTCGCCGGTGTGGAGTCCTGAGGAGGGAGCTCTTTATTGGGTCGACATTCCGAAAGGCCTCATTCGTCGCTATGTCGTTTCCACCCAGGAAGCTTCTCTTTGGCAATTGCCGACTTCAATTGGCAGCTTTGTCTTTCGGCGAAATGGCGGAATGGTCGTCGCGCTAAAAAACGGGATCCATTTTTTTGATCCTGCGACTAACCAGCTTTCGCAGGTACACAATCCGGAACCCGATCTACCTGAGAATCGCTTTAATGAAGGCAAGTGTGATCCGAGAGGTCGCTTTTTTGCGGGGACCATGAACGAAGTTATCCGCGGCAAACCGTGTGGCTCCCTTTACCGATTGGCGTCAGACACGCAGCTGGACTTGATTCTCCCGTCGATCGTAGTACCGAATGGCCTGGCGTGGAGTCCAGAGGGCGAAATCATGTATTTTGCCGATACCCGCAGGCACGTAATCTATGCCTTCGACTATGACCTCGACGAAGGCACTCCACACAATAGACGTGTATTCGTCGACCTGTCCTCTTATGAGGGTTTGCCTGACGGCGCCACCGTCGATTCGGAGGGATGTCTTTGGAGCGCTATGTTTTCGGGCGGTCGAATTGTGCGTTACACACCGAACGGCAAGATAGATCGCGTAATAGGATTTCCGGTAACTCAGATCAACTCGCTTACATTTGGTGGTTCGGACATGCGAACGATCTTCGTCGTCAGCTCGAAACACTTGCTCAACGATGCCGGCCTTGCGAGCCAGCCTTTAGCGGGTAATATTTTTGCGGTTGATCCTGGTATCAAGGGAATTGTTGATTCAAGATTTGCTGGGTAGCTGCAGTTTGGACATTTCCAATCTCTGGCCCGAAGTGGCCTAAAGAGCTTAGCCCAGGGTTTACTCTGGGTAGTTCTCCCCACCCGAATTAGCCCTGAAGCTGAAGGGGCCGCGAGATACGGCGATAATCGGCTCGGAACCTTTGTACCGGATCCCGTGCGCGTTTTCTAGCCCCTTCAGCTTCAGGGCGAAACATTTATTTTCGACTAACCCAGGGTGAACCCCGGGTGAACCCTGGGCTAAGCTATTTTGGCCACTTCGGGCCACAGATTGGACGCGCTTGCAGACATTTCGCAACAGAATCTAGCTAGCTAAGCTAGCTAGCCCAGACTCGCACGTTTTAGCTTTCGAATCGATTCGAAATGGACACCCTGCGGGTGGCCGGCAAATTGATCGCAGTGTCCGGGATCTCTCCCGCTAATACTGACAGCACGCTATCGGTCGCGGAAACCGTCATCCTGCGGATCGATTCTTTGCTGATACCTGCCAGATGCGGTGAACAAATTAGATTCGGAATTTCATTCAACAACTCGGCTGGTGGAGGTTCTTCGTCAAAGACGTCTAACGCCGCACCCCCTATTGTTCCTTTTTTTAATGCGGTGAATAACGCCGCCTGATCAATAAGGGGCCCACGAGCAGTGTTGACTAGGATGGCCGTTGACTTCATCTGGTGAAGCTCCCTCTCCCCAACAATTGCGCCAGTCTCTGCAGTGAACGACAGATGCAAAGACACGATGTCCGAAGCATTGAGAAGCTCTTTGACCGATTCTACCTTTGTTGCCGGTCGCGCATCCTGGACTACCGGATCAAAAAAGAGGATTCGAACATCAAACCCGGCTAGCCTTTGGATCACTTTTCGACCGATGGAGCCCGCGCCGAGGAGACCAACAGTTTTTCCAAACAGTTCCGTTGGAGTCAATTGACCGACCCGCTCCCAACCTCCACGCTTGACTGACGAATCCTGGTCAACCACCTTGCGCAATTGAGCCAGGATCAAAGCCATGGTGTGATCAGCAACCGTTTCAGCATTCAGCCCTGGAGTGATTGTGACGATGACTCCGTACTCGGTGCTCGCGGCCACATCCACTGAATCGGTGCCGACTCCAACGCGAGCAATAACGCTCAAACTTGGATGCGCTTGAATGACATCGCGCGTAAATGGGTCGGTACTGACAATCGCACCAATTGCCCCTTCCAACATTTCGCTGAGTTCACGAGGTGATCGTGCTCCCAGCTTCGGGCGAAGCAGCACCTCGTATCCGGCGTCGATCAAGCGCTTTCCGGAATGCGGATCCGCGATGGAGTAACCGGGCCAACTTACGAAGATTTTCCTAGAGGTAGTTTCGAGGGTCATACAGCAGGATCTGTTCGGAGAGCGCCACGGAATAGAAAGGTCAAGTAGCTTAAGAAATCGCGCTTTCTTGCACAGCTATGCAAGTGATGCCGCCCTAGACCTTTTTGTCAATTCTCTTTTTGCGCTTGTTTATCCAGCCGGTAGTGCTTCCTCGTTGGACCAAGGTTCCGCGCACCAGTTTGAGTGAACCAGTCGATCCCTCAGTTCCAGCGCTCTTAGCTTTCAGAATTCCGATGGCCTCTTGAACCATCCTCTCCACATCCGGCCGTACCGTAGTTAAACTATAGGAGCGCCATGCCGCCGCAGGAATGTCGTCAACGCCGGCAACCATGACGTCCTGAGGAACCCGAAGTCCCATTTCGTGTCGAATGGCCTCGATCGCCCCTATAGCCATCATGTCGTTCGCGCAGAAAATCGCTTGCGGGGGTCGCGGCTGCCGCATCAAGCTCAAAGCCCCTTCATACCCCCCCTCGTAGCGGTATTCGCCCGCTGCAGTTTTGACCCCCTCGATTCCATTTTCCTTAAGCTGCCCGATAAATCCGGCCGATCTGTCTTGGTTTGCCAGGGTTTCCTGGCCGCCGGCGATGTAACCGAACCGATTCGGTCCGTACTGAAGAAACAGGTTTGCCACCTCACGGCCCGCAGCAACGTTGTCCGCACAAACCGACGACACCCAACTGCTTCGCATCCGCCCATTAAAAAGGATCGTCGGGACCCGCATTTTCTCGCATCTTGCAGCCGCTGCTTCTGACAATATCGGGTGAGCGGTGATAATCCCGTCTACCCGATATCCCGCGAGAAGCGGGATCGCCTCATCGATATATTCACCATGACTGACCGAACAAAGAACGACCCGCTTCCCTTGCTCCTGGAGTTGCCTGGAGAATATCTCCAGGACGTGCGCGTAATACGGGTTGGACATCTCGCCGATGACTATTGCGACGAGACCAGATCGATTCGTCTGGAGAATCTTCGGCAAAATATTCGGACTGTAACCCAACGCCTCCGTAGCTTTGATAACCTTCTTGCGGGTACGCTCCGATACGCTGGCTCCTTCCGTAAACGTTCGCGATACCGCTGACTGGGAAACACCCGCGAGTTTTGCTACCTCCGTGGAGGAAGGGTACTTAGTCGCCTTCCCGTCAGCTTGTCGCCGAATTTTGCTATTCCCCATTGAGCGTTTTCATTGATAACGGGAACTCGAAATGGCTACCACCACGCCCGCATTGAATTCGACAAGGCAGTGGCGCATCGGGGACGGGATTCGCCCAATAAGGCAAATCTCTTTTTCACCGCTGATTTGACGCATAACGGACATCCTAGGTCAAACTCGGTTGCGGGGCGAGCGCGTTTTATCCTCTTTCCACGACGGCGTAGATATTCTCGGGCCAGGACCTATTCCCCCCTTAATACAAGTTGCATAGCTATGCATGTTTGCTAGGCTCAAACTGTGCCCTATCAACCTTTGTCCCTCAAACTGGCCAACGCTCCAGTCTCCTGGGGTGTTGATTACCCGGACGACCCGAAGAATCCGGACTGGTCATTGGTAATGTCGCAGATTGCAGAAGCTGGCTTTCGGTACACAGAACTCGGCCCCTACGGTTATTACCCGACGGACGTGAAACGTCTGCCTGAGGAATTTCGCACCAGGCGCCTCAGCGTGGTCGCTGGATTTATCTTTCAGCCCCTAAATGTGCCAAGTGCCGAAAAGCAGGTTTTAACGATCACCGAGAAGACGTGCTCCCTTTTGTCCGTCGTTGGCGCACGCCGCCTGGTCGTAATTGATCATATATCACCCGAGCGTATGCAGACCGCGGGTGACCCAGGCTCCGCCATATCTCTCGATGATTATCGTTTCAGGTATATGATCGAACTCATCCGGCAAATCGCGCAGGTAGCGCTGAGCCATGGGGTGATGCCTGTCATCCATCAACATGCAGGATCCTACATCGAGTTCGAAGCCGAGTTCGAGAGTGTCTTATCAGAACTTGATCCTGACCAAGTCGGTATTTGCCTCGACACGGGACACATGGCGTACGCTGGAATTGACGCAGTTGCCTTTTACGAACGTCATCATGAACGGGTAAAGCATTTCCATTTCAAAGATATTGACCGAAAAGTTCACCGGCAAGTCGTCAAAGATAAAGTCTCTTTCCTGGATGCCGTATCGCAAAACATATTTTGCCCACTTGGTCGTGGGGTAACTGACTGGCACGACTTGCGCGAAGCGCTCTTGAGACACAACTTCGAAGGATGCGCGACGATCGAACAAGACATAGATCCCACCGTCTCATTCGACGCTCTGAGCAATGCTCGAGATAGTTTGAAATATCTTCATTCCATCGGTTTCTAACCACCTCTATTCATGGACCCGGAGACAGATCGCCCAAAGGATCGCTTTCGGCTTGATGGGCGCTTTGCCCTTGTCACGGGTGCCAGCAAGGGCCTTGGCTTTGCCTGCGCCCGGCGGCTCGCCCAAAGCGGATGCAAAGTCCTTCTCGTTGGTCGAACCGCAAAATCTCTGGATGATGCTCGGCTCCTTCTGAGCGCCGAAGGCTTGTCTGTTGAAACCGCCGTCTGCGATGTTTGCGACCTCGACGGCTTTGCGGCATTGGTAGATGGTCTGGAGCGTCTCGATATCCTAGTCAATAACGCAGGCGGCAACCGCCCCGGGCCATTTCTGAACGTTACCAGGAAGGACTTCGACCAGATCATTGAGCTAAATGTCCGATCCCTCTTCTTTGCCAGCCAATCGGCACTTCGCAAAATGATTCTTCTCGGTATCAAAGGCGCAATCGTGAATATGTCATCACAGATGGGACATGTCGGTTCACCGAATCGAACAGTGTATTGTACCAGCAAACATGCCGTAGAGGGTCTGACAAAGGCTCTCGCCATCGAAGCTGCGCCTTTCGGCATACGCGTTAACACGGTCGCGCCTACTTTCGTCCGGACTTTCATGACGGAAAAGTTCTTTGAAAACGAGCAATTCTCCGAGTTCGTTCACTCACGCATCCCGCTCGGCCGTTGCGCTACCCCGGAAGATGTTGCCGACGCCGTTCTCTACCTCGTCTCTGACGCAGCATCGTCCGTGACGGGAACCAGTCTGCGCGTCGACGGCGGGTGGACCGCCCAGTAGTTAGAAGCGCTAACTTAAGCGCCTTTAGATTAACCGCCCAAATTAAGACAATGACTAAGATTATCAAAGCTGGAGCATCCGGCGCTGAAAAGAAAAAGATCAACGCCGAGGTGCAACAGACCGTCATAAATATCATCGAGCAAATTTCCGCGGACGGAGATAAAGCGCTTCGGGAACTCTCGACCAAATTCGATGGCTGGGACCGCGATACTTTCCGCCTGAGTGAGGCAGAGATTGAAGAGATCGTAGACTCGGTACCGGAATCGGTAAAGTCCGACCTCAAGTTCGCCCAGAAACAAATTCGCACCTTTGCCGAGGCACAACGAACGACTCTCAGAGACGTCGAAATTGAGACAACTCCGGGCGTGCGACTTGGTCATAAACATATTCCGGTCAACAGCGTAGGCGCCTACGTACCGGGCGGTCGGTATCCAATGGTTGCCTCAGCGCATATGAGCATTGTCACCGCAAAGGTGGCAGGAGTTCCTCGAGTTGCCACGACAACTCCGCCAATGAACGGCAAGCCACCTGCCGCAACGATCGCCGCTATGGTGCTCGCCGGAGCTGATGAGATCTATGTGATGGGCGGCATCCAGGCCGTCGCCGCTCTAGCCCTCGGAACGGGTACCATCAAACCCGTGAACATGCTGGTCGGGCCGGGCAACGCCTACGTCGCGGAGGCAAAACGGCAACTTTTCGGTGCGGTCGGGATCGATCTTTTAGCAGGTCCCACTGAGACTTTGATCATTGCCGACGACACCGCCGATGCCGAGATGGTTGCGACAGACTTACTCGGTCAAGCCGAGCATGGACCTAGTTCTCCCGCGATCTTGCTGACTACCAGTCATAAACTAGCCTCAGAAATCGAAGGCGAGATTCAGAAACAATTGAAGAGCCTGCCGACCGCGGACGTTGCCTCTGTTGCCTGGAAGAATTGCGGAGCCATTATCCTCGTTGATTCCGAAGATGAGATGGTTTCGGAAGCCGACAAGATCGCTTCAGAACATGTGCAAGTCTTGACCAGCAATCCGGATCGTTTCCTCCGCGATCTTACAAATTATGGCGCCTTATTTTTAGGCCCGGAAACCAATGTAGCGTTTGGCGATAAGGTCATTGGCACCAATCACACCCTTCCTACTGGGAAGGCCGCAAGATATACCGGTGGACTATGGGTTGGTAAGTTTCTTAAAACCGTCACCTACCAACGGTGCACACCCGAAGCAAGCGCATTCATCGGTGAATACTGTTCGAGACTCTGCGAGCTTGAAAATTTTGCCGGACACCAGGCCCAAGCTGATTTGCGCGTAAGGAGGTACAAGCGCTAATCCAGCTGACGGACATTGGTAGGGCAAGACTCTGTCCGATACCGTTTGGAGCGATGACGGGCTCAGTACGCACTGGCGGCGTCGATCGGATCTTTCTTCTGGCCGGTTCTCGCGGCTTGCAATTCCAGTTGGACGGCCGCCACGAAAATCCGGATGTCAGTGCTCAGACTGGCTAAATCGAATCCCCGATCAAGCATCTCTGAGACTACCGCTCCGCCGCTGCAGTGGATAGCGACAAATTTTTTCTTACGTTTGGTGGCGGCGCGTATATGTTCGATCGCATCGATCACTCTCTGTTCGGTCACGACGAGCGAAGGAGCGAAACCCATCGATAGTGCCAAATCAGATGGTCCAACATAAATGCCATTGATTTCAGGAACAGCTAAAATATCATCAAGGTTGTTAACTGCTGCTTCGGTCTCAACCATTGCGAAAGTTACAATCTGATCGTTAGCAGATTTGGCGTACGTCGGGCCAAAAGCGTTGAGAGATCGCGTTGGACCAAACGAACGTACCCCCCTTGGCGCGTAGCGGGCATACGATCCAAATCTTTCCGCCTCTTCCCGGTTGTTGATCATGGGGCATACGATGCCTTCAAAACCTGCGTCGAGGGCTTTCATCACTGGTATCGGATCATTCCATGGAACGCGACAGATCGCCGGGATGCCTGTGACTGCGACGGCTTGTAACATCGCCAAAGAAGTCTGGTAATCGATAAGGCCGTGTTGCAAATCGATCGTGACGGAGTCAAAACCATGACGGACAAGGAATTCAGCCATGATTGGACTTGGGGCTGAGCAAAAGCCGTTGACGAATTTCGCGCCTGCATCAAGCCGCTGACGCAGCTGGCCGAACGGAGATAGTATACTCATGGAATTGGTTTGGGAGTCTTCAAGGTAATGTAAGACTAGCGGCAGGCAGTCATATAATTATTCCGCATACAGTTCTGGCCCTCAAAAAGCTAGCCGCACTGCGAAGACATTCTTTTCGCTTTTACACCTGGTTCCAATTCCGACCCCAATCGCCGAAGGCTTCCCACCCGTTTTCGGTGACAGCGACGCACTTGATTTCGGGTCTGCCCCCTGATCCGGGACTTGTGCGGTTTCGTCCTACCCTTTTTGGACTATACTCCATGTCGAAACGAATTCCCGTCTTATGCCAAACCAACCTCCACCAGAAACCGAACTGCTCCGTGCCGCCTACGCGGCTTTCAACGCGCGCGACATTGATGCCGCCCTGGCCCTCATGACTCCTGACGTGGAGTGGCCGCGGGCGTTCAAAGGCGGCTTCGTCCACGGACCGGAAGAAATCCGCGCCTACTGGACAGAGCAATGGGGCGAAGTTAGTCCGCATGTCGAAACGGTTGCCTTCCACCAAGAGAACGCCGGGCAAATCTTGGTCGAAGTGCATCAGGTCGTGCGCGACTTGGCGGGAGCCGTGCTGGCCGATAAACTCGTTGGGCATCGTTTCACTGTTGAGAATGGTTTGATCCGACGGATGGAAATATTTTAAGCGGACGGCGGATCGTTCTCCGGCGGTAGTCCACCGCGCTTGGGAAGCTTAGGTTCTTCGGTTTCGTCCTTGTCACCTTCTGCGATCTTTGCCAGCGCCTCTTTGCTAGCCTGCGCCGCGTCGTCGGAATCGCCTTGATCCGCTGATTTGGGTGGGTTCGGCATTGGTCACTGTCGCACCCGAGCGAGGGGTCCGCCGAATATATTTACTGCTGCCGTAGCGACCCGTCGCTGTTGAAAAAGTCCTTGAACACCCAAGCTGTGCCGCAGAGAAAGATGTCATTTGTATGAAGAAGATCGGGTTCTTGTCGTTTGGGCATTGGACGCCTTCCCATCACTCACGGACGCAATCTGCGGCTGACGTACTTTTGCAGTCAATTGACCTCGCAGTTGAGGCCGAACGCCTTGGGATGGATGGAGCTTACTTTCGAGTTCATCACTTCGCTCGACAATTGGCATCACCGTTCCCGTTGCTCGCGGCCATCGGAGCTCGGACGCGGAAGATTGAGATTGGGACTGGGGTCATTGACATGCGGTACGAGAATCCACACTACATGGCGGAGGACGCTGGTGCTGCGGACCTTATCGCTGGTTCGCGCCTGCAGTTGGGAATAAGTCGCGGTTCTCCCGAGCAAGTGATCGGCGGATGGCGCCACTTCGGCTATCGTCTTGCTGATGGTGAGGATGACGCGGGACTGGGCCGACGCCATGCGGAGGAGTTTCTCGAATTGTTGCGCGGCAAAGGCTTTGCTCAATCCAATCCGCGTCCGATGTTCGCAAATCCGCCAGGACTTCTGCGACTCGAACCTTACTCCGAGGGATTGAGAGACCGTATCTGGTGGGGTTCGGCTTCAAACGCCACGGCAATTTGGGCTGCGAAGCACGGCATGAACTTGCAGAGTTCAACCCTTAAGTTCGATGAATCCGGAGAGCCCCTGCACGTCCAGCAAGCTGCTCAAATTCGCGCTTTCCGGGCTGCCTGGGCCGAGGCCGGCCACACTCGGATTCCACGAGTATCTGTCAGCCGAAGCATCTTTGCTCTGATCAACGACCTCGATCGCGCTTATTTCGGGCGGGCCGGGCAGGAAACAGACCAGATCGGCTTCATTGACTCAGGGCGGGCCGTCTTCGGTCGCAGCTACGCTGCTGAACCAGATGTTCTGATCGAGCAACTGCGGAAGGATGAGGCAATCGCTGAAGCAGATACTCTCTTGCTTACGATTCCGAACCAACTAGGAGTTGCCTATAACGTGCACGTGATAAAAGCGATCCTCACGACCGTCGCTCCTGGGCTTGGTTGGCGCTGAATCGGGCCCTCGAATCAAGGCACCCGTGGTTAAGCGGCCACAGCTTCCTTTAAGATTGCCTCGAGAAAGAGCGTCATCTCTCGTCGAAAATCGAACTTCAGATGGCGGTGCTCCGGTTCATTCAGGAGCTTCTCGGAATCAGGCCGGGGATAACAAAAGGTCCACAGTCCCGGAACGTGAAGAAAGATGTGGAGAGTGAACGGCAGCATTTTCTCGGCGCTGATAGCGGGCAGTGCCGAGGCGAGGACAGCGGCCAGCCGTTTCCGCCGCTCAAGAAAAACCGCCCGGAAATTGATTATCAGTGGTGGAGTCAGCCGCTTTTCCAACACGGAATTGACGACCGTGATCAACTCGCCGTATTCCGGCGAATCGATGTAAGCCTGGGTCACGATCTCGGCGACCTTGGCGACGCTGCCTTTGCCGTTGAGCTTTTTGAGTGGTGGATAGAGCCGTTGCTCGTACCGGACGGCCAGCCTTTGCAGTACGACAAGGTAGATATGTTCGCGGCTTTCAAAGTACCGGTAAATGTTGGACTTCGCCAGGCCGACCTCGCGCGCAATATCGGTAAGGCTCACGTTTTCCAGTCCGTTTTTTTGGAAGAGGAGCAGGGCGGTGCGGAGGATCGCTTCCTTGCGCTGTTCGATCTGGGCGGGTTGGCGAGCCCTCTGGAAGGAGGGCAATTTGGTAGTTGGCATATTGGAAATTTGCGGTCGCTTGACAAGAGACCGACAGTCACTTATCTAAAGACTATCGGTCTGTTATAAGATAACCACAGTTCCATTCGAGACGCAATCACTGTCATGAATGCCACCTCTTCCATTGTACCTGTCGTCCTCATCACCAGAGCGCTCACCGGCATTAGCCACGCCAGCGACTCGCCGCCGATGGGGCTAGCGTCGCCATTACCTGGCGAGAGAGGTTGGGACGCGGGGTATAACCGTTAACAATGTTCAGCCCGGTTCCACCGACACTGATCTCAATCCTGCGGCAGGCGAATGGGCAGCACCTCAAATCGCAAATACGGCGCTCAAGCGGTACGGGCGCGTCGATGATGTTGCCGCACTGGTTGCATTCGTCGCCAGCCCAGAAGGCAAGCTACATCACGGGTGCAAACCTGACCGTCGACGGCGGCACCAACGCCTAATCCTCTGGTAACTGAATTTTCACTTGTGGTCTTGCGGTTCCAACATCACCTAAAGAAAAGGAGGTTACAATGGCTGAGAATTCTGACTTCGGTACCTTCGGACGGTATCAGGAGACCCCATTAAAGAAATGTCTTCCGCGATGAAAGATGCCTACGCCTTCACAAAGAAGCTCCGCGGGTTGGTGCCTGGGCCCCATAGGATCTGTTAGGCGAACCCAACTTTGTCAAAGACGATCGTGCCAACCGGTTACTACTTTCAAAAAGAGTCCACGCTCAAAAAAGCTGAGATCGAGATTGTGACAAATATTATTAACGGCCAATGGCGGGCATCCTACGCGAACTACGAGCACGAAAAGATCGGAGAAAAGCAAGTTCATCTCGATCCGGAGCGCGTGGAGGAGGTCAGCCTTCGTTCCGGGTCTGGTTGGAACACGAAAGCATGGGTTACTTCCCCGGCAAAATGAGACCAGAGCAGCCTGGTGTTAATGGCGTTCGTTATGCGACGAAGACCAACTATCTCTACTACACGGCGACAGCCAGGAAACTCTTCATGCGTGTCAAAGTTAATCCCAAAACGTTAGAGCCGGCGGACTCGCCAGAGCTCGTAGTTGCCGGAAGAATGGGCGATGATTTCTTGATTGACGAGGATGCGCAAGTGATCTACCTGCCCACGCACCGCCAAAACACCATCGACGTCGTCTCGATGGATCCTGGTCTGAACAGCGGCTTCACCCAAAGCATCGCTGGCGACCCGTACACGGAGGAGGTGATTGGACCGTCGGCCGGCGCGTGGAGAAGGGGACCACAGGACCGGGGACGAGTGGCCTACTTCATTACCGATGGCGGTACCGCATCTCCCCCTCCAGATGGTAAGGCCAGGGTCGCAAAGCTTTTATATGTCGAGCTAGAGCCTCCCACACAAGGCTTTCCCGGGTGAAATTCTTTTTGCGACCCGATGGCTCACCCGGAAGTATCTGAGGCGCATTTTCTGCGATCTTTGCCAGCGCCTCTTTGCTAGTCTGCGCCGGGTCGTCTAAATCGTGTTTACCTAATGTGGCTGGCGGCTTTGCTTATAGCTCCTCCAAATCTGGTCTTGAAGGAATATCGGACGCGCTACGACGAGGACTGATGTTGTTTGGCATCGAAGTCGTCATCATTGAACCGGGCACCGCCAAGACGGCGATCTATGACAAGGGCGAAAAAAGGGCGAAACCGAAGGCACGCTACGCGATTGTTCCGCAACGTTTCAAGAACTGGACTCTGCCCAGACTTCTTACTGTGAGGATGCTCGACGCCCGGCTCGCAAAGGCGTTCGGATTCACAAAGCCGTAGCGGTCTTGCATCTTGCCGGTGTCGAAAAATCCGACTATTTTTCAAAAATT
>DATHPI010000231.1:0-29382 GCA_035484035.1 Chthoniobacterales bacterium
ATCCCATATTGTTCCTGCACAAATGCCAGCAGCCCCGCGCTCTCCAGAGCGGCGAGCGGCGCAAGGAATGTAATTTGGACCACCCCGGGGTGGCGTCCAATTTCGATGCCACCGGTAATGGTGGCCCGATTCATCACCTCAGGGATCGTCATCGAGAGAAGTTGAGCGGCTCGGCGAAGCCCGACTTCTGTGGCGACATTTAAATTGGGACCTGATCCAACAATCGAGATGGGCGCTGACTCCTCGATCTTGGTGATTCCCCATTTCGCCGCCAGGTGGCGAGCTTTCTTTGTCTCTGCTTCGTCCAGTGGTTTGGCAAGATGAGGAAGATCTTCAATTAAAGGAAACAATATCGGCCCTTCTAAGGTTCGTCCCTTGAGCAGGTCGATCCGCAGAGTCACAGTGCCGGAGACATCCATCGTGTGGCCGGCGATTTCGCCGTCTCCTTGCATCGCATGCATGTCGCCGAAGTAAATCCCGGCGCCAGGCACTTTGACGGGAGCGATCACGATTGCTCCGGGGCGGACCGCGTCGATGTCCATGTGGCCATCGGTGCGAAGTTCAAGTTGTTCCGCCGTGATGGCATATTCGTGCGGCGCACCGACTAGAAATGAGCCGAAGTCTCCTGCGTTGTGGGAATCGGGCATCCTGACGGCCGGCATAGTTCCCAATTGACCTAGAAACGGGCAAAGCCTGACCGCCAGTCCGACGAGGTCGTGCGGTGCATAAGTCAGGATTGAATGTTGGACAGAGCTTTCCGGCAGTGCGGCGAATCGGGCCGCGGACTCTGCGATTTTCTCTGCGGCTTCTTTGGAAACCGTCACGCCGACCTGACGGCTGTCGTCAAACACGGTCGTGTACCCATTAACGATCTGAAACGGGTTGACCGGGGTGTTGCATGTGACGCAGCGAATCGCCTGTTGGCCGATCCCGGCGACGTAGGTCTCCGGGTAATTTGTTCCGCAATTCGGACAGCGTGGAGCAGCGTACGGATCACCAAGAAAATGGCCTTCGACCCATCGGTCGTGGCCCGAAGCCGTGGCAAATGACGTCACGTTGACGTTGCGAATTCGAATCACGACCGAATCGCCCGGTTCTGCCCCTTCAACAAAAACGGGTCGAGTCACCTCATGCCCGCCTCGGATGCGGGGAGTGATCATCGGCCCCCAGCAACCGGGTGCCGTGTTTCCGACGATCGTTCCGCCGTCGATCAGCGGGCCGAGCATCGGGTTTGCGGGATCCAAAATACCGTCCGTTAATTCTGAAACAAGGACTGTCCGCCTGGTTCTCTTTGCGTCATCAGCGACATTCATCATTCTGCTCCTTCGTCGATTTTTGGGGATGGTTGAATGGGCCTCAACTTACTGGAAAAGGTTGACTTCTCATAGTTCGCCGGTCAGGCCGGTTGCCCAATTTTAGGGTCCCGTGGCGCCGATTTGCCGTTTTTTGTCTTGGACTTTATCACCAGCGACCTGACATCGACGCTTGGTTTTTTCCGCTGGCGCACTTGCTCCCGAAAAAATGCCTGCGCGTCTACCTGCTCCCCTTTCACGCCCTTCCGGACGTAGGTTGGTTCGCTCGTTTGCTCGCGGGCTTTGGCGTTGTCCTGCCAATAAGTAGCGATGATTTGATCGACCCGCTCAACTAATTCCGGGTCCTCGACCGGGACGCAGACCTCCACCCGATGGAAGAAATTTCTGGCCGTCCAGTCCGCGCTCGCGAGATAGATTTCCGGTTTGCCAGCGTTTTCGAAACGATAAACCCGGCTGTGCTCTAAGAACCTTCCGACGATACTGCGTACCGTGATATTCTCGCTGACCCGAGGAACGCCAGGACGCAAGCAGCAGACGCCCCGGACCAAAAGCCTGATCTTTACGCCGGCCTGGGAGGCCAAATACAAAGCTTTAATCACTTCCTGGTCAACCAGCGCGTTCACTTTGACGAAAATGGCAGCTGGTTGGCCACTTCGCGCCTGGTCCGTTTCACGTTGAATCATTTCAAGAATGAAATCGTGAAGTGATTTCGGTGCCGCCTTAATCTTTTTCAATTCAGGGAAAACCGACACCCCAGTCAACCAGTTAAACAGCTCGGCACTATCATTGGTGATTTCCGGATCGCAGGTTAGTAACCCAAAATCTTCATAAAGCTTCGCGGTGGAAGGATGGTAGTTCCCGGTCCCGAGATGCAGGTACCGACGAATACCTTCCTCTTCCCGACGGACGACTAACGCTAGCTTTGCGCGCGTAATTAAACCGGCGATTCCGTAAACCACATGGGCTCCGGCTTCTTGTAATAATCTGGCCCATTTGATGTTGGCGGCTTCGTCGAAACGCGCCTTGAGCTCAATCACGACGGTGACCTGTTTGCCACTCTGTGCCGCTTCAGCCAGGGAAGCCACAATGGGGGAATCACCGCTCGTCCGATAGAGCGTTTGCTTGATTGCCAAGACCGCTGGGTCTTCGGCGGCCTGTTCAATGAAATCCAGCACTGTCTGGAAGCTTTCATAAGGGTGATGCACCAGGATCGGTTTACGCCGGATCTGAGAGAAAATGTCTTCTTCGTCAGCGGGTGCCGTCACGATCGCGGGCACAAATGCGCGGAACTTCAGATCCGGCCGATCGACTTCGGAAATCACGGGCATTAAGCGCAGGAAATTGATCGGTCCATTCACCCGGTAAAGGTCGTCTCCCGTCAGGCTAAACGTTTGCAGTAACTGCTCCGCAACGTGGTCCGGGCAATCGCTTTGGACTTCCAGGCGGACCGCGGCTCCGCGACTCCGTTTCCGCAACTCAAGTTCAATGGACTTCAGCAGGTTATCGGTCTCTTCCTCGTCGAGATAGAGTTCACTATTTCGCGTGACGCGAAACTGGTAAGCGCCTTTAACTCCAACGCCATGAAAAAGAGAAGCCACGTGCGCCTGAATCAGGTTCCCGATGAAAATGTGACGGTACACGCCTTTTGCCCCAGCCTGGTACAAAAGTAGCCGAGGTAAAATGCGCGGAACCTGCACGAGAGCGAGATTCGTGCTGATCGAGGCGCCTTCAAGCTCTACCGCAACGTTTAGACTTTTGTTCAAAAGCTGAGGGAAGGGATGGACGGGATCGACCGCGAGCGGGGTGAGTACGGGGTAAACCGATTTTTCAAAGTACTTCGCGTAGTATTGCTTTTCGGCGTTTGTGAGCTCGTCGTGGTGCAGGAAACAGATGTTGTTTTTCTCCAGAGCGGGGACCAGTTCCTGACTCCAGATACGATATTGATCGTCCACCATCTTTCGCACTCTCGCCGAAATGGCGGCGAGCTGTTCTCCGGGGCTCATGGCATCGGGACCAGGCGCACTGACATTGCTTTGGCGCTGCTGTTTCAGACCAGCAACCCGGACTTCAAAAAATTCATCCAGATTGGAGGCGACAATACAAATAAATCTCAACCGCTCAAGAATGGGGTTGCTTGCATCCTGAGCCTCTTCCAGAACCCGCTCATTGAACTCCAACAAGCTCAGTTCACGGTTGTTGTAGAGCGTGGGATCAGACAAAGCGGAGATGGTGCTTTCTTCCATAAAGCCGATTCCTTTTTTTACGATACGCGGATGCGGTGCACAAGCAGAAGCTGGTGTCCGCCCGTAAGGCAGGATGAGGCTCCGCCCGAACCGGGCTTCCCGCGTCGCAGGATCAAAATTTTATTAGGATGTATATGAGTAGAGTGGCCGAAAGTTTGCTAGATGCGGATAGCTAGAAGGTTACGGCGGGATATTTTATGGGCTTAATTTCAGAGCATTCAAGAAGCGGCATTATCTGTTAAATTCCTCTGTTTCCTCCGTCTCCTCTTCGCGATGCTTTGGTTTTCTGCGGCAAAAGGGGAGGTCCATTGGCAATATTGCTCGCTATTTCCGAAATGAGGACGATCTTTGCTCCCACGTTTCACATTTTAAATGCGGCTCCATATCTGTAGGTTTTTCAGTTTCGCCAACTAAAGAGGCCAACCGGCTGACAGTTCTGGCCACTGGGATGCACTTAGATCCACGATGAATAGATGAAAAAGTTAGAATCGTTTGAGCACCAAATTCCGTCTGGACGATCCATTTCTCCCGGGTTGGAGGAAAGACAACGCGCGGCGGAAGCCGCACGTCAGGCAGAGATTGCAAACCCCTCGGTAAGGAAATCGCTGACCGAACTGCAGTTCGCTGCGGAGGAAGCCGTCCAAAGTTTAATCGCGGCCTATTCGACGCTCGCGCAGCGACACAAAGAGATCACGGAATTGGAATCGGCCCTCCAACTGGCGAACGACGAGATTATCCAACTGAACCATGACCTCACCCCTGAGCCAAAGCAAATGACGCTGAAAAATAGCGAGGCAAGAAATGCCGCCCGCTCTAAAGCGAACCAGTTGCAAACGGCTCGAGACCTCGAAGCTCAGGTTCTTTCAACGATGCCGATTCCGAAAACGTGTCTCGAGCTCGAAAGATGGCGCCATGGGTTGCAACAGGCCATTGCCACCTTTGCCCGCGGAGAGATCCGACGCAATGAGGAAAATGGCACCGTTAAAATGACTGAAACGATGCTGGCTGAATCCGTTGAGAAAGACCCTCGGGTCACTGAGCTTTCTCGTAATTCGCGTCTCCACCGAAATGCCAAGTCGTCCTTTCAACAGGCTGCTGAAGCGATGGGCCTGCTGAAGGAAAAATTCGATTTTCTTCAGGTTAGTCACCAGAGGATCTCGAAATTGATGGATCACGGCTTTCAAGCCAAATTTTGCAGTTGGGAATGGCAACGGATTTGGAATTGATAGGCTTTGGGCGAATGCAAATTTTTTGTTGTGCCTGGTCTTCTGACAGTTGGACGTTATGAAAAAGAGAAAAGCGTTTGAAAAGGCGGCGGACAGCGCGACGGAATACGTGGTGAATACGGTGGGTGACATCAAAGAGGGAGCAAGGTCGATGGTGGACGAAGCCTCCCGGGTAACTCAAAAGAAAATACACGACGTGCGGAGTGCAACCGAAACCGCCTGGGGTGAGGTTGAATCAAAGGCGAACACTTTGCAATCGCAGGGGGTGACGCAAGTGCGAAGACACCCGATCGGGTCAGTTGCCATCATTATTGGAGCGGTTCTGTTGGTAAGCTTAATTTTCTTCTTCTTGCGGCCTGAAGGAGAATAGCTTCTTCAGCCTGGGTGGGCTGCTTGAAAAAATCTGCGAATGTAGTTCGCCTCAGGTCCTGGAAAGCTTAGCGGCTGAGTCTGCTTCTTCGTGCTGAAGGTGCCATCGTATTCTGTGCAAGCCTTCTATACGGGCAAATAGGAGGTAATTGGCTTCTATTTGCGGTTCTGGTCTTGGCGCCGGATCTTTCGGAGGTAGGGACCCGGATTGAGCGAATGAGAATATAGAATGGGGCTGCACGATCAGCTCTCGAGGATCCAACACCAAAATTTGTCAGGAGCGATGGAAATAGCCGCGACCATAAAAAACATCGCTTTTCTCGGAGATTATGTTCCGCGCCAGTGCGGCATTGCCACCTATACCTCGGATATTTGTGAAGCGGTGGCGGCGCAATTCCCGCAATGCCAGTGTGTGGTAGGAGCCGTCAATGATCGGCCCGAAGGCTATGATTATCCGGCTCGAGTGCGATTTGAAATCGACGAAAAGGAACTCGATTCCTATCGGCGCGCCGCCGACTTCCTGAACATCAATAACGTCGAGGTCGTCTCAGTTCAGCACGAGTTCGGTATCTACGGTGGACCTGCCGGCAATCATCTTTTGGCGTTCCTGCGTGATGTCCGTATGCCCGTGGTGACGACTTTACACACGGTCCTGCAAGAGCCGAATTCGGATCAGCGGTTGGTGATGAAGCAGCTCGATATTCTTTCTAATCGGTTCATCGTAATGACCAACCGAGGCCAACGTTTTCTCGAGGAAATCTATGGCGTGGCGCGAGAAAAGATCGACGTCATCCCGCATGGCATCCCGGACATCCCTTTCATTGACTCCAATTTTAATAAAGATCAATTTGGAGTGGAGGGAAAAACCGTTCTCCTGACCTTTGGCTTGCTCTCGCCTAACAAAGGAATTGAATACGTGATTGAAGCGCTCCCGGCGATTCTCGCGGAGCACCCGAATGTCGTTTACATCATTTTGGGCGCCACCCACCCGAATCTTCTGGCGCGCGAAGGGGAATCCTATCGAATTAAGCTGGAACGCCTTTCTGAAGATCGTTGCGTTACCGGCAACGTGATCTTCTACAATCGGTTTGTGACGATCGGGGAGTTGAAAGAATTTATTGGCTCAGCCGACATTTACATCACGCCTTATCTAAACGAATCCCAGATTACTTCGGGTACCCTGGCTTACAGTTTCGGCGCCGGCAAAGCGGTGATTTCCACACCTTACTGGCATGCCAAGGAGTTGCTGGCGAACGGTCGCGGAATCCTGGTGCCGTTCGCCAATCCGGAAGCAATCGCCGGCGGGGTCAACCGCTTTCTTTCCGATCCGGTCCTGATGACGGCCACCCGTAAACGCGCATGGAAATTGGGCCGCGAGATGATCTGGTCTGTGGTTGCCCAGCGCCACATGGAAAGCTTCGAACGCGCGCGAGCGAGCTTGGGTGCTGCGCCAAGAAAGGCGTTCGCAGTTCTAACGCTCGACAATCGCCCCTACCAGTTGCCGCCACTGAAGCTGGATCATCTTCTTCGAATGACCGATAACACCGGCATTTTCCAGCACGCGATCTTCAACGTCCCGAACTTTGCTGAGGGCTACTGCACGGACGATAACGCGCGTGCTTATATCCTGACCTTACTTTTGGAGGAAACGACGAGTCGGGTGACCCAGGGCCAATTCGAACATCTGGCTAGCATTTACCTCGCCTTTCTGTGGGACGCTTTTGATCAGGGGACCTGCCGTTTCCGGAACTTTATGAGCCATCAACGGCGATGGCTCGAACGCGAGGGTTCGGAGGATAGCCATTCACGGGCCCTATGGGCGGCTGGTACGGCGCTGGGCCGCTCCAAAAACGAAGGTCACAGAAACCTGTGTGCGCTCTTGTTCCAACGCGGGCTCCCAACCGTTGAGGGATTCAGTTCACCTAGGGCTTGGGCCTTTGCACTGCTCGGGATTCAGGAATATCTGCGCGCATTCTCCGGGGATCGATGGGTCAATCAGCTGCGCGAAGTTTTAACCAATCGCTTGGTCGATATGTTTCGACGTAATTCCTCGGATGATTGGATCTGGTTTGAGCCTGTAGCGGCTTACGACAACGCGAAACTTTCCCAGGCAATGATTCTCAGCGGATACTGGACCTCCCGAGGAGAAGTCGTTGACATAGGGTTACGGTCGCTCCGTTGGCTGGTGGAGCACCAAAAGGCCGAACGTGGCCATTTCGCGCCGATTGGAAGCAATGGATTTTGGATCCGGGGCGAGAAAAGCGCCCGTTTCGATCAGCAACCAGTGGAGGCCCACTCCATGATTGCCGCCTGCGTCGAAGCGTATGCGCTGACTCGGGATGCCAGCTGGCACCGGGCGGCGCGCCGCTGCTTCGACTGGTTTCTCGATCGGAACGATCTCGGGTTGCCCCTCTACGATGCGAGCACGGGTGGTTGTCGAGACGCGTTGCACCAGGACCGGGTAAACCAAAATCAGGGCGCAGAATCCACCCTCGCTTTCCATTTGTCGCGCGTCGAAATGACTCGAGCAGAATCGGTCCTTTACAGTGAAACTCAACGATTGAGCGGTTTTTGAAGAGAGATTGAAGCAAGTTTGGATAGCCTATTGCTAATGCGCCGGCTTCTTAAATACCGCTCCCGTATCCGCGCTGGTCACCTGCGCCGCATAGCGCGCCAGGTATCCGTAATCGATCTTCGGCGGATGCGGCTTCCACTTCGCTCTGCGCTTTGCGAGGACTGGGTCAGGGACTTCCATTTCCAACCTTCGATTCGGGATGTCGATGCTAATCGTGTCGCCTTCTTCGACGAAGGCAATCGGGCCGCCCGCCGCGGCTTCGGGTGACACGTGGCCGATGCATGCGCCGCGGGTCGCGCCGCTGAATCTTCCGTCTGTGATCAGGCAGACTCTTTCGCCTAAGCCGCGGCCCATGATGTTAGCGGTGGGGGCGAGCATCTCTTGCATGCCCGGGCCCCCGCGCGGGCCTTCGTATCTAATTACAACGACGTCTCCGGCTTTCACCTTGCCTTCCAGAATTCCCGCAGCGGCGGATTCTTCGCTTTCGAAGATAACTGCGGGGCCACGAAACTGATGCATCTTCGGGTGCACGCCGCCAGTTTTCAGCACGGAACCGTTGGGAGCAAGATTTCCAAATAGCACGGCCAGACCGCCCTTCTCGCTGTAGGGATTGCTCAGCGGACGAATGACGTCGCTATCTTGCACGGTCGCGCCGCTGATGTCGTCGCCCAACGTCTTTCCGGTCACCGTGATGCAGTTGAGATTCAGCGTACCGGGTTTTCCGGCGAGGGTTTTGAGGATCGCGCTGATACCGCCGGCACGATAGACATCTTCCATATGATATTTGCCCGAAGGCGCGACCTTGCAGATGTACGGCACGCGCGCACTGACTTCGTTGAGATGCGCCAAGTCGAATGGCTGCCCGGCTTCGATGGCAATCGCCAGCGTGTGGAGCACCGTGTTAGTCGAACCGCCCATTGCCACATCGAGTGCGAATGCGTTTTCGAAAGCCTGGTGCGTGAGGATGTCACTCGGCCGAATATTCTTTGCCACGAGATCGACAATCCGGCGACCTGCCTCAGCGAACAGTTCATCACGCTTTGGATCGGTTGCCAGTATGCTGCCGTTGCCCGGGAGCGCCCAGCCGAGCGCTTCGTTCAGGCAATTCATGCTATTGGCGGTGAACATTCCGCTGCAGGAACCGCAGGTCGGGCATGCGTTTTCTTCGATGTCCTGCAACTGGCTTAGGCTCATCGTGCCGGCAGACACTTTGCCGACACCTTCGAAGACGGTCGCCAAATCGATCGCCTCACCGGTTTTGGCCTTGCCGGCCTTCATCGGTCCACCGCTGACGAAAATCGACGGGACGTTAACGCGGGCGGCGCCCATCATCATGCCGGGGACGATCTTGTCGCAGTTAGGGATGCAGACGACACCGTCGAAGCAGTGGGCGCGCAGCATCGTCTCCACGCAATCGGCAATCAGCTCGCGCGAGGCGAGCGAATACTTCATACCGACATGACCCATCGCGATCCCGTCGTCCACGCCGATGGTGTTGAACTCAAATGGAATTCCGCCGGCCGCGTAGATCGCGTCACGCACTTTCTTGCCGACCACATCCAGATGCGCGTGCCCCGGAATGATCTGTACGAAAGAATTGCAGACCGCGATAAACGGTTTGTTGAAATCGGATTGAGATTTCACCATTCCGGTCGCTCGCAGCAGGCTACGGTGGGGGGCACGGATCACTCCTTGCTTGATGGTGTCGCTTATGGCCATAGTGGGGATATTTTAGTCAAGGAGTAGTGGTAGCACAGCACAGAAGCCGCAGCCATCCTCGATCACCTGTTTTCCACTGAGAATAGGTACCTTGGAACAATCTGCTGACCGGGAATGCAAATGTCGGCGAGACCACGTTTTAAAGCCACGCCTTTCGCATCAGCCACATTTTCACCAATTGGGTGAGAACCATGTAACAGAGCAGCGTGAGGAAGAGAATTGGCCAATAGAGGGGCGGCAGGTGAACGAAGCCTAATATCGGGGCCAACGGGGAATAGGGCAGCCACATCCCGACGCCCATGATCAGGACAGTGGTGACCGTCAGCGCCCAACTGGCGTGGCCCTCGAGAAAAGGAATTTTCTTAGTGCGAATGACGTGAATGATCAGGGTTTGCGTCATCAGTGATTCGACGAACCAGCCAGTCTGGAAAAGCGGCGCCTTCGAGGGATCCCAGCAGTGAAAGAGAAAGAGCATCACAAAAAACGTTGTGTAGTCAAAAATAGAACTGATCGGACCGACGAAGAGAATAAACCGCGTAATAGCCCCGATTTCCCAAGTCCTGGGTTGGGCGGTTTCCTCGGGCCCGACGTTATCGGTCGGAATAGGAACTTGTGAAAAATCGTACAAAAGATTGTTAGTGAGCACCTGCAAAGGGGCCATGGGGAGAAAGGGAAGAAAGGCGCTCGCTCCAAGTACACTGAACATGTTTCCAAAGTTTGAACTCGCTCCCATCCGAATGTATTTGAGGATATTAACGAAGACTTTGCGGCCTTCAATGACTCCTTCTTCGAGCACCATCAGGCTTTTCTCCAAGAGGATGACGGTGGCTAGTTCCTTCGCGATATCGACCCCGCTATCCACTGAAATGCCGACATCCGCCACCCGCAGTGCCGGGGCATCGTTGATGCCATCGCCCATAAAGCCCACCACATGTTTCTTCTGTTGCAAGGCGCGGATGATTCTCTGTTTGTGCGCGGGTGAGACGCGGGCAAAGACGTGAACGCGCTCCGCGCTGACGGCCAGCTGTTCATCGGTCATCGTTTCAATCTGGCTGCCAAGGATAAGTTCGTCCGCAACCAGACCCACTTCCTTACAGACTTTCCGAGTCACCAGATCGTTATCTCCGGTCAGCACTTTGACGGTGACTCCGATTTTTCGCAGAGCCGCGATCGCTTTCTCGGCAGTTTCTTTCGGCGGATCGAGAAAAGCCACATACCCCTTGAGAATCAAATCCGATTCTTCATCCTTGGCGCAAGGAGCGTGCGGCTCCAGGGGCTTGTAAGCGACGGCCAGAACGCGAAAACCATCCATGCTGAGTTCCTGATACTGGGCCATCAAATCTCCGGTCAGGATGGGATCCATCGGGTAAATCTCGCCCTCCAGTTCGAAGAAGCGGCAACGTGGGAAAACCGATTCCGGTGCTCCCTTGCTCAGTAGCCGATGCTTTTTGTCCGGCATCTCGACGACGACCGACATCATTCGGCGAGAAAAATCAAACGGGATCTCGTCAACTTTTCGGTAGTCTTCAATCGAAGATTTTTCATGGATTTCGCGATATTTCAGCACGGCGCGATCGAGCACGTTTCTCAGGCCGGTCTGAAAATGAGCAATGAGATAAGCGTCGAGCAGCACGTCCTCGCTTTCCTTTTGCATCACGTCGCAGAAGCGTTCGAGGATGACCCGATCGAGCGTGAGCGTGCCAGTCTTGTCGGTGCAAAGAATGTCCATGGCACCCAGGTTCTGGATAGAGTTCAGACGCTTCACGATAACCTTTTTCTTTGACATCGCGATGGCGCCATTCGAGAGGCAGACAGAGACGATCATTGGCAGCATTTCGGGGGTCAACCCGACGGCGACAGCGATCGAGAAAAAGAATGCCTCTCCCCAATGGTGTTTGGTCAGGCCGTTGATCAGGAAAACCAACGGCACCATCACCAGGATAAACTGGATCATCAGAACGGTGAACCGGTTCATCCCTTGGTCGAAACTGGTCGTTACCTCCTCCCCGATGATACTGCTGGCCATTCGACCGAAATAAGTCTGTCCGCCTGTCGCGGCGACGACGGCTGTCGCGCTGCCGCTCTCCACGCTGGTCCCAAGGAAGCAGACATTTGCCAATTCTAAGGGAGCAACGCCTTCCCGCGATTCCCGAGCCTCATATTTCTCTGTCGGCAACGACTCGCCGGTCAACGCCGACTGGGCCACGAAAAGATCCCTCGAAGCGACCAGGCGCAAATCGGCAGGGACCATGTCGCCGGCGCACAGCTTGACGATGTCCCCAGGGACTAACTGATTAAGCGGAATTTCTTCTTCCTGACCGTCGCGAACCACCGCCGCGGTCACGCTGATCATCGCCTTGAGTTTTGCCGCCGCGGCATCCGCTCGCGACTCCTGAACAAACCGCAGCACCACGCCAAGGACCAACATCAGTGTCATCACGGTGCCTCCACTGACGTCGCCCGTGGCAAATGAGACGGTGGCCAGGATAGCCAGCAAAATGACCAGAAGGTTGCGTGACGCCTTGAAGAGTCGCCATAACCAGCCGCCTCGTTTCTCCGTGGCAACAGCGTTGGGTCCATATTTGATCCCCCGAGCTTCGGCCTCCGTGCGGGACAAGCCGTCGAGGGAAGTTTTGAGCTTTGTGAAAACGTCGGCTTTCTCAATGTGGGCCAGCTCTGTCAAAATCGGAGAAACGCCGATCGAAGGAGTCTTTGGTTTCGCAGCTGTTCTTTGGCGCGGAGGTCTCTGAAGGTTCGAAATCATTGCCAGCCCCCGAAGACAGAGTTCGATCCGGCCCCATTCGGCCTCTCGATCAGGATGCAGAGGCCGTTCATTGAACAGGTCTTTTCCATTCCCATTTCTCCGCTGGATCCAGGAATGTTTCCAATACGCCTATCGAATTGTTACCGTACTTTTAAGGTATGGCAGGCGCCGATTAGGGAATCAGTCGAGACTTGGCGTGCCTCCGAAGGCGGCGCTGACGGGCCGACGCGGGGAGCTCCGGCGCAGGTAGGGCGACGCGGGAAGCCCCGGCTCAGGCGGAGCTTCGCCCTCCTGCGCCGAGGCTGCCGCGTCAATTTGCTCACAACCTTGCAAAGACTTTTCCATCCTGTTGGTTTCCACTATTTGGGCTTCGAAAGAAAAAGGATAAGCCGTTTAATACTGCGTTCGTACTCTCGCCTCCACCGGTCGAGGCGAAAACAATCAACCATCACGCCGATCCCGCCGACAACCAGCCAGACGAGGAGTACTGGAGCAGACTCCGGGAGGAAATAGAGAAGGCAAACCAGAATGAGGATGTAGGAAAACAACAAAATCAAATTTGCACAGAGAACCTTTGGCCGTCGGTGCCAAAACCACCCTGCGCGCAAAAGCTCGTCCTGGTTGATTGAGTCGGGTTTCAGTTGGAAAGACCTGATCAAGTCTTCCGGGCAAAGATCTGGATAATTCCAGAAGTGATCCGTGCCATTGTTCTTCCGAGGGCACATAAATAGATGATCTGAACACCGCCAGGGGATTAGATCTACAATGTCGTAATCCGATAGAAGGTAAAGTATTCTCTTTCCTGGTTGCCATCTTTTGATGGCTATTGGTACCGCATGCGTTGGAGGTCGGGAATTCAACCTTGCCTCTGCCTAAGAGGTGGCGCGCTTTTGCGAAAGAGCATTAAAACCGGCAATCACATCGAAGAGTTCCTCGTCGATCGAGCTTTGGCGGAGCCGGTGAAAAGTCCGGTTCAGATTTTTCAATAGGGAATCAATATTCTTCTCCGCGCGCTGCATGGCCGCGAGGCGGCTGGCATTTTCGCTGGCCAAAGACTCAGCGCAAGCCTTGAAAAGAGAAATGAAAAGAAATTCGCGGATGAAAGCACGGAGTGTCGCCTCATCACGTCCGAAAAGTTCCGGCAGATGTTTTGTCGGCCAATGAATTTGCGCAAGATCTTTTTGCCACTGCTCATCCAGCGGCAGCAGGCGCTGGCGGACCGGTTCAAAAAGCCCGCCGGACGTAGGCCTGGTATGAAAGACCTGCACCTCTGTGCAGGCGCCCTCTCCTGGTGCTTCACTGGCCATTTGCAACTGCCTGACCAATGACGTAATGGCCTTGACAGAACTGGGAACAGCGAATTTGCCCGCCAACGGCAGACCGGCGTCCGCTAAACGCGCACTCAGGTGCTCGCCAACGGCCCAGATCTTCTTTTCGCCTGGCAACGTGGGCAACGTTGACTCGACAAATTCGGCCATCGCTTCGTTGAATTGTCCTACTAATCCCTGATCAGAACCAAAGACGATTACCCCCACCGTTCCTTTGACTCTTTTACTGCTCGAAGGCACGGAAGTGGGCCACCCTTGGCGGAAACAGACGCTTAATCCGAGTTCCACGGAGCGTTCATAGTCGGCCAGCGCTCGGGCAGCTGCTTCATATTGACCGATGCTGGAAGCGGCTACGGCCTTCATGGTGCGAACGACAGATTCGAGCTTCACCGCTCCATCGATTTTTCGCCGTAGACTAACCTGGGTATCGCTCACAGTTCCTTTTGAAAAGGCGCCAACGATTGGCGAGCGATCTTCAGGACCGCTGCTCGATCCGGGTCGTTGAGTTTCTGACCGGCGACGAAACGCTCTCTTATGTCAGAGGCAATCTGTTTGGAAGCGACGCAAAGTGCCTGCTCGCCTGCTCGCATCTTGTCGAGCGGAACGCCATCGAACAGTCCTTCGATCAGCGCCAGCAGCACAGTGATTTGTTCAACTACAGAAACTGGCGCAAATTCCGTTTGCTTGAGACAGGCGCGAATACGCTGGCCGTGAGTGATGATCTTGCGCGTGCTTTCATCGAGACGAGAGCCGAATCGGGAGAAAGTTTCAAGCTCCTCAAATTGAGAATAAGCTAACTTAAGATTTCCGGCGATGGCGTGATAGGCTGCCAGTTGAGCCTTTCCCCCGACCCGCGAAACGGACTTCGCCACGTCCACGGCAGGCAGCGTGCCCAACTCGAAGAGCGTGGGTGAAAGGTAGAGCTGACCATCGGTGATGGAGATGAGATTGGTAGGGATGTAGGCGGCGATATCCTGCGCCTCAGTTTCGATGATCGGCAGGGCGGTGAGCGAACCGCCTCCAAGTTCCTGGCATAAATGGGTCGCGCGTTCCAGAAGCCGCGAATGGATATAGAAGATGTCGCCGGGAAAGGCTTCACGACCGGGGGGGCGGCGAAGGAGGAGGGAAAGCTCGCGATAGGCACGTGCGTGCTGGGTTAGATCGTCGTACACAATGAGAACGTCGCGCCCCGCTTCCATGAAGTGCTCCCCGACGCTGGTCGCGGCATAGGGCGCGATGTAGGCCAAGCCGGGCGGATCGTTGCCTTCGCTGACCATGACAACGGTAAAGTCCATTGCGCCGCCCGCCTTCAGTTCGGCGATCACTTTAGCCACCGCAGAAGCACGTTGGCCGATTGCGCAGTAAATGCAGAGGACATTCTGGCCGCGCTGGTTCAGAATGGAGTCGACGGCGATGGCAGTCTTGCCCGTCTGCCGGTCACCCAAAATAAGCTCGCGTTGCCCCCTTCCGACCGGGACCAGAGCGTCGATCACCTTGATGCCGGTCTGCAATGGAGTCGTCACAGGTGCACGATCCATGATCGCTTTCGCATCACGTTCGATAGGAAGGCGCTGGCGTGCGTCCACCGAACCTTTTTGGTCGAGGGGTCTGCCAAGCGGGTCAATGACGCGCCCCAGTAATTCGTCGCCGACGCCTACATCCATCACACGACGGGTACGCCGAACTTCATCGCCGGTGTGCAGGTGAGAATAATCGCCGAGCAAGACCACACCGATTTCCGCTTCATCGACGTTGAACGCGATTCCCTGTAGATCGCCAGGGAATTCAATTAGCTCCTCAAAACCGACACCGGGCAGACCGACAACGGTGGCGATGCCCGTGGAGACCGTGGTGATGATGCCGGTTTCGCGTGCGGAGAATGAGGGGACAAACACTTGTCTCGCCTGTTTCATTCCCGCAAAAGCGTGGTCCACGGCTGCGAGCAAGGAATCAAGCGGCATCGGGAATGGCCTTTTGAGTGAGAGGAGCGGGAATAAAATCGGGCTCCGGAGACCCTCTCATCGAGTTCTTCAACGAAGTTAGGTAATCCGCAATGCTCCAAGCGATCTTTTGCCCGTTTGCGGTGAGTTCGATTCCGCTGATTAGATCGGGTTTTGTCTGAAAGTCGATTGCTGTTGCTTCACCGAAGATTGGTCCAACGATCTGCTCGATGGCCTTTTTTTGCGGTGTGCCAAGCTCGAAGGCACTGCGCACCAGGACGGGCCCTGACCTGGAATGAAGAGATGGCGTCAGGCCTGCTCTTAGCTCTCCGTTCATTCCGTGAAGACGACGGATAAAAATTTCCGTCACTCGCTCTTCAAGGCTGGTATCCGCTAAGTCTGCCAGCGTCTTTCGAGCGATGGAAAATACTTCCTCTACGGCGAGCGTTCCAATATTCTGGTTCAGCTTGTTCAGCTCATCGTGCCATGCCTTCTTCGACTTGGAACGCAAGTTCTCGGTGTCCGTGCGGGCTGCTTCCAGAAGTCGGTCTCGTTCCTTTTTTCCTGAATTCGTGGCCTCGAGGAGAAGCGCGAGGCGTTGTCGCTCGAATTCGTCTTTCTGATGCAGGAAACTGGTTTGCTCCTTCAATGCCTCCGCTTTCTTCTGGTCCGCATTCTCGAGTTCTGCCGTGATCCGCTTTTCGCGTTCGTCGACAGCTGCGAGCACAGGCTTGTAAAGAAACCGTTTCAAGAGCCAGACCAGAATGAGGAAATTGACCGCTTGGGCGCCGACAGTGAACCAATCGATGAGCATGGTTACTTTCCTGCCACCTGGGTGATGGCGTGATTCCAAAAAGGATTGGCGAAAATGAGGATCATCGAAATCACGAAACAATAGATCGCCATGGATTCGATCATCGCCAGCCCTACGAATAACGTTCGGGTGATCGTTGAAGAGGCATCGGGTTGCTGAGCTAGCGCACCTAACGCGGCCGCCACTGCCCGCCCCTGACCCATTCCTGGTCCCACCGCCCCGATGCCCATAGTGAGCCCAGCGGAGATGATCGATGCTGCTGCGATGATAGTGTTATTGTCCATAATGGCTTCCCTGCTGGTTTTGGTTTAAGATTCGGGTTTGGGTTCGGTTTCCCCGCGTTTGCTCCCTATGGCGGCTGCGATGTAGACCAGGGCTAAAACAGAAAAAATATAGGCTTGGACCATCCCGGTCAGGAGGCCCAGCGCGCTCATCACCACTGGAAAAAGGAAAGGGGTGACAATCAGCAGGATTCCCAGAATCATCGTCCCACTCATCATGTTACCGAACAATCGGACGGCTAACGCCAGCGTCCGTGAAAATTCGCTGATGATATTGAAGGGCAGCATGATGATGGTCGGTTCCAGATAGGATCTGAGATAGCCACCCCACCCTCGTTCCTTGATGCCGTAAAAGGGCACAGCGACAAACACGCAGAAAGCCAAAGCCGCAGTCGTGGAAAGCGAACCTGTCGGGGGTTCGTATCCAGGGAAAATCGTGAAAATATTGGCGGTGGCAATGAACAGGAAAAGGGTGCCGACAAAGCCAAGATAGTTCTCCGGTTGTCTCAGACCGACCTCTGTAATCTGTTTCTTGATGCCGAGGACGATAATTTCCAACGCGCATTGCCAACGCGAAATGTTTCTTCCTGTGGTGAGTCGACGCGTGATAAGTTTCGCGCCCAATGTGAGCACCAGGATAAGGCCCCAGGTATAGACGATGGTTCCATTGAGCTTAAGGAAGCCGTGCTGCCAAAAGATAAGTTGGTCAGAACTAAGGCGCATCGATTCCTCCCCTAGGCGTCCGCGTGAGCCGAGTCACCAGGAGACGTGCAATGAGAAAGCCGAGCATGCAGATCAGCAGCTTTCGCCAGTCCTTGCCTGCGATGAAATAGAATCCAGCCAAGGCAGCACTCAGACGCAGCAGCGTGCTGCCAAAAAACCATAAGGCCGGATTTTTAGAGGTCAGGCCGTTTTGGATCGTCCACCAAAGACCTCCGAAGAAGAATCCGCCGATCAAGATTCCCGCCATCAGAACGACTGACAAGGCTATGACATCATTCATCTTTTTTCGTCTTCATCCTCTCGAATGGCTTTTTCCTCTTTGGCGACCCAATACCAGGCATTCAAGCACCCGATGAACAGCCCGATGATCAGAAACGACAAAGTCCAGGAATGAATTCCCGGATAGTGCTTGTCTAAAAAAACTCCGAGCAAAACTCCCAGCAGGGTCGGAATGGCAACCGTCCATCCGATGAGGCCAAACATCCCTAAGCCAAACCAAATGCCCTGCACACCGCGACGCTTCGCTTTCAGCTTTCGGACTTCCAGCGCGCCAATTTTACGGCTGAAATCAGTTTCGGGCCGTGGGAGCCTGGTTTCGGAATTTTCACGCATGATGAAGCTTCACGAATCGCCGGAGGAGGCCGCTCTCTAAGTACGCCATGGCCGCTCGCGCGCTTTTCTCCTGATCATCCAAAGTGAGAAACTCTCTTTCGACGGCTTGGCGCAGTTGGCCGAGATCAGCGCCTCCGATCGCGTGACGCACGGAAACCAGCACCTGAGCGCCCATCTTCACCAGGACTCCTTCGTCGATCGCGACATAGACCTCTTCCGCTGTTTCGGTGGCATAGCTCAGAATGCTGGGCGCCAGCGCCGCCACGCAGTCGGCCCGACGTGGCAGGATGCCAAATGAACCCTGCTGGGTTTCGGCGACAATCCGTGTCACGCCGTCCATCTCCCTGAAAACATGAGAGGGCAGAAGGATTTTAAGCTGCATGCGCAATTGGGGCACGAGCGACCTCCTGTTTGGACGTCATCGGCTGCTTCGCTTCGTCGATAGCGCCTATCATATAAAGACTGCTTTCTGAAAAATCCTGGAACTCGTCTTTCAAAATGCGTTCACAACCATCCAGTGAATCTTTCAGACTCACGGTCTTTCCTTTGATTCCACTGAACTGCTCAGTGGCGAAGAAGGGTTGAGTGAGAAACCGTTCCAGTCGGCGAGCGCGTGCGACGACCTTCCGGTCCTCCGAGGAAAGTTGCTCAAGCCCCAGCATGGCGATGATATCCTTGAGTTCCTCATACTGGGCCAGTGTCCGGCGAATCTCTTGCGCCAGGTTATAATGCCGTTCCCCCGCAATGCCTGGAGTGGCCATTTTGGAACTCGATTGCAGCGCGTCGATCGCCGGAAAGAGCCCTTCGCTGGCCCGGTCACGGGAAAGCACGATGGAGGCGGAAAGATGAGAGAAAGTATGCACCGCTGCCGGGTCGGTGAAATCGTCCGCCGGGACATAGACCGCTTGAATGGAGGTGATAGCGCCGGTTGCGGTATTGGCGATGCGCTCCTCCAATCCGGAGAGTTCGGTTCCCATGGTGGGCTGATAGCCGAGACGGGAAGGCATTTGCCCCATCAGGCCAGATACCTCCGAACCCGCTTGAATGAATCGGAAAATATTGTCGATCAGCAGCAGGACGTCCCGATGTTCGTCGTCCCGAAAATATTCGGCCATTGTCAGCGCGGCATTTCCCACCCGGAAGCGACTGCCTGGCGGCTCATTCATTTGCCCGAAAATCATTACCATGTTAGACAGCACGCCGGCTTCCTTCATATCGTGGTAAAGCTCCTGGCCCTCGCGGCAACGCTCCCCGATCCCGCAAAAAATACTGACTCCGTGATGATGCCCGACCACGTTATGGATCATCTCTGTCAGCAGCACAGTTTTGCCCACGCCCGCTCCTCCAAAAAGTCCCGCCTTACCTCCCCGTTCCAACGGCACCAGCACGTCAATAGCCTTGATACCCGTTTCAAAAATTTCGGATTTTGTTGACCGCTCGGCGAGGGCAGGGGGCTTTCGATGCACCGACCGCCAGTCGACATCGGTGAGCGGTTCACCCCGGTCAATGACGTTGCCAAACACGTTGAACATGCGGGAAAGAATTCCTTTCCCCACCGGGGCTTTCAAAGGGCCGCCGGTGTCCGTCACCGCCATCCCGCGTGCGAGGCCTTGGGTGGGAGTCAAGGCAATTCCTCGTATTGTCCACGCGTTCAATTGCGCCCATACCTCAATGACCATTTCCCCGTCATGGCCGACCCGGAGCAATGAATTGATAGGAGGCAGGTTCTTCTCGAAATGAACGTCGACGACACTTCCCCGTACCGAGACAATCGCGCCTGTATTGGTTAGGGTTTCACTGCTCATGATTTCCAGATGGCGTTCCCATTGCCCCGAAACATGCCTGACCCCAAAAGAGAATCGTTCATCTCGACACCCGACTATCGGATCACGCGAGAATAGTTTCCCATACCCTTTTCGACGCATTACCGTTTACTTTGGGTATGGGAAAGAGCGGTTCATCGACCCTTTCGAAAATTGGTCCAGCCTGCATGGTGTAGCACCAAAAAGAAAGAAATGGACCACTCCATTAAATTCAAATTTGGTTCCAATCAGCCAGCAGGGCTGTGGCGTCGGGATTGGCTATTGAGCTTGCTCTTGGTGATCGTCACGCTCTTGGCCTATCTGCCGGTCTGGAATGGAACCCCGATCTGGGATGACGATGCCCACCTCACCAAACCGGAACTGCGCTCTCTGCAGGGGTTAGGGCGAATATGGACTCAGCCCGGCGCTACCCAGCAGTACTATCCGTTGGTGCACACTCTGTTTTGGGTGGAACACCAACTCTGGGATAGTTGGCCTGCCGGTTATCATTTGCTAAGTATCTTGCTCCACTGCGCTTCAGCCTTGCTCCTGGTCAGGATATTGCGACAACTGCAAATACCGGGCGCCTGGCTTGCGGCTGCCATCTTCGCGCTGCATCCCGTGCAAGCGGAATCAGTCGCTTGGATCTCCGAACTTAAGAACACATTATCAGGAATGTTTTATTTCGGGTCGGTTCTAGCCTACCTGAAGTTTGACCGCACTCGGACCCAGGGATCCTATGCCGTCGCTCTGGCTCTTTTTCTCTTCGGCTTGATGTCGAAAACCGTCATTGCCACCTTGCCTCTCGCGATCTTGATTATTTTCTGGTGGGAGCGTGGCAAGTTGTCGTGGAAGCGGGACGTTTGGCCGCTGATTCCCTTCTTTCTGCTGGGGACGGCTGCGGGGGTGTTTACTGCCTGGATAGAGCGAAGCCTCGTCGGCGCCCAAGGAGCCGATTTCAATTACACTATCATCGAGCGGTTCCTGATCGCCGGGCGGGTAATCTGGTTTTACTTGGGCAAACTGATCTGGCCCCTCGACTTGATCTTCGTTTATCCTCGATGGTCGATCAGCCAGACTGTCGGGTGGCAATATCTTTACCCGGCGGCAGCGTTCTTGCTCCTGATCGTTTTGATCCGGCTGAGCCGACGGTGGCGGGCGCCCTTGGCCGGAGTGCTCTTTTTTATCGTAACGCTTTTCCCGGTCCTGGGCTTTTTAAATGTGTATCCGTTCCGCTATTCGCTGGTGGCGGACCATTTCCAGTACCTTGCAAGCCTGGGGATTATTACCCTCGCGGCAGCAGGAATAGCCTTGCTGCTCAAACTCGGGCGACATCGAGGTCGACCAATTGGTTATCTGTGGTGCTTAGCATTGGTAACTTCGCTGGCGATCCTCACCTGGCGCCAGAGTGCCATGTACACTAACATCGAAACTCTTTGGCAAACCACGATTGAAAGAAATCCCAAAGCATGGATGGCCCACAACAACCTCCGGCGATTCTCCAGATACTGGCAGCCGCTTACGCTCAAAATGGGAAATTTTCGGAAGCAATAGAAACGGGGGAACGGAGTTGGCAATTGGCTACGGACCAGAATAAGACGGCTCTGGCGGAAGCGTTGAGAACAGAACTCGGCCTCTACCAGAAGAATAGGCCGTATCGGTACACGAGTCAGTAGACAGGAGACAGGAGTTCAGGAGTTCAGGAGTTCAGGAGTTGTTGGAGTGTTGGAGTGATGGAGCAGGAAGGACCGCGAGGGTCTTGCTGGTTGCTGGCTCCTGACTCCTAAATTCTGAATTCTGAATTCTGGCTCCTGGCTCCTGCCTCACGCTATCGCAATTTTCTCGCGAGCCAAGGCCTCGTTCGCGGCGACCGCAAGATCGCTTCGCAACTGGGTCCAATCCTGGTGGCGGTCAGTCCATGCGCGTAGTTGAAAGGTGACCGCACCGGCGGTGAAGTTGGTGACATAGACTTGTGGCAATGGCTCTTTAGAAACTCCAGATTCGGCAGTGGCAGTCCTTTTCAACAGTTCAACTACACGTTGAGGATCGGCGCCCCCGGCGACGTTGACGGAGATTTCGATCGCGCGCTGGCGATCCGAAAAAGTCCAGTTAGTCACCTGACTCGAGATCAGCGATCCGTTCGGGACGATGACTTCCGAACCATCCGCGGTGCGAATGATGCTGGCCCGGATGCCGATCCGGCTGACCTCGCCCACATTGCCACCTGCCTCGATAACATCTCCGACCTTAATCGGACGTTCAAAAAGGAGAATCAGGCCGGAAACAAAATTGTTGATCACATTTTGCAATCCGAATCCGATACCCACGGTAAATGCCCCAGCCAGGAGGGTCACCTTGGTCAGATCAATTCCGAGCGCACCCAAGGCGATGAAAAAGCCTAAGAGCAGGACGAGATAATGAAGGATCGTGGAGATCGCGTACGGAATGCCGCGGGCGAGCTTCAAATGATGATAGACATCTTCTTCCAGGACAAAGCGCAAGAACTTCGAAACGAGAAAGGAAGCCCATACGGCGACCGCAAACGCCAGGATGTGACCCGGAGTAATGTTGAAAGATCCGAATGCCAGGTTCGCGTCTAGCGCCGCTTCAGCCGTCATGATGAGTGGGGTTAATAACCCGAAGAAGTTCAGGAGTATACTCAGCCAGAATAGAAGAGCCAAAAGCTCCAGTACCCGACAGGTCCGACGTTGAATCATCTCCCGATGCAGGCTAACGACCCGTAACGAACCAAGTGGCCGGACTTCCAGGGCAATAATGAGCAATCCTTCGAGGATCCGAATAGCAGTATAGAGCATGGCCGCGATGTAAGTGCTCCGGAGAAAAATGATTCCCAAAAGATTTCCCAGGTTGACATACCCGAAAACATTGGCCAGCAACGCTGCCGGCAGGATGACAAGCCCGATTTTGGCAATCGCTCGGATAGTTCGCCAAACGCGGCTACGGGTTTGAGCGGTTTCCGGCGGTGGGCGCCAGCTCCGAAGCACCCAGGCCAGGAAAACGATGGCGCCCAGCAGCTGGCCGAAAAATATGAACCTGGCCAACACCGGGAGAGACGCCACAAGAACGCGGAGTTGGCCCGCGAAATACATGATAACGATCGCATTGAGGATGGGATACGAATGACGATCCAATAGCCGTCGAAGAATTATTGCAGCTGGGATGAGTGTTAGGGCGCCCATGATGGCAAGAATTAAGCGCGGAGCCTGCGCATAGATGACCGGTACCAGCAGCATCGAAAGCGCCAGGGCAGTCGAGACTGGAAGATCGAGGATTGGCAGTGCATGCTGCAGGTCCGGTTTTTCCTTGGCTAATCTTTGAATTCTGCGGCGCATCCAGTGAAGCGCGGCGGCCACCAGCACGACAAAAAGGGCGTGGACTACGAAGGTAAAAGGGAGTCGTTTACTGAACACAATGGAGGTCTTAAATTGGGAGGAAAACGACTCGTCGCTATGCTTCAGCCACTCCGTGCCCAGACTCGTTTCAAGGCTCCAGATGGGTTGACTGTTTCTGACAAAGATATTCTGTAAGGCTCGGTTTTCTGCTTGTCCGATCGAAGAGAGAGCTCTTCGGACCCGGGCTTGCTCCGTGGAGAGCTTGCTCTGCAGCGTCAAAACATGATCTTGGCCGGATTCAGCCGCCTGTCGCGTCCGCTCGATGGAATCGACCACATTCTGCACACTCTGCAAAACTGTCGGAGGCGTTTGGGGCTGTTTGGCCAATTGCAGCGTGGCCTGCCAGTTTTTATTCAACTGATCTACCCGCGCCAGTTGCTCTGCCATGCTGCTGGCATAGCGTGTCAGCTCGACTTCTAGAACCGACAAGCGCAGCCCAAAACTTCGCCAGGAAAGCTTCATCCGGTAGAGCACGTCAAGAGATGGACTACTCTCCAGAACCTTCGTGTCGTCATCGATTCTGGAATCGATCTCATTGGTCAGCTCCAGAAGAGTGCGGCCGTTTTCGTCCGCGCTTGACTGATCCCTTGAAACGTCCGCTTCGATCTCTTGGAGAGAGGCAACTGTGGACTGCGCTTCTAAAGGTACTTTGATGAGCGGAACGGGTGTGGGCACTGAACTTGGTTTCGCTGGTGAGCCAGAAGCTTGCTGGCCTGGAGCCGTGACGCCGCTGGAAGCCAAAACCAGGAAAAGAAGAAAGACGATGCGGATGGGAGGTTGCATGGAGCGGGAGAAAAGGGTCAGAGGGTATCTCATCTTTCAGTGTTTCATCCCAAATCCAGGGTTGATATTATGGAGGCGATCATTCCAGCTGCATATGAGGTCAAGCACTAGCTCTCAGTGTACACTTTGATACGGCCTTGTCGGACCGCGTTTAGCAAAGCATGATAATCCCTTTCGTTCTGTTCGGCATAGGTCACTGCGAAGTCGCTCAGAGCCTCGTCGAACTGATCTCCTTTACCCAGATAACCTGCGATCAGGGAGGGTTGTCCGGCCCGGGCATGTGCCCGAGCCAAAGCCCAACCGCAATACTCCGCGTATTGGACCATCAACTTGGGAGTAAAAAGCTCGACCAAAAGTTTGATCTTCATGTCATGCAGTTGGCGGATGTAGAAGTGACGACCCTCGCGGCCTTCGGTCCAACCCAGGAACAAGTCGCTGGCCGACTGCATCAGCCTCAGACCATTCACCACTCGTTGTCCGTGGTTCTCATAAACGCTCTTACCCGCGTAGGGCTCCAGGACGGATGGGGCAGCCTCCTTGACCTGAAGGAACAGCGGATCATCCACATCGGCCATCATCAGGATGACGGCGCAAAACGTGCCCACACTCCCTACACCAACAACCTTCATGGCCAAATCTTTCCTCTGGAAGCGATCGAGCAGGACCCGGCGCTCGTCGGGTAGCGACTCCCGGTAACGCGCAAAAGCGTCGGCCACTCTGGTCTCGAACTCTGGGACCGCTTGCTCATTTAAGTGATAAATCAGGGGAGGATTGTCTCGAATTCTCGGCTCTCCGTCTTCCACGCTAACCAGCTTGGGAAAATCGGCTTCGTGCGCGCTGTCGGCTTCGGCCTTCTGAACTCGCCGCTGGAGACGTTCTTTGGCCTCCTGATCCTTGATCGAGGGGAGAATTCTCTCCAGATCCAATCGTGCGTACCAGATCTCCATGGTGCGCATCTGGGCAAATTCGGCCAGCCTTTCCCGGTAGGTTCGCACGCAGGAAAGGACCGTTTTACAGGCGTCGGTTTCGCTGAAGCCGTTGCTGTGACTGGCGATCAGAAAACTCGTGGCCAATCGTTTAACATCCCATTCCCACGGGGCCGGGAGCGTTTCGTCGAAATCGTTAATATCGAACACCATCCGTCGTTCTGGCGTAGCGAAGGCTCCAAAATTCATCAGATGCGCGTCACCGCAGGCCTGGACCCGAATTCCCGTGGACGGCGTGTGCGCCAGATCGGATGCCATGATCGCCGCCGCACCTCGGTAAAAGACGAAGGGCGAGGGGATCATCCGTCCATAGCGGACCGGAATCAGCTCTGGAAGCCGTCCCTTGTTGGAAGCTTCCAGGATTTCGACCGGGTCTGCGCGGTCCCTTGGCGGCTTCCACTTGGCGTGACTTTTCCGCAGGCAGGTATTCCGGATCGCCTTGCCATCTGCGTACTGTTGCTCCCGTGAGCGCCCCTGTACCACGGCCGGGCTCGCGGACTTATCCCTTTTACCTTTAAGACGCTTATTTTTAGCCATAAACTTCAAATTTTCTAGCCGGTGGCCGATGTTAGTTCACTCCTCCATTCTTTGCTCGCCGAAAAGTGCAGAGCGAGTGCGTGGCCTTCTCCAGACTAACAAGTCTGTCCGATCGCAGAAAATTGGAGAGGCACATAATTCCGAAAGAAACCTTGATTGACAATGGCGTATTTTTTAAGGTGAAGGAAGTCCGCCGAATCAATCAGCTCCCTATCTTCTGCTTTGGAAGAGAGCTCACGTAAACGCTATGCTTCTCTAAAAGGCTAACCAGGAGAATGCCTGCCTGGGCATCAATTTATGGACCCCGTATCCCCGCTACGCAAAAAGCTCATCATCTACTTCATCGGTTTCACGGCGGCGCTGGCCGGTCTGCTTTTCGGATTAGACGTGGGCGTCATTTCCGGCGCACTCCCTTTTTTGAAGAACGAATTTAAGCTCTCCATTGGGTCCGAAGGCGCCGTGGTGAGCGCCTTGCTATGGGGAGCGGTGATCGGAACGCTGATCAGCGGGTTACTTTCGAGCCGATTGGGTCGCCGTAAAACGATGCTGATCAGCGCTCTGATCTTCGTTGTTGGTTCGCTACTCTGTTCGATTTCACCTTCTGAGCATCTGCTCATCTTCGCCCGCCTGTTTCTGGGTGTCGGTGTGGGCGTTGCCTCGTTCACCGCGCCGCTTTATCTCTCCGAAGTATCGCCGAGAGCGGTGCGGGGCGCACTGATTTCGATGTATCAACTCATGATCACGATCGGAATCGTTTTGGCATTTCTCAGCAACACCTGGCTCGCGTCCTATTTGACATTTCACGGGATGACAGGCGGCCATTGGCGCCTGATGCTGGGGGTGATTTCAATTCCGGCCGCCCTGATGTTTGTCGGGGTGTTTTTCCTTCCCGAAAGCCCCCGCTGGCTTTTCTTAAAAGGCTTCAAAGATCGCGCCGTCGCCGTGTTCGAGCGAATGCATCTGGATGAAGTCGAGATCGCCGCTCAAGTCAAAGAGATCGAAGAGAACTTAAAGGTTAAGAAGAATGGATTTGAGATGCTCAAGACGAATCCTAATTTCCGCCGCGTGATCGGCCTCGGGATTGGTCTACAGCTCATCCAACAACTTACCGGTATCAATGTCATAATGTATTTTGCGCCGACAATTTTTAAGATCGCAGGATTCGCGAGCACCAATGCGGAGATGTGGGGGACCGTGATCGTCGGAGTAACCAACGTCCTTGCGACCTTCATCGCGATTGGGTTTGTGGACAGACTGGGTCGCAAGCCGATCATGTACGCAGGTTTTGTCACCATGGGCGCTGCCATGATCGCGGTCGGAACCCTCTTCAACATGGGAGTTCAAAGCCATCCTGCGCTTGGCTATTTCGCCATCTTTGCCTTACTGATCTTCATCGTGGGTTTTGCGATGAGCGCCGGGCCGATCATCTGGGTGATTTGCTCAGAAATTTATCCGCTTTCGGGGCGCGACCTCGGTGTGACCTTTAGCACCGCAACAAACTGGATCGCTAACGCCATCGTCGGTATGACGTTCCTGCCGCTCCTGGCCGGACTTGGCAACGGTAATACATTTCTTCTTTATGGCGGCCTGAACATCCTCTTCATCATTTTTTTCGTGATCTTCGTTCCCGAGACCAAGGGCGTGTCGCTGGAGAAGGTCGAAGCAAATCTTCTGTCCGGACTGCCATTGAAGCAGATCGGGCGCTCGGGCGGTGCCATCGATGCCGGCTTAAACCAAGATCCATCGCATCATCCTCGACCTCGATCTTGGCGGCACCAGCATTGAATCTGATAGAAGAAGCTAAGGGTAAAGCTGGGCCCTGGATTCGGCTCTTTTGTCATACCCAAAAGCATTAGCAACGCTTCGCAAAGAGTACTTTTGAATTTGGCCTATCGGGACGATCTGACGATACGGCTCGAGCGAAGAATATTGAACCATGAAGACAGAAACTCTTTCTCCGGAATTGCTCCAGAAAATGGACGCCTATTGGCGCGCCGCCAACTATCTGTCGGTCGGCCAGATTTATCTTTACGACAACCCGTTGCTGAAGCGGCCCCTGACGCTGGCGGATGTGAAACACATGCTCCTGGGGCATTGGGGCACTACCCCTGGGCAGAACTTCATTTACGTTCACCTGAACCGGATCATCAAAAAATACGATCTCGACATGGTTTACGTCTCCGGCCCCGGGCACGGCGGTCCGGCTGTGGTGAGCAACACTTACCTGGAGGGCACCTACAGCGAAATCTATCCCAATATCAGCCAGGATGAGGCTGGGCTCCGTAAGCTTTTTATTCAGTTTTCGTTTCCCGGGGGGATTCCCAGCCACGCATCGCCGGAGTGCCCGGGCTCAATTCACGAAGGTGGCGAGTTGGGCTATTCGCTCAGCCATTCGTTCGGGGCGGTGTTTGACAATCCCGATCTCGTGGTTGCCTGCGTAGTCGGTGATGGCGAGGCCGAAACCGGACCGTTGGCTACGGCGTGGCATTCCAATAAGTTTCTCAATCCCGTCTCGGACGGCGCAGTGCTGCCGATCCTGCATCTGAACGGTTACAAAATTTCCAACCCAACGCTGCTCGCCCGCATTACCCGCGAGGAACTGGAGCAATTGTTTCGCGGTTACGGATGGACGCCCTACTTCGTTGAGGGTCACGACCCTGGACTGATGCATGAGGCCATGGCCGCGACGCTTGATATAGCAGTTGAACAGATCCAACAAATCCAGCGGGACGCCCGCCTTGGGACTAATGTCGCACGCCCGCGCTGGCCGATGATCGTCCTCCATTCGCCCAAAGGCTGGACCGGTCCGAAAATTGTCGATGGTCTTCAGATTGAAGGTACCTTTCGTTCGCACCAGGTGCCGCTCTCCGATCCGGCGGCCCATCCTGAACACCTTAAGTTGCTGGAAGAATGGCTCAGGAGCTATCGGCCGGAAGAGCTCTTCGATGAGCGGGGCGGCCTGAAACCGGAGCTGGCCGAACTGGCTCCCACGGGCGAACGCCGCATGGGTGCCAATCCCCACGCCAACGGCGGCATGCTACTTCGCGATCTGCGGATGCCGGATTTCCGCGACTACGCGGTCGATGTGCCCTCGCCTGGGGTGAGCGGTATGGGCGACACGCACCTGCTCGGGCGTTTCTTGCGCGATGTGGCGAAGCTGAACAGCGAGCGGAGGAATTTTCGGGTCTTTGGCCCGGACGAGACGCTCTCCAACGGCCTGGAAGCCCTTTTCGAAGTGACCAAACGGCAATGGGAGGGCGCAACCGAGGCGAACGACGAATTTCTTGCACCCTCCGGGCGGGTGATCGAAATGCTCAGCGAGCATCAATGCGAGGGTTGGCTGGAAGGTTATTTGCTGACCGGCCGGCATGGACTCTTTAACTGCTACGAGGCGTTCATCCACATCGTCGATTCGATGTTCAATCAGCATGCCAAGTGGTTGAAGGTCACTTCGGCCCTGCCTTGGCGTCGGAAGATTGCCTCGCTCAACTACCTTCTGGCCTCCCATGTTTGGCGCCAGGATCACAACGGCTTCACACATCAGGATCCCGGCTTCATCGATCACGTGGTGAACAAAAAAGCCGAGGTCGTGCGGGTCTACTTGCCGCCGGATGCCAACTGTCTGCTATCGGTGATGGACCATTGTCTGCGCAGCCGCCATTACGTCAATGTTGTTGTCGCGGGTAAACACCCTGCGCCGCAGTGGCTGACGATGGAGGCTGCCGTCAAACACTGCACAGAGGGGATCGGCATCTGGCAGTGGGCCAGCAACGACCAGGGCGTGGCACCCGACGTGGTCATGGCTTGTTGTGGAGATGTGCCCACCCTGGAGACACTGGCCGCCGTTTCCATTATGCGCGAACACTTACCCGCCCTCAAAATGAGGGTCGTCAACATCGTTGACCTGATGAAGCTGCAGCCGCAAACCGAGCATCCGCACGGGCTGAGCGATAT
>DATHPI010000232.1:0-8899 GCA_035484035.1 Chthoniobacterales bacterium
CGCCCTTCTGCAAATGGGGGACGCCGCAGACAAACTCCACCACGTCCAAGCCGCGCTGCAGCTCGCCGTCGGAGTCGTCCAGTAATTTGCCGTGTTCGGAGGACATCAGGTGTACGAGTTCCTGCCTGTGCTCTTCGATCAATGACTTGAACTTGAATATCACCCGGGCCCGGCGCTGGGGGTTGATCGCGGCCCAGGCGGGTTGCGCCGCCTTGGCGACCGCGACAACCTCCGCCAGGATTGCGGCGTCACCGTGCTCCAGATTGGCCTGCACCTGCCCGGTGCTCGGATCGTAGACCGGGCTGGTGACGGCGCCAAGGCGTGTGACGCTTTGGCCGTTGATGAATTGGCTGATCGTGCGAGGCATGGGGTCTTCCTTTCTCAATGTGTAGATGCGATGATGCCACACGCTGGAACCCGACGCCATTGGGCAAAGGTATCGCTGATACCTTGGTATGAACTGGCGAGCTGTCCACATGTGTTGCCGATTAAGGTGAAGTCGAAGCTCGAATGAGAAGTGAGTGTGTTCAGTGATTTCCTTTCGGATTACGATCAATCGGTAATCACTCCAAGTTTGACGGCACGATTAAAGTCTGAAACGGCCCCGTCGAGGTCGCCTTTCTTTCGCTTGGCCTCCCCCAGGTTTCTGTAGGCCAGGCCATAATTCGGATTGAGTTTGGACCCGTACTCTCTAAGTTCGGCGGAACAATTCATCAATCAGAGACGGTAATGCATTACTCAGATTGTGGTCAATGGTTTGTCAATGCTAGTTCAATGGCACGATTGAAGTCAGCGATGGCTCCGTCGAGGTCGCCTTTCTTTCGCTTGGCATTCCCTCGATTTCTGTATGCTAGGCCGTATCGTGCATTGAGCTCTATAGCCTGATGCAAATCAGCCAATGCCCCTTCCAGATCGCCCTTCTTTTGCCTGACATTTCCTGCGTCCTGATTGGTTATTGCGTTTTACAAATACCCCCTAACAACCATGATCACTGCAAAGGCCCGTCACTATTTTCTAGAAACCATCCCGATCTTTGCCGGGCTTAACGCCGGCGCATTGTCTGAAATTGCAGCCGCCGTTCAAGAAATGGGCTTTCATGCTGGTAACATCATTGTCAGGGAAGGTGAATCTGGTAATCGTATGTTCATCATTCAGTCTGGACGGGTGGAAGTAGTTAAACATCTAGCTCAATTGCACGAGACGGTGCTTGCGGTTCTAGGGCCAAAAGATTTTCTAGGCGAGATGTCAATCATAGAGTGCGTTGCGCGCTCCGCTTCTGTCCGAGCCGTCGAAGATACCTCTCTCTTTGCGCTGAGAGGGACCGATCTCTACCGCCTCTTTCAACACCATCCTGATCAGTATGCGATAGTGATTCTGAACATCGCGCGCGATCTTTCTCGACGGCTTCGAGCGATCGACGAAAAGTTCTCAGCGATTTCACACTAACAGCGTGATCTTCTGGAGGCTATGCCCTCCTCGACCTCCGTAGAAGAGAGCTTTAGCGACGAGTTGCTCAAATGCTTTGAAAAATCTCGATACGGTGTTTGAAGGCCGAAGACAAGGGAAGGAGCAAACTAGTTGTTTCCATGGAAGTGGTGGCTGCTATTGCGGCGGCAGCGATCGCAAATCCCGCGCTGGTGTCCTCTGGGTAGCGGCTTAGCGCACCGGTTACACTGGCGAACGATCTTTTCCTTGAGGGAGTTGGCGATAAACTGGTTGATCTGGGCCGACTCGCTTGTGGCCGCTTCGACGTCCGGAAAGAGTTCACCAAATCGATAATGCATCCAGCGGTAAGCCGAAAGCAGCTTTACTCTCGCCTCAGCCTGCTTGAGCAGCTCATCGGAAGTGGTTGACTCCAGTGCCGGAAAATAATGGCCTGGTGGAATCTTTAGAAGGATGTTTGCTCTGATGCCTTTGACCCATGCGGTCCAGGCATCCATGTGCCGATGGTCTCTGCCATTAATGGGACACGCGCAAAGCTTGAATTGGGCTTCTAGAGGAAGTCCGGCGAGCGATCCACTCCCGGCAAGTTCGCACATGGAAGAAAGATCAGCTTTACTGAAGAGATGTTGGTCGATGGGAAGCTTAGTGAAAAGGTTAAGAATCGGAAGCAGGCTCTCATGCCCTGATTGTTGAGCCAGGTACTCGACCATCGCCAAGTGCGGAGCCACCGGGGCAATGATGGCTACCGGCTTCGGAGCCGCGTGAATCGCTTCCCAAATGATATTAAGATCTTCCTGATTTAATGCCGTTACGATTCCGGATTCGTGCAGTCCGTAGCGTCCGGCCCGCCCGGCGATCTGGCGGATTTGGGCTTGAGACAAAACGGTGTCTTTGGTGCCATCCCATTTTCGCAAAGTGGTGAAAACAACGACGCGGATCGGCAGGTTAACTCCCAGGCCGATCGCGTCAGTGGCCGAGACGAACTCGACTTCGTTATCAGCGAAGCGGCGAGCTTCTTCGCGCCTGACTTCCGGGGAAAGAGCACCGTAAACGGCGGCGCATCGGTCCTCGCCGATCTGCTGTTTCCATTCGAGTACCTTGCGGCGGGAAAAGGAGATAAAGGCTGAGCCGCTTGGCGCATCGTCCATAGATCTTAAAGGCACTGGGGCGACAGTCAGCGGGCAAAGCCTTTCTGTGGTGGAAATTTCAAGAGGTTCACTCATGTAGTTAGCTAAGGCCGTAACGATTCCCATCGCGTCGGGGGAACCGGCCATGATAACCTCCTTCGCGTTCACTCCGACGACGGCTTGCGTCCAGGCCCAGCCGCGATCGCAATCTGAAATCATCTGCACCTCATCGATCACTGCTACGTCGTACTCGGTACTCGGATTCATCATTTCGATGGTCGAGCACACGTGGGTAGCTAACGGGTCGATGATGCGCTCTTCTCCGGTGATTAAAGAGCAGTTGACGCCGGCAGCCATCAGGTTATCCCATGCTTCGGCGGCCATCAATCGCAAAGGAGCCAGGTAAACGCCTGATTTGGCCTTTGCCAACCTTTGAAAGGCAGTATAAGTTTTTCCGCTGTTCGTCGGGCCGAAAATCGCGAACAAATTGCGTCCGCGCGCCCGGGCTTCCGGGAAGGCTTCATGGTAACGAGGCAAATCTAAACCGGAGGCGAGTCGCCGGTTGAATCCAAGTTTCTTAAGGTTAACAACAACTTCACCGGCCAGGGAGGCAAACCGTTCTCCGGAGAGGGGTTTCTTCAGTGCTTCAATCGCGCCCTCAATATCCGTGGCCAAAAGGCCAGGGTAATCAATCACTAGCTGCGAAAGGCGTATCGCGACCTTATTCACTTTCTGTTTTAATCGGCGCTTTTTGTAACGGACTTGGGATTGGGCCCAGCCAAAGAAATCACCAACCCGCTTTTCAGATTCCGGGACCCGATAATTAAGGCAATCGTGCAGGCAAATCGGGAATTGCAGACCCAGCACTGTAACCACAGTTTGAAAGGTCACCGCCACCTGGGGTTGGCCGTCGGATTTAATCAACGTCAAATCGCTTGCCTCGGGCAGAGGGGCTATCGCGTCCCAAGCACGAGAGAGCCAGCTGTTAAAGTCCCCTTTGCCGCCGGCTATTGTTGATGGTGGAAGGTCACGACCAGCGCGGGCGTGATTTAACCAGGAATTGAAATCAATGGCTGTCGAAGACGAATCACTGCGGCGAGTCGTAGCCGGACTACTTTGTAGCATGTTGAGGGTTAGATATGAACGTGAGCGTGTTAAAATTTTAACGGGGGTTGATTCTCGAAAACTCCGAGATCGGAGTTGGTCAACGAAAGTATGGAGTCCGCGACTCGCGCCGATGCTGGATTGGCTATCCCCAGAGTGAGACGGGGACATCCCGCGCACTTTGAACTCTCACTTTCTCGAAATCTGGCTCCCTTTTGACCTCACTGGTCTACCTTTACCCTATTTCTGAGCAATGTAAAACGGCCGATCGCCCTCAGCTGTTCTAAAGCATGGGAGAATGGAGAATTATTCTTTCCGCGACTCCGCTTGTTCGATCTGCTCTCTTTTTGGCCACCCCTGCATCGCCGACAAACAGGTAAGCGGAATCCACGTCCTGCTGACCCGCTCGCTTTTTGTCTGCGATAGTCGGCGTAGGTTACTTCGGCGCGTGTCGCCAGTGAAATCGACTTCTGCTCCTTTGCCGTGGCGATGGCTTCGCAGAACGACGCCTCAATTTTGATCTCAGAGCACTACGCCCAGGGAGTAAAGATCCGATCTGATGTCTACGCCCAATCCCGCGAATTGCTCTGGACTGGCAAATTCTGGTATCCCAGCAAAACGGATAGGGCCCAGGGAGCTGAATTTTTACGGCAGCTGCACCGGTCCGATGAGCGGCGTGCGCACCGGCTTGGCCAATCCATAAAAGACCACCACGCCCTGGCCACCGCCGCGGGTGGACAGGGATTCGGCGTTCCGATCGAGGACTGATTCGAGGTTCTGCCAGTTGTTGCTCACCCAGATATTCCCGGCCGGATCAATGTCGAGATCTACCTGCATCTGCAAGCCGCCTCCCACATAACCGCCGGGAGGCGAAATCGCGTCTCCCATCTTCTTGCCCGGCGGCCAGGCCGCAGAATTAGCCCCGCACAACTGCACAATCCCGTATTTATCGCTGGCGAAGTTGCTGACCCAGATATTGTCGTCGCCATCCACAGCCACAGCCCACGGGCCGGCCAAACCATTGCCGCTGATGGGAGAGCTAGGCGCCTGGCTTCCGTCAGGACGCAAAACCGCGACGCTTCCCCCTTCCCAATAGCCCGGGGTCTGCGTGGACATGGCGCTCGCCATCACGGGATCGGGATTGCCCGTGACCTTCGCGTCCCAAAGCATGTGCGCCAGGACCAGGCCACCGCGCACCGAGTTCCCGAGACGGTTGGCAACCCAGACGTTGCCTTGGCTGTCCACGGCCATCCCGCTGACGCTATAACCGGTCTTGAATTTCTCCACCTTGGTCGGATCGTCGGCCGGGAACCGGGTTACCCAATCGCCACCGCCATTTGCGACCCAGATGCGGTTTTGCTGGTCAATCACGAGACTGAAGGGGGCGAGCAAATGGCCGGGATTATTCAGCGGATCCCTGGTATGGTTAACAAAGAAGAATTGCACCTTGTCCGGATCTCCCTTGGGCAGGTAGACGACTTGGGCGTTCTCGATGTCGAGCGCCCAGACATCACCGTTGGGCGCGACAATGATGCCCTGCATCTTGCCCAGCTTACCAGCAAAGGTATAGCCGTCTGGCGGGGAGAGCGGTTTGCCGGTCTTGTCGAACTTCACAATCGCTCGACTGCCGTAGGTGGTCGCCCAGCAGTTGTCCTGCGCGTCAATGGCGAGGCCAAAACCGATGCCTTCAACCCCGCCGCCGGTAAACCCAGAGGTTTGGGGCGACAGTGCCTTGCCATTCGGCGCGAACTTGGAAAGGTTGCCGGCCCACAACGCATCTTGGTTTTGGGCGCCGACGATGAAATTGTCGCCCGCCCAAACGTTCCCTTGGCTGTCGACCATCATTTTGCCTGGGGCACTCAATCCGCCGCCTGTGAATTTCAGCGGCAGCACCCAGGCGCTCGGCGCCCAGGTGAGGTAAGGCAGGAAGGGCGTTGGCCGCAAGTTCTTACCCTGCGGGACCGGATAGAAATCGTTCAACAACGCGAAGATTTTCTCGGGCTGATGCCACGGATGGCGGGCGATGGACACGGCAGCCAACAGCGTATCCGTCGGCATATTGCCATACGGATCCGTTGCCGCCGCGAAGAGACGGCTGCACGCATCGGGTGTCACCTGGGTGATGCAGCCGGACAACAAGTTGGCCAGCGTGGCAAAGTTCGCCATCGTGGGAGTTTGAGTGCTGTTGATGGCGTCTTGAATCGTGTCGCCGTAGCCGCCCGTTTGAAGATTCACAAAGTTGGGCACGTTGCCGGCCGCAATGCGCAAACCTAGCGCGGTTCCGCTCAACACGTCGCCCTTGAGGAACTGCGCCGAGGTCCACACGGATGCAATGGTGGTGAACTCGTTGACCGTCACCTTGTTGGGTAATGAGTCGCCGAGCACCGCCATCAACCCGATGGCATCGTTGGGGCCTTTATTTGCCGCGGCCTTCGGGGTGCCACCCTTGGCGACCACATAAAGAATGCTGTCTGCCGGGGCCTGAGCCACTGTCAGCTTGAAAGCGCCGTTGTCGTCAGTCTTGCTTTGTGCCAACTGTTTCGGGGCGCCGCTGCCGGCGGCAAAAAGCGTCACCATGGAACCGGCGACCGGTTCTCCCGCGCCTTGAACGCTGCCAGCAAGGTCGGTGGCCATAGCCCGAGCGTTTGCCAATGCAATCAAACAGACTGCCAGCAATGCGGTTAGGTTATGCCTGAAGAGCTTGTGTTTCATAGGGTTGATTGACTTATAGCTACGCTTTTTGCTTGCTGACTGGTCATCGATATCCGAAAGCGGGTGGTGGCTTGAAGCAATCGGAACGGCGGCCAGCATGATGGCTGCATTGTAGAATTGTAAAATCTCATATTACAAACGCGTAATGGGAAAACATTGCACGCGGGCGATGCCGGCTGACAACGACGAAGCAAATCCCGTAGCAGGTCGTCAGAGCAACAAACCATCCTAGACACCCACCTCTCGCCTTTAGAAGCCTGGAAACGAGTCTGTTGTTACAGCTTCCGTGCGACGGGCGTTACCGAATACATGAATTCGGGCGGCACCGGGCCCATGCCTTTTTCGAGTAGCGGCCGAGCGCAATTCGGTGACTGAATTTTATCAAGTCTCTAGAATAGGGAGGGGGGCTATGCTATGAGTCAGTCATGTCGCATACTATTCGTGAAAAGAAAAAACTCCTTGCACGGGTGCGCCGCGTCCGGGGCCAAGTCGAGGCTATCGAGCGGGCCCTCGATAGCGAGGCTGGCTGTGAACAGGTCATGCACTTGATCGCCGGTGTGCGGGGGGCGATAGCAGGACTGATGGCGGAAGTGGTTGAGGATCACGTCTATACGCATCTGGTCGACGCGGAAAAGCATCCGGGCGCACTTAATACTGAAGCCGCTGAGCAACTGCTCGAAGTGGTTCGAAGCTATCTCAAGTGAGCACACCATGGGCGATATTATTAGTTCCGGAGCGCCGCTTGAGCATTCTCACAACTTTCTAGGTGCAGGCCACGAGAGGAGTGAGCGCAAGACATGGGCGGTGATCTGGCTCTGCGGCGCCATGATGATTGCCGAAATCATCGGGGGAATGCTGTTCGGCTCAATTGCGCTTGTCGCGGATGGCATGCATATGAGTACACATGCGGGAGCTCTGTTGCTCGCTGCACTCGCCTATACCTACGCCCGGAAATATGCCGACGATCCGCGATTCACGTTTGGGACAGGCAAGTTTGGTGATCTGGCGGGGTTCACCAGCGCCATCATTCTGGCGATGATCGCTCTCCTGATTGGCTATGAGTCGATCTCTCGCATCCTGAGCCCGGTGTCGATCCATTTTGGCGAGGCCATCCCGATTGCCTGTTTGGGTCTGGCGGTGAATGTCGCGAGCGCATGGCTGCTGAGCGGAGGCGACCATCATCATGGCCATCCGCACAGTCATGGCCTGGCGCTGGAGGGACACGATTGTGATGAGTCACACCGCATCACAACACAAGAAGGCGTGGTAATCTTGGAGATCTTTGAGGATGGAGTGCCACCTCGTTTTCGCCTGCACTCGGAAACCGGGCCGTCGCTCGCTGCACACTCAAGTGTTATCGAAACCCTGCGGCCAGAGGGGACACGCCAGCAATTTAGCATGACAGAGCGCGGGGGCTATCTGGAATCAGTTGAGGAAATCCCAGAGCCTCATTCATTCGTAGCCCGTCTGCGCATCGGAAGGGACGAGCATTCTGTCGTTTTTGAGGAACACGCACCCGCACCCGCGAGGGCACAGCGCGACAACAACATGCGCGCCGCAGTGATTCATGTGATCGCCGACGCTGCAGTGTCGGTGATGGTGATTGTCGGTCTTCTGCTCGCCCGTGAGTTCAGATGGTTTTGGATGGACCCACTCGCGGGTATTGGCGGGGCCTGCGTAATCGCCAGTTGGTCGTTTGGTTTGGTCCGTGACACAGGGGCTATTCTGCTGGACATGAACCCGGATCGCCCCATGGCGGACAAACTTCGACAGACGATCGAGGGTGATGGCGACAAAATCGCCGACCTTCATCTCTGGCGGTTGGGTCCGGGGCACCTCGGGGCGATAGTTTCCGTCAACACGTGCCAGGTGCGCGGACCGGATTACTACCGAGCGAAGCTGGCGCGGTTCCGCTCGCTGTCGCACCTCACCATCGAGGTCCATAGCATTTAACGAATATGCGCGTGCGAGGTGACCGTGTGCCTTTCCGAGGCCGGCCCCGCCACAATCCGGCGCGCTCACGCCGTGCAACCGGTCACCGCGCTGCAGACTGAATATTTCCTCTGGACCCGCCATCGGGAGGACGAGCTCCTGCCGCTGCTGCGCGAGTTGGGCATCGGCTTCGTTCCCTACTGCTCCACAAGGCTGTTCTTAAATCTGAATCAACTCATCCATCTGGCGGCGCAATGCGTTTTCGGCTTCCTGAGACGTCGAGTAACCGAACACGACGATCTCGAGAGTCTGTTGTGCAAGATTACGTTCACCTAACAGGACAGACTCAAGGCCCACGAGGCGATCATCCCAATAGTCCCGAATTCTGAGTTGCTCCCGGGATTTTAAACGGTCCTGCCAGAGACAAAAGTAGACATACACCTGTTTACCAGCATAATCGAAATCCAAGGCGTGGAAAGGGATCGTCAAGTCATTGGCTCGAACGGTGATGATGCCCCGGTCGGTTTGGAGTTTATACCCGACGGCAGGGAGACAAATTTCCGGACGGTGAAGCCGTGCCA
>DATHPI010000233.1:0-49254 GCA_035484035.1 Chthoniobacterales bacterium
TGAATTGTGAACAACTGTAAATGCCAATGCCAACAAATTGCATTGCGCACTGGAGAACGGTTTGGATTTCGGATGTTCATCTCGGCAACAAAAACAGCAAGGCTGAAGCGTTGCTTGATTTTCTTCGAGAGAACGACTTCGAGACGTTGTACGTGGTCGGGGATTTTATTGATATTTCCGCGTTGAAGCAACGTAATTTCTGGCCGCAGGAACACAATGATGTCGTCCAGAAACTCCTACGCAAGGGCCGAAAAGGCACCGAAATAATTTACATCCCGGGGAACCACGATGAACACGTGGGCGGCTACCTCGGCAATTACGGAAGCATCACGGTTCAGAAGAACGCGATCCACCTAACGGCAGACGGCAGGCGCATCCTGGTGTTCCATGGGCACGAACTTGACGCGGTGGTGCAAAACCTCGGCTGGCTAGGGCACATCGGTGATATTGGCTACAGTTTGCTTTTGCGATGCAACGGCACCGTCAATGTAGCAAGACGTCTGATTGGACTTGGTGATTGGTCGCTGAGCGCCTATGTCAAAGGCCGCGTGAAGAATGTCCTCCACTTCATTGGCGACTTCGAAGAAGCAGCTGTCCGCTATTCTCGTGCGTATGCGGCGGATGGCGCAGTGTGCGGCCATATTCATAGTGCGACCGTCCGGAAAATCGGCACAGTTGACTATTATAACACGGGTGACTGGGTCGAAAGCTGCACAGCACTGGTGGAAGATTTCGACGGAACCATGAAATTGGTTCGCAACGTTGTCAGTTCTGCGAGGGAGCCCAACACCACACTCGCACGCCAGTAAGCGCTCTAAGTAATCGAGAACCCACCGACCCCCAACCTTCCTCCCTGGCCCTACTTCAAGGGGAGGAAGCTCGCCAGCAGAAATCGCCGACGAGCTTCCGCAGCCGACTACACTTTCAAACAGACCGACTTGACCTCGGTATAGAGCTCAAGCGCTTCCTTACCCATCTCACGCCCCCAGCCAGATTGTTTATATCCACCGAAGGGCAGCGCCGCATCGAAGATATTGTAACAGTTTATCCAGACCGTTCCGGCTCGCATGGCGCGAGCCAAGCGATGCGCCTTGCCGATGTCCTTGGTCCAGATGGCACCAGCCAGACCGTAGGGCGTCTGGTTCATTTGCGCTGCCACCTGCTCCAGTTCATTAAATGGCATCGCGCAGACCACCGGCCCAAAGATTTCTTCGTCCACGACTTTCATCCCCGGACGCGTCCCAGTCAGCACCGTCGGTTCCACAAAATACCCGCGGTCGCCGATTCGGTTGCCTCCTACCACAGTCTTGACGCCATCAGACCTTCCGGCTTCCAAGTAACCGAGCACCCGATTCAATTGCTCCTCGGAAACCAGCGGCCCCATTTGAGATTCCGGATTGAAACCATCCGCGACATTGATGTTTTTGGCATGATGCGTTACCCCTTCCACCACTTCGTCGAAGATTCTCTCGTGGACGTAAAGCCGTGAGCCGGCGCAGCAGCACTGTCCATGATTGAAAAAGATTGCATTGGCTGCACCCGGAATAGCCGTTTCCAAGTCTGCGTCCCCAAAAATGATATTGGGAGATTTGCCACCCAGCTCGAGCGAGACCTTCTTCAAATTGCCGGCAGCAGCTTGCACCACCAGCTTTCCGACCTCGGTCGAGCCCGTGAAGGCAACTTTGTCGACGTCCCAATGCGCAGCCAAGGCTGCTCCTGCAGTCTCGCCGTAACCGGTCACAATATTGACCACGCCCGGAGGAAAGCCGGCTTCCGCGATCAGTTCGCCCAGACGCAGGGCCGAGAGCGGCGTCTGTTCTGCAGGCTTCAGCACCACGGTACAACCCGTGGCCAAAGCCGGACCCAGTTTCCAGGCTGCCATCAGCAGAGGAAAGTTCCACGGAATAATTTGCCCGACCACGCCGACCGGCTCTCGCAGGGTATAAGCAAAATAATCAGAACCAAGCTGGCTGGAGGAAATGGTTTGTCCTTCGATTTTGGTTGTCCAGCCCGACATATAACGGAACAGATCGACGGCCAAAGGCACATCCGCGACGCGGGCAACCGCAAGCGGCTTTCCGTTATCAAGGGACTCGATCTGGGCAAACTCTTCCAGGTGTTCCTCGATCAAATCTGCGAGCTTCCAGATCAGTTTGCCACGCTGGCCATGCGTCAGGCGCGGCCATGCTCCTCCTTCAAAGGCACGTCGCGCGGCTTTGACTGCGAGATCAATATCCGCCTTATCTCCGGCGGCGCATTGGTCCATCACTTCGCCGGTGGCTGGATTGTAAACTGGAAAGGTTTCACTGGACTGGGCATCAACCCATTTTCCATCGATTAGCAACTTGCGTTTAACGGCCACAAGATTGCGCGTCTTAGGATCATTCATTTCGAGCGTTGCTGTCGGCATTCTACTTTCTCCTGACTGTTGTTTGAATCCGAAGTAGCAATCTGCGCTGGACTAGTCCGAAAATAACTTCCGGGCCCAAGTTGCGTGTTCGGAATCGGTTTCTGGCAAGCCCCGCATTCGAACGTGAGGAAAGGTCATCTCGCCGTATAACCAGAGGTTATCTAAGGGGGGTTGCCAGGGAATATACGATACCCTAGTCAGCTGTAAAGGTTGTCTCGAGCCCCTTTCTACCGGGGGACAAGCGCCATCATCTCGGGTGAATAGCGTTCTCCGGTTACAGCGAATTGCCGGAAACGAGCGTCAGTTTCTTGCAAATCGCTTTCCGTCAACTGCACTGCTAAAGCTTGCATGTTCTCTTCCAAATAGCGCACTCGCTTCGTACCGGGAATTGGAATCACGTCGTTGCCCTGGGCCAACACCCAAGCCAAGGCGAATTGACCCGGAGTGCAGCCTTTTTTCCCGGCTAGCTCCTTCACTGCGTCAGCCAGCTTGAGGTTATTTTGGAGCGCCTCCTCTGCAAACCTCGGATTCGTGCGCCTCCAATCCGTTGGGTCCAGATCCGACACCTTTTGGATCGCTCCTGTTAGGAAACCGCGACCGAGCGGACTGTAAGGTACGAAACTGATCCCAAGCTCACGGCAGGTCGCCAGTACCCCGTTGGCACTGACCTCGCGGGACCAGAGCGAATATTCGCTTTGCAACGCCGCGATGGGATGTACTTTGGCCGCCCGGCGCAACGTTTCGGGGTCCGCCTCTGACAACCCAAGAGCGCGGACTTTGCCCACCGTAACCAGTTCAGACATTGCGCCGACTGTCTCTTCAATAGGCACCTTGGGGTCGACACGATGCTGGTAAAACAGGTCGATCACCTCGATCCCGAGCCGCCCGAGACACCCGTCGCAAGCGCGTCGGAGGTTCGCCGGCGAACCATCAAGGGTGCGGTTTTTGCCCTCGTCGAACCGGAAGCCGAATTTCGTCGCCACCACCACGCTGCTCCGAGGAACATTCCGGAGAAAGCGTCCAAGCAGTTCTTCATTGGTGTACGGTCCGTAGATTTCCGCCGTATCCAGGAAGTTGCCGCCGAGTTCAAGATAACGACTGAGAACCCGCAGCGATTCGGCTTCATCCGTTGGGCCATAAGCGAAAGACATCCCCATACAGCCTAGTCCAAGCGCCGAAACGGCGATCCCGGAACGGCCGAGCTGACGGAGAGGAATAGGCAGGCGAGGAGGAATAGATTTGCTTTCCATAAGGCTATATCAACAAAGGCGCCCCCTTGAACAAGCAAGAATTGGAGCGGTGGAGAAATGGAGAAACGGAGTGATGGAGTGATGGAGTGTTGGAGTAATGGAGCGTCGATGTCTTGCGTAATGGCGCAATAAGCGTGAACGCGCGTTTTCAGAAGTTTTGTCGGCGGCACACACGGGGTCAGCACCACTCCACCACTCCACCACTCCATTCCGCTCCTTGCTTCACAGACTGAGCACCATGTGAAAGTACTCATGGCCTGTGAGAAGCCTGGTGTAGTCGACGCGAAAGCCGAGGCGATCGTACAGCCTTTTAGCAGCTGGATTGGCCACTTCAACCAGAAGGGCGATGCGCGAATGCTGCGACTGGCGAGCCCGATCGCACCCCGCTTCAATCAAAATGCGACCGTACCCTCGTCCTTGGCATCGCGGAATTACGCTAAGGGTATCCAGGTAAAACTCCGACACTTCCGCCTCGGTAGGGATACGGTAATTGAAATCGCCGGATCTTAAGGCCGCTGCGCGCTCGAGGGGTAAATCTAGCTCACGGGCTTTGGCGCCGTCATAGAGAAGGACCAACCCAACCAACTGACCTTCTTCTTCCATAATCAGGGCATTTTGATAGCTAAGCCGGTTGTCCTCTTGCCGGAAAAAGTCGATCAAAATCGAAGTCGTCTCTTGGACGTCGGGCGTTCCAGTTAAGACAAAGGCGAGATCACCGATCGCTTGCCAGATCAGCGGGACGGCCTCTGCAGCGTCACGGCGAATCGCTTGTCGAATCATTCAAAGGCTCGATGAAGTGTATTGAGATAGAGGATTTGTAATCGAGGCACGCTTCGGCAATGGTAATAAAATGAATCCAACCCCGGAACAATGACCGCCTCGATCACGAAAGTCCTTCTCAATCAGCGCGGTCAAATTCTTCAGGAATGGCTGCGGCAACAACTCGCTGATCAGAATTTGCGAACTGACCTCATCAGTGAAGCCGAGCTGCGGTCTGACTCGGATCGCTTTTTGCAAGTCTTTTCCGAGGCGGTGCAGTTAGGCAATCTGAGCGACATTCAAGATCCTGCATATAAGCCGACCTTGGAGATGCTGGAAGACTTCTCGCGCTCGCGAAGCCTCCAGGGGTTTACTCCTTCTGAAACAGCGACATTCGTGTTCTCGTTGAAGCAATCGCTTTTTTCGGCGCTCCGCAGGTCCAGCGAGAACGATCCGGTCGAATTGGTTGACAACATGCTGACCGCAGACCTTTTGCTCGACAAGCTTGGCCTCTACACCACGGAGGTTTACCAGCGTTCCCGTGAGGAAGTGATTCGGCGCCAGCAGGAGGAAATGCTGGAACTGTCGACCCCCGTTGTTCAGCTTTGGGAAGGAATCGTTGCTCTGCCGCTGATTGGTACCCTCGACAGCGCGAGAACAAGTGTGGTGATGGAGACTTTGCTGCAGACTATCGTCGATACCCGCTCCGAGCTAGCGATCATCGACATCACTGGAGTACCGACGGTCGACACATTGGTCGCACAGCATCTCCTCAAGACCGTCGCCGCCGCGCGACTGATGGGGGCAGACTGCATCATTTCAGGAATCCGCCCACAAATCGCCCAGACGATGGTGCATTTACAAATCGACCTCAGCGCTGTCACGACTAAAGCCACGATGGCCGAGGCGCTGCGTTTTGCCTTGAAACGAAGCGGGCGCGCAACCCTGGCGAACCTGAAGAGTCCCGCATCGAAGGACTAATCTTTTGACTTAGCATCATGGAGCGGATTCCGATCCTGAAAATGGGAGACTTCCTGCTGGTGACCATTCAGGTCGACATGCACGATCAGCTGGCGTCAGCTCTGCAAGATGACCTGACGAATAAAATTTCGAAAAGCAACGCTAAAGGCGTGCTCATTGATATCTCGTCGCTGGACATCGTCGACTCTTTTATCGGGCGGATGCTGGCCAACACTTCGGCAATGGCGCGGGTATTGGATGCGCAAACGGTGGTCGTCGGGATGCAACCCGCGGTAGCCATTACATTGGTTGAGCTCGGGCTCAACTTGAGCGGCGTACACACGGCCCTCGATGTGGAAAAAGGGATGGAGATGTTGCGCCGCAACGTCGGCATGACAGACTTAGACGAGGATACCGGTGCTGAAGACTGAAACTATTGCGGTTACCGCTTCGGCAGATATTGTCATGGTGCGCCACGCCGTCCGCCGGCAAGCGGTAGCGATCAAACTTTCGCTGGTTGACCAGACGAAAATTGTCACTGCCGCCAGCGAATTAGCGCGTAACATGTTGGTCTATGGGGGTGGCGGTGAAGTCACCCTTGAACTGCTGCAGAACGGTGTTCGGCAGGGTTTGCGGGCGCATTTCGTGGATTCCGGCCCAGGGATTCCGGATATTAATCTGGCTCTGCGCGACGGATATACCTCGGGAAATGGAATGGGTCTCGGTTTGGGGGGCGCAAAGCGTCTCGTCAACGAATTTGAAATCGAATCGACACCCGGTAAAGGCACCCGGGTTAAGATTACTCGCTGGAGGTAGGCGGCAATGATTTCCAGCCGGCACATCACGGTCGACGAAGAAAGCCAGATTGGGTTTGCCAGACGCTGCATAGTCAATATTTGCCAGCGCATCAGCGAAGACGAGACCTTCTGCGGGAGAGCTGCGATTGTCGTTACCGAGATGGCGCAGAACCTCGTTCGACATGGGAACGGCGGTGAAATTGTCGTAAATGAGGTCGCGACGCCGGGCTCCTCCAGTTTGGAACTGCTCGCCTTAGATCACGGCCCGGGAATGCGCCACATTGCTGAATGCCTTCGCGACGGTTTTTCCAGTGCCGGGACCGCGGGTAACGGCTTTGGTTCGATCAAACGCCTTTCGAATCGGTTGGAGGTCTTTAGTCAGCCGGGACGCGGAACCGTCGTTTGGGCGCATCTGAGCGCTTCTGATCCTTGCACTTCGTCACGCATTTTTGAGAGCAATGGTATCAGTGTTGCCATTGAATCTGAAGAAGTCTGTGGAGATGCCTGGGAAGTAATCGAAGTAACGGGAGTTCTGCGCGCGATGGTAGTCGATGGTTTGGGACACGGTCCCTTCGCCGGGGAAGCTGCTCGCGAAGCTGTAGCCGTCTTTCGCGCGCACCCAACCACCGGACTCGCATCCACACTTAAGCTGGTCGACCAAGCGCTTACCAAGACGCGCGGCGCTGCCGGAGCCATTGTGGAGCTTTGTCCGGAGCGAAGGCAGGTTACGGCAGCCGGCGTCGGCAATATTTCGATGCGCATCCTTAGCGATGGAGGATCGAAAAGCTTCGGCTGCGACAACGGGACGCTTGGGACTGGTGTGCCACGGATTCGTGAGTTTACCCAATCATGGGCGCCGGGAAACGTTCTGGTGATGCATTCCGACGGTGTCAAGACTCACTGGACTTCAGACGATTACCCCGGGCTCACTCGGCGACATCCCGGCCTTGTCGCCGGATTGCTTTATCGCGATTTTCGAAGAGAACGCGACGACGCCACCGTCATGGTTGTCCGTCATCATTTATGAACTCCGAGGCCCCCGAAAGAAGCATCCGGCTGATGTCGATGGCCCTGCGGCGAGAGCAAGATGTGGTGCTCTGCCGAAATCGGGCACGCACCATTGCCGCCACTTTGCGCTTCGACCGCCAACAGCAGGTTCGTATTGCGACGGCCATCTCCGAGATTGCGCGCAACGCATTTCGTTATGCCCGCGAAGCCAAGGTTGAATTTTCTATCACTCGCCGTCGACTCGGAGCCGCCTTGATCAGCCGCAGCTTCGTCACTGTCGTACGGGATCAAGGTCCCGGGATTACCGATCTCCCGTCGATTCTCGCAGGGACCTACCGATCTACGATCGGAAAGGGCAAGGGCATCCTGGCCGCCAAGCGGCTGATGGATGAAGTGCAGATCGACACAGCGGCAAGCGGCACCACGGTGCGGTTGGTCCAGAATTTGCCGAAGGGCTTGGATCTCAGTCCGCTCGATCTGCAAGGGATTGCCAACGAGATTGGTCGCGCGTCTCAAGCCCAGCTGCTTGATGAGCTAGCAGAGCAGAATCAAGAACTCATTGCTACGCTCGACGAACTGAATTCCCAGCGTATTGAGCTGGCAAAGATCAATGACGAACTCGGTGAAACAAACCGCGGCGTGGTCGCACTCTACGATGAACTCGATACGGTGCAGCGAGTCAGTCGTGTGGTTGCTAGCAAGCTGGAGCTTGCCGATCTCCTCCAGGCGATAACTGACGCTACGGTTGAGGTGAGTGGGGCGGAATGTGGCGGTTTTTTTCGAAAACAACCGAACCTTGCGAATTTCACCTGTCAAACCGTTGCTGGCCCGCTTGGCATCGCTTTTCAAAATTGCGCCCTCGTCAATGCAGACGAGCTCATCGCTTCCGGAACGGACCAGCAGATTGTCCGCGTCGACGATCTTACCGCAGACAACAGTCGTCCGTTTCCGCTCAATCCCTATTTGCCAATTCGCAGCTTTCTAGTCCTTGGCGTCCGCAATTCGATTGGTGAAATTGCCGGGGCGCTGGCCTTTGCCCACCGCTCACCGGCCGTTTTTACTGAACGAACCGAGAGGATCCTGGCCATTGTGGCAGTGCAGGTTTCAATCGGACTTGAAAATGCGCACCTTTACCGGAGCGCGCGCGCGGCCAGCGCGGCCAAAGACCAATTTCTGGCGATCTTGAGCCATGAGTTACGCACCCCTCTCACGCCTATCTTTGCTATTCTTGCCACTATCGAGCGTTATCCCGAACTGCCAGAAAAAATTCGCTCTGACTTGCAGGTTATCAACCGCAACCTGCAGCTGGAAGCGCGATTAATTGACGATCTGCTCGACCTCACTCGGATTAACAAGGGTAAAATCTCCCTGCTCTGCGAAATTATCGACGTCCACAAACTAATTCGATCGGTGAGCCAGCTCTGCCAAGTAGCAATTGACACTCAGCAGGTGCGGCTGGAGCTGCACCTCGAAGCTCCACGCCATCATTTGTTTGGAGATGCCGGGCGTCTCCAACAAGTACTCTGGAACCTATTAAGCAATGCGATCAAATTCACTCCGTCGGGCGGAACGCTGACGCTGAGAACTTCTGTGGTGGCCGGTAACAAATTTTGTCTTTGCCTGACAGACAGCGGCCGTGGCATCAACTCAGACCTGCTGGAAAAAATCTTTCAACCGTTTGAGCAAGGCGATCTTGCGGTGCCGCCTGAATTTGGCGGACTCGGTCTCGGGTTGGCGATTGCCAGGGCTATTGTCGATGCGCACCAAGGACAAATTCTGGCGGAGAGCTCTGGTCCTGGTCAAGGCGCGACCTTCACAGTCACTCTGCCGCTAGCTGAAGACAAGCAGATCCAGGAAGCGAAACCTTCCCGACCGGAGAAACCCGTTGCTCGTAAAACTGTTCGCATTCTGCTGGTGGACGATCATGAAGACACCTTGGAGTTCATGAGTCGCTTCCTCAAACTTTCTGGCCACGAGGTCGTAAACGCCTCGAGCTATCGCCAGGCACTTAACACTGGAGAGCAGCATCAATTTGACGTCGTGATTAGCGACATTGGCTTACCCGATGGCAACGGATATGCGTTGATGCAGGCGCTGCAGGCCCTATCGCCGGTTAAGGGGATAGCGCTCAGCGGCTACGGAATGAAGGCGGACGTCGATCGAAGCTTGGCCGCAGGATTCGCAGCACACTTAACAAAGCCGTGCGATCTATCTGCGTTAAATGCCACCATCGAAAAAGTCCTTTCATAGGGACACCGGGCTATTTTCCTGGATCACGTTCAGCAAGGACAATCTGCGTGGCTTGCGTCTGAATCTGATCTTCATTGACCCGATGGTTTCGCAAATAGAATTCATCGATAACGATTTTGAAGAGCGCTGCTGAGGGAACGGCGAGGACCGCTCCGGTTAGCCCAAAGAGAGAACTCATCGCCAGGGTAAAAAAAAGAATACTCACCGGGTTTAATTCCATCGATTTTCCCAAAATAAAGGGGATCAGTACGTTGGTTTCCACCTGCTGGACAAAGAGGACGGCCAAAAGCGCCAGGCCGAATTTGTCGAGTCCCATACTTAAAGCTACAAAGAGCGCTGGGATCGAGGTGAGAACCGGGCCGACCATCGGAACAAACTCTCCGAGAAAGGCGATAAAACCAAACACCAGCGCCGGCTGTACCCCTATAAATCCTAAGAGCAATCCGGTAGTCACGGCACTGATCGTTCCGTTAATGACCACGCCTCGCGCCCAGGCTGCCATCTGCTGGGTTAGACGAAGAAGCGTTCGGCGCGCTGGTTCACGGTAATGGTCGGGCACCAGAGTGAGAAACCGGACCACCAGCGGCCGCGGGTCAATTAGTACGAACAGTAGCAGGAGGACGGCGAGCAGGCTGCCAAAGACGCCGCCGACGATTCGAAAGCTTGATTCAAACAAAAGATGGAGCACGTCACCGGCCCGCGCTCCAACAGTGTCCAAAACCTTGTCCGCTTCCGGCATAGCCTGCTGAATCGAAGGATAGCGCTGACCCCAGAGCTGTACCTGTCCTTGCACTTTTCTCCAGGCCTCGGGGGTTTGCCGGATTAACTCATCGAACTGGGTAAGCAGCGGCGGAATCAGAAAATAAAGTGCCAACGCAAACACCGCCGCGAAGGCCAGGACCAGCAACGCCACCCCAATACCACGATGGACGCCTCTTTTCTGAAGAGCAGCCACCATGGGGTTAAGTACCATGGCAAGCAGGAAGACGACCGCGAAAAGCAGGAGGATTGATTTCAGTGTCCACACCAGGAGCGCCGCCGAGATCAACAGAACTATCAAGCCAAGCCAACGCTTTAGGTCGCTATAAAGCGTTGATCTACGACTGACTTCGTCGGATTGGAATTCTCCGTTTGGATTCATGGTAAGATCACTTCTTTACCACGCGGAGGGCCAGCTTCCTATAAGAAGTTGCCAGTGTCGGTTGTCAGTTGCCGGTGTTGGACTTAGGGAGTTGCAGTGTGTTCATCTGGCGCCAGTCGGATTTGAGAATTTACCATTGAGATCCAGCGCAGTTTCGCTCAAATCTCAAAACACGAAACGGTGATCTTTAGCAACTGGTGGACTGACACTGAGAACCGGCAACTGACACTGGCAAACTGACACTGAGAACTTAAGCAATTGCCATCGCCAAAGATAGGCTGGCGATCAGAAAGAAAACCTCACTACCGACAAGCAAGCCCGTGGACCAGCGTTTACTTCTGATTGCCTGGCGTCGATGGGCTTCCATGACTATTTCCCGCTCTTCCATTTCTGGGTAGGACTTTAGTTCCCAGAAACTAGACCACTCCTGAGTTGTTCGCCTGACGTAGAGGCCACCGAAAATCGCTGTGAAGACTCCGAGGCAATAAAGGATAATGGCCAGCAGAGCCGCCGACTTACCGGAGCCAGAAGCAGTATGGGCACCGTAAAAGGCGAGGATGGCGGTCGCGGCACCACCGTTAATGAGGACGAGACTTTGAACCAACATTCTGTTGGTGGCAACCGTTTGCCTAGCATCCTCGTGGCTGCGTTCCCGTGCTAGTATTCGATAAGGGCTTTCGGAACCTTCGTTATCCATAGGTGAAAATTCTACCCTGCAGTTAATGTATCGGCTCCTGATTTCGCGACAGGCAATTCAATGGAGCCGGTACAGAAGATCCCTTAATGGGTTTTGGCAGGCTCTTCGGCCTGATCTTCGGGTCTTTCGGTTTGTACCGCAAGAATTTGACCGCTGACAGCATCCACCCGAATTTCTTTGGCGTTCTTCGACCCCGGCTTCGCGATGTAAACCGACCAGAAATGCCGTCCATGAGCGGTCTCCAGCTCCGCGCTTCGGATCCGGCCGCCCGGCATCTTTGCTAAGGCAATCCGTTCGGCTTTGGACTTGGTGATTTTACCGGGATGATTGGCTTCATTATTGTCGCTCGCCAAGCCCGACGAAATGGTAAAGGCAAATAGCAGAGCGATGAAAATCGCCGGTCGAAGAAATTCCTTACGGTTCATCATAGATTATTCGTCTCAATGATGCTGATTGGATCTCAGCGCAAATATTTCGGACCCAATGATTACTAATCTATTTTGGGGGCGTCGATACCCAAGGCGTCGGCTAAGTCGAGCAAGTGGTCCTGTTCCTGCTCAATGATCCTTCGAAGAACCTCTCCGAGCGCGAATTCACCCATGGCATCCGCCTGGCGAATCCTTTCTCGATAATTCCGAATCGTCTCCCTCTCATTTTCCAGGTCAAACCGGAGCATCTCTTCGGCCTTATCGGAAGTTTTGACTTCTTTGGGGACACTGACGGGCGTGCCGTTTAAATAATCGATCTGTCGAGCAAGGAGAATGGCATGGCTAAGTTCTTCCGAAGCATGGCCTTCGAGTTCGGTTGCGATATTGTTAAAAGCCGCACCTTTGATCGTCTGACTGTAAATCGTGTAGGCGATAATGGCCTGGTACTCCCGAGACAGATCTTCGTTGAGTAGTTCGACCATTCGCTCCCGGCTAACTTTAAAATCTTCGTTCATATTTCACTGTTCTCTGGGGTTGTGGAAGCATACACACGTCGGCTGAGAATGAAAGGTCGTTCGGCGTTCGGCGTTCGGTGGCGGTGGCGCGGTGTTCAGTGTTCTTACTCGTTTTGAAATCGGGAATCTCCTCGGAGGCCGGATTTACTTTAGACGCTGAGATGATCGTGCGATTCTTGTTGTGGAGCGCGGTCGAACGGTCGAACGCCAAACGCTTTGGAACACCGCACACGCTGAACGCTCCCTGCGCCGCTTAACGCCGAACGCCGAACGCCAAAGTTTCCCCCAAAATTTACACGCGCAAGTGTGGGAACGGTGGATATTCGACCTATATGTATCCTGATGAAAATGCTGAAAATGCAGCCAGAAAAGAGACGCAGGCATTTGATCCGTCACTGGTCGATGAAGAAGGAATCAATTCCAAACAAGCTGCGCAGGCCGCTGAAACTACTCTCCTGAAGCAAGAGCAGCGAGACGAGGAAATGGATGAGGAGCCGAGTCGGAGCGAAGGCTGGCAAACATTCCAAACGCCGTGAGACTCACGTAAAATTTTCGGCTTTCCTATGTCGCCCCTGTTCAAACTTGAACTGCGTCGCCAGATTTCTGAGTGCGGCATCGTTGCTGTCTTAATCCTCGACCGGGTCCAAGAGGCGGTGCCCGTTGCTCAGTCATTGGTCGCAGGCGGGGTCACCGTCATGGAGTTGACCCTCCGCACCCCGGTGGCACTGGAGGCTTTGAAAGCTGTTCGCGCCGAGGTGCCCGAGATGATCGCCGGCGTTGGAACGATTTTGACGCCAGATCAAGTGGGGCAGGCCGTGGACTCAGGAGCGCAATTCGGCGTCGCTCCCGGGGTGAATCCAAGAGTCCTCGCGGCGGCCCGCGAAGCCGGCCTCTCCTTTGCTCCCGGCGTGGCGACGCCGAGTGATATCGAGGCGGCTCTTGAACACGGATGCCAACTGCTCAAATTTTTCCCGGCAGAGCCTTGCGGCGGCCTGCCTTATCTCAATACCATCGTGGCTCCCTTCCTCCATCTTGGCATTCAATTTTTACCGCTCGGCGGACTCAACGCCTCTAATATGGCGACCTATCTAGCTAACCCGAACATTGCTGCGATTGGCGGTTCATGGCTGGCCCCGAAGGACCTGATCAAATCGAGTTCCTGGAAAGAAATCACCAAGCTCGCGCTAGAGGCCATCACAATAATTAAGGCCGTTCGAGGATAGTTTGTTCCGATATGACTCGGGAATTTTCCTGATCGTGCTCGTGCTCGTCGTCATCGGTCGGCTGCCGGTGAAGAAACCGAGCACGAGCACGATGGTGAGCTGACGCCGAAATTTCGAAAGCAGGATGCCCTTGAAGAAGGCAAAAGTTCTTCAATCCCCCCGTCGAAACCGATCACGTCGTTCATGTGGAGCGACGTTCTAACTCTCCTCGCAAGAGACCTAACACCGCTGCCTCTTCGGGTTTCAGTTCATGCAGATGGTCAGAGATTTCTGAATCCGCCCTCACTCGGAGCGTCCGCGCTAATTTCCCATCCAGGTACTTTGTGATGATCGCAGGATGGATATAACACTTCCGGCAAATCGCAGCTGTGTTTCCCAACATGCGCGCTACCGCTTCTACGGCGGTTATCACATTTTTTTTGGCAGCGGCTTTGCTATCCACTTCTTCCATTTGACCCAATGCGATGGCCGCCAAAACTGTTCCGGCCCACGTGCGAAAATCCTTGGCGGTAAAAGGCTGACCGCTGATTGCCTGGATATATTCGTTGACGTCCTCAGAGCAAACTTCCGAGATCTTACCATCTGATTCCGCATACTCAAAAAGGCGTTGTCCGGGCAGATCCTGGCACTTTCGGACGATGTTGGCGAGGCGCCGGTCGGAAACGGCAATCCGATGTTTCTTTCCGCTTTTGCCGCGAAATTGAAAGGTCACAGTCGAACCCTGTACCTCGACATGACGATTTCGCATCGTCGTCAAGCCAAACGAGCCGTTGGCCTGTACATACTCATCGTTCCCAATCCGGATTAGAGAAATTTCGAGCAATTTGACGACCGTCGCGAGGACTTTCGCTCGGCAAAGCCCCGGAAGCTTCAGATCATCCTCCACTCGCTTTCGGATCTTGGGGAGCGCCCGTGCGAAAGACATCACCTTTTCATATTTTGCCTCGTCGCGAATCGCCCTCCAGTCGGGGTGGTATTTGTACTGTTTTCGCCCTTTTGCGTCGAGCCCGGTGGCCTGCAAGTGACCATTTGGTCGGGAACAGATCCAGACGTTTTCCCAGGCAGGCGGGATAGCCAATGACCGAATGCGTTGCAATTCGGCTGTTCCGTTCACTGGTTTTCCTTCGGCATCGAAAAAGGCGAACCCTTCCCCTCTCCTCTTCCTGATGATTCCCGGAGATTCATCTGAGACGTAACGCAGACCGGCGGCAGTGGCCGACTCCTTTGGATCTGGTATCAATGTTTCCGGTATAAGTTCCTCTCTTTCGAGTAAAGACTATCTCCCTATAAATCGAACGAAGAAGGATACCGGTTTCCAAATTTGCGGCTTATTTTTCGGAATGAAATTCCCTTTTCAGAAAAAATGCTCCCTTGCCTGCGCTGCGGCCGGTAGTCACCGAATGCCCTATCCATAAATCAGGGTCGCACCCGATGAGCCCTCCCTAAGTCGCGCATCGTTCCCAAGAACAGAATTGTCCTAGCTTCAGCCAAATGGCAGAGTTGAACGATGCAGAGCCACTGGTTTAAAAATGCCGTCATTTATTGTTTGGAAGTGGATGTCTTCAACGACAGCAATGGAGACGGGATTGGCGACTTTGTTGGTCTTCGTCAAGGCCTCAGCTATCTCGCCGGGTTAGGAGTCAGTTGCCTTTGGCTGCTTCCCTTTTTCAAATCTCCCGATCGAGACGACGGATATGATGTCATGGACTATCTCTCGGTGGACCCGGCGCTCGGGGACCTGGGGGACTTTGCAGCCTTCATGGACGAAGCCCGGGACCGGGGAATCAGGGTGATTATCGACCTGGTCGTAAATCACACCTCCAACCGGCATCCCTGGTTTCAACGAGCGCGTCGGAAAGATCCAAAATATCACGACTACTATGTGTGGCGCTCTGACCCTCCCGGTGATACGAGCAAGGAAGTCGCGTTTCCAGGAAAAGAAAAAAGTGTCTGGCAATACGACAAATTGGCCAAAGCGTACTATTTTCATCGCTTTTATCATTATCAGCCCGATCTGAATACAGCTAACCCAGCGGTCCGCGAAGAAATTAAGAAGATCTTGGGTTTTTGGGCTGCACTCGGCGTTTCGGGTTTCCGCGTTGACGCTGCACCGTTTGTCATATCGGCAAAAGGAGCCAATGTCGAAAAGCAGCCGCACGAATCATTCGAATTTCTAAACGAATTCCGTGAATTTCTTCGCTGGAAAACGGGTGACGCTATTTTGCTCGCAGAAGCCAACGTGCCACCGGAACAGTTGACAGACTTCTTCGGTCCGGAAGGGACCCGGATGAACATGTTGCTCAATTTCTACGTGAACCCTCATTTGTTCCTGGCGATCGCTCAGAAAAGTCCGGAACCAATCCTGCGGAGCCTGAGAGCACTCCCTCAAATTCCGGCTTCATGCCAGTGGGCCTACTTTCTTCGAAACCATGACGAGCTTGATTTGAGCCGGTTGGCTGAACCGGAGCGGGAAGATTGCCTGCGAGCCTTTGCCCCAAAGAAGGAAATGCAGCTTTACGGCCGAGGTATTCGACGACGACTCGCTCCGATGTTCAATGGAGATCTTGCCCAGACGTTACTTGCCTACAGCATTATTTTCACGATCCCGGGCACTCCGGTTTTCTGGTTTGGCGATGAAATTGGTATGGGAGAAGATCTTTCACTTGAGGAGCGAAACAGCGTCCGGACACCGATGCAATGGTCAAACGAACGAAACGCTGGTTTCTCGACGGCCCCCAAGGAACAGCTTCGTCGCCCGGTCGTCAGCAAAGGTAGATTCAGTTACCGCAAAGTGAATGTTCGGGACTTACGCCGGGAACCACAATCTCTTCTGAACTGCCTGGAACGGATGATCCGAACTCGGAAGGAATATCCGGAGTTTGGAACCGGATCCTATCGAATCCTGGAGACTGACAGACCAAAGGTTATTTTTGCTCACGCCTGCGAAGACGACGGCGGCCACGCCGTGTTGGCTGCTCACAATCTTTCCGACAAACCCGAGACGGTCACCGTCCACCTCTGGAAGGACAGCTTCGACCATTTTGCCTACCTATTTGAGGAGCGGGAAGATGAGCGTATCTCGGACGGGAAAATCCATCTCAAGCTTCCCGGCCACGGATACTCCTGGCTGAGGCTCGCACCCAGATGAAGGGCTGGGAGGTGAGGACACCTTGGCTTCCGTGAGACAGCGACCTGAAGGGAAAAGCATCGCACAGCGGTCACGGAGGCCACAGAGGAGGAATTGGTCAGGGCTTTGGACCAACCAAAGCGTTATTCAGACTCCCCTGTATATTTTCCTTGCAAAATCAGCCCAGCCGAAAGAAAGTGTCGCCGGGCAATGGAGTTTGCCTTCTCCTCTACCAAGAGACAAACAGCCTCAGCATGGGGCTAATAACTCCTACCTAACACTTAACTTGTGGAGGTAGTTTGATATGAGCAGACAGCAACCTATCATTGTCTCGAAGGACAGTGTAAACGGGTATGGCCTTCTTTCCCGAACCCTTGCTGGAGAATGCTTCGCTTTTTACCCGGTTTCGCGCGGCCGTAATGATTCACCCCGACAACTTGCATAAGAATTCTCCATGACTTTTCACAGCATACTTTCTTTGGGAGATGATGACAGCATCTCGAAAGAAACAGCTCCTGCTCCCGAATTCTTTGTTGATTTAAACTTAGATCAAATCATCGACGCTCTGACCGCCAGCAAAGACGAATATAATTTGCAACCATTCTTTTATACTTCCTTGCACGATATCCACACCATCTACTATCGCCAAGCCATCTTCCGGGACCTTGAAAACATTCTTCTCTTCAAACATATCACCTCGTTCGCCCGTAAAATGCGATCCGCACGGGAACATCTTACTCAAGCAGCCAAGCTTAACCATCGATATCAAAAATGCAGTTGGTTCTTAGATACCGTCGCCATCTACTGCGACACGATTACCGGCCTGGTGCACGATCTCTCTCTTGTTGATTTACAGTCGACCGGGTTTCTCGCCTTCCGTGATTATGTAATCCACTACTCGCAATCCGAACGCTTCGCGTCTCTCCTAACGGAAACCAAAGCGCTTAAGACCGACTTAGCCACCGTTCGATATTCCATCCTGGTCAGAGGTGGCGGCTTCAAGGTGCGCAAGTATGAAGGTGAAACCGACTACAGCGCGAATGTCGAGGAAACCTTCGCGAAATTCCAACAGGGAGCGGTGAAAAACTACGCTGTTAAATTTCCTTCCTCGCTAGGGATGAACAGTGTTGAAGAGAAAGTCCTGGATTTCGTCGCTCTTTTGTATCCTGACATATTTCTCCATCTTGATAGCTATTGCACCAACAACCAACATTATCTGGATCCCGCGATCGGCCGTTTTGACCGCGAAATTCAGTTTTACGTTTCCTTTCTAGAATATGTCGACAAATTCAGACGAGCCGGGCTGGCCCTCTGTTACCCAAAATTGTCAGACGCTAAAAAGGCAGTTTACGATCGTCAATGCTTTGACTTAGCCCTGGCCGATAAACTTCTTCGTGAAAATTCATCTGTGGTTTGCAATGACTTCCACTTGCAAGAGCAAGAACGCATCTTTGTCGTTTCGGGTCCCAACCAGGGTGGCAAAACGACTTTTGCTCGCACCTTTGGCCAGTTGCATTATCTGGCAAGCATCGGGTGTCTGGTCCCAGGCAGGGATGCCCAACTCTTCCTTTTCGACAGGCTCTTTACCCATTTTGAAAAGGAAGAAAACATCACCAATCTGCGGGGAAAACTTGAGGATGACCTGTTCAGGATCCACGAAATTCTCAACCAGGTAACAACTCGAAGTATTGTTATTATGAATGAGAGTTTTACCTCCACTACTCTCAAAGATGCCGTTTTTCTCAGTAAGATGGTCTTAGAGAAAATCATTCAATTAGATCTACTATGCGTTTGCGTGACGTTCATCGACGAATTGGCCTCTCTCAGTGAGGCGACGGTAAGCATGGTCAGCACGGTCGTGCCCGAAAATCCGGCCTCGCGAACCTACAAAATTGAACGACGGCCAGCGGACGGGCTTTCCTACGCTATCTCCATCGCCGAAAAGTACCAGTTGACCTACTCTTCTTTGAAAGAGCGCATTAGATCATGAAAGCTTTTCTCTTGTCTAGAGATCGTGATTTCGATCTGCAGGAAGCATTACCGGCCCAAGCAGAGGTCTTGACGCAAGACCTGGAACTGAACACCCTTTTCAACGCCATGGCATGCGGAGATACGGTGCTATTTGATGTTGCCCAGAAAGCGATTTTGTCCGGTTTAAGCGATCTTGACACTGTCCTCTATCGTCAAGATATTCTTCGGGATTGTCTGAACAATTCTTCCATCGTTCGAGATATCTATGATATCGCGGTGGCATCGATTGAAAGAGAGAAAACGGGGTATTGGAGTTTACTCCGCGACTTTCCGGACACGATCCTCCATCGGTCGATCGAGGTGTTGCAGATGTTTGTCGGCGCGCTTAAAGAACTAAGAAATATCGCCGATGAGCACGCCGATCAGTTTCAATCGGAAGGCTTCACCGTCTTTTTTGCGATGCTCAAAAGAGAGCTGGGTGACGAATATTTTGCCACCGTGCAAAAGCATCTAAGGCAATTGAAATTCCGCGACGGGGTGTTGATCAGCGCTGAACTTGGAGAGGGCAACAAAGGGATCAACTACACCCTTCGAAAGCCACACGACCGCAAGGAGAATTGGATTGAGCGGATCCTGGAGGAAAGACCGCGCTCCTACACTTTTCACCTCCACCCTCGCGATGAAAATGGCGCCAAAGCCCTTTCGGAATTGAACGACCGCGGGATCAACCTGGTGGCCAACGCGCTCGCGCAATCCACCGATCATATACTCAGTTTCTTCAGCATGCTCCGAACCGAATTAGCCTTCTATGTCGGTTGTCTGAATTTAGATGCGAAACTTGAGCAAAAGGGCGCGCCAATGTCGTTCCCGCTCCCCGTTGCTTCCAGCGAACGGAGACATTCTTTTGCGGGATTGTACGACATCTGCCTGGCCTTAAGCCTGGAACAAAAAATCGTCAGCAACGAGGTCAATGCGGACAATAAAGACCTCGTGTTCATCACTGGTGCGAACCAAGGCGGAAAATCGACATTTCTGCGCGGCATCGGTGTGGCCCAATTGATGATGCAAAGCGGCATGTTTGTGCCGGCTGAATCCTTTTGCGCCAACGTCTGCGAAGGGATTTTCACCCACTATAGGCGGGAAGAAGATACCACCATGAAGAGCGGAAAATTCGATGAAGAACTGAGCAGAATGAGCGGGGTCGTCGATCACCTGAAGGCGAATTCCATGCTTTTATTTAGCGAATCCTTTGCCGCCACAAACGATCGAGAAGGTTCGGAGATAGCCAGACAAATAGTCTCCGCCCTTTTGGAAAAGCGGATCAAGGTCTTTTTCGTTACGCACCTCTATGAATTTGCGCACGGATTTTACGACAAAACTATGCCTAACGCCATTTTCCTGCGAGCCGAAAGACAGGTCGACGGGATGCGGACTTTTAAGCTGATGGAAGGTGAACCATTGCAAACCAGTTATGGGGAAGATTTGTATGACAGAATTTTTATCGAAGCGGCGGTTTGCAAAGGCAGCTCGGCGGTTGGATCACCGCCTTCGGCGCAGGTAGGGCGAAGCTTCGTCTGAGTCGGGGCTCCCCTCTTGGCCTCACCCAAAAACGTCACCATTTCCCAGCCGCCACCCGGGTCAGAAAATCGTCACAAATCCCTAAACTCAGCGTCATCCCCGATTGTCACCGAATCGCTCATTGGGCCACGGCAGCTGGAGGCAGAGTTCCGCCGGTTCGAAGAACCGCGATCAGGCTTTCTACATCTGAAGAGGCGAGCGGAGTGCGAGCATAAGCTCGCACAGTCGCCTCGATCGGGTAGGCAACGCGGCGCAGTTCGAGTTTGCCATCTTCGCAGACGGCATACGGAGCCCTGATGTCACCATCCTTAGGTTGACCCACGCTTCCTGGATTAACGATGGTCGTTCTGCCGATCCGCTGCAAAAGTGGCCAGTGCGTATGCCCGAAAAAGAGGTAATCCGGAGTTCCGGCGACGCTGATTTCATTTTCGAGATCTTTCTGCGTGGTGCGCAGGTACCGAAACAAAGGATCGCTCGGTGCTGCGTGACACGCCACGCAGCGCTTACCAAGCATTTCGAATGAATCCATGGGCTTCAGCTCCCGTAGAAATTGAAGCATCCCCGGGGTCAAAGCCTGGATAGAAAATGCTTGCGTACTAACCGTCAAACGGCGAAATGGAGGGGAACTTCTCGGATCCTTTCTCAAGGCAACACCCCAATCGTGGTTTCCTTGGATAAAGCGGGCTTTGCTGCGTTCTTGCATTGCCCAGGCGACACACGCAGCCGGTTCGGGCCCGTAGTCCACCAGATCACCGAGGCAGAGAATTTGATCGGCATCAAATTCGGCGTTGACGATTGATTGCAAAGCCGGCCAGTTACCGTGAATGTCAGAAAGAATCAGGAGTTTCATCTCTGTCCTACCTACCGGATCGACGTTTTTCGTTTTGGTAGGAGTCATCAGCCCGGACTCGAGCAATTACCCGTTCACACGGAATGGCAAACTCCATTGCCACCAAGATTCTTTATTCTAGCTAATGCTTGGGCTAAACGAAAACAAAAAAACTTATCAATGCCATTTCAACCGTTGAGATCCGCAGAGATTTTTGGTTGAACTTCATCGCAAAAGGCGCTACCTAAAACTCGGGCAATGGAGTTTGCCTTCCCGTAACTCTGGGCAACCGCGCTGACTGATTCAGCGCTAATAACTCCTGCAAACGCCTTCAGTGTGCTGCAGGAGTCTTTTTATGCCAAAGTATGTCCGGATCGCCCCCGCTCAATCCTCTATTCACAAGAAGTCAGTGGTTGTCGGATTAGGGCGCAATCGATGTTCTATCAACAATAACGCGCGGCGAACAAATTCCGAATGATATGAAGCTCGCACGATGAGGGGAAAGCCAACGGCAGAAAAGTAGGTAAATAAACATGTGGAATCCGTTGAGAGAACACGAAAGACATCTTCATAAGTTGTATCCCGATTTACCCCCGAAAGCTCTCCTTCTTCAACATTTAGGAAAGAATGGGGCTGGGAATTGCGATGAATATCAGAGAGCTCAATGGTTCTGGGAAAGAAGGCCGAGTAAACTAGTCTTATCGCCGGATAAAGCCGCACAGATCGGCGCTTTATACATTTTGCTTTTCCTCATATCTATGATCGTCCACAACCAATCTCTGGCCACCGAAGTCATCCGAGGCGTTGCCTGGATCGCACTTGCTGCAATTGGAGTAGGCGTTTTTGTGGATATCACGCGCTATGCTCAGTGGAAGTGGGAGTATCGCTGCGCACTTTCCAGATTTTTGGCAACCACCGGTCAGTAGGAGATATCGAAGCCTCAGGGTAAGCTAGCCCCAGGGTTCAACCCTGGGAACCCTGCAAATAATCGGGCGGAGCCTCACCCTACCAGGAGTTTCGCCCCTTGCTACATTGTTCTTCCGGACTGCCGAATCTCAGGACGATCCGGCAATAAGGTCGTTAATCGCCTTCTCTTATTCGGAAATCGGTGATACCGTTCTGGTAATTCTTCCATCTTTGTATGGCCCCGCCAAACAGAAATCCCTCCGCTGGAGAATCGTCTCCAGCCCCGAAGACCAGGGAGCTGCCGGAAGAGTGCTCCCTTCTCCGAATATTCCTGGGTGAAGCCGACGAATATCTGAATCGCCCGCTCTACCGGGTAATCGTGCTGAGAGCGCGAGAACTCCATCTCGCCGGTGCGACCGTGCTGCGTGGCCCGATGGGCTTCGGTCGGTCGACTCGCCTCCATAATGCGCATATCTTACGACTATCCTTAGATTTACCAATTGTCGTGGAGATCGTGGACGAGACCCAAAAGATCAAGGCCTTCTTGCCGGAATTGGAGAAGATGATGCGGGGCGGCCTTATCACCATGGAACGGGCTCATGTTTTCCGCTACCGGCATTAATCCTTCCGGCGACAACATCAGAAACCCTACTAAGCCAAGTTTGAATGGCATCGACTGGCTCTATTTTCGACCTCGTCCGATCGGCGGTTTTCCGCGGTAAAAGATAGCTTGCACTTTTTCCAAGGTGATCAGCCCGGCGCCAATAATGGATTCCACTGCGACGAGAAACTCTTGAATCTTTTCCTCCGTGTCAACAATCTCGACGACAATCGGCGAATCCATTGAAAGACGGAAAGTGGCGCGGGTATGCAGATCGGTGGATCTTCCGAAACCCAAAGGACCACGCAGGACGGTGGCTCCTGCCAGATTCATCTCGCGAGCTTTCAGCACGATCTTCCGGAAGACCGGCTCTCCCTCCAACTCGTCCGACTCTCCAAGGAATATCCTTAACAGCGTTGCCTCTCTGGGAAGTTCCATTTCAGCCGATAAAAGAATTAGGAATTTACACCTTGGGTGATTTGCCAACCAAAGGCAACACCTCCGAAGGAAAGCCCGGTTGAAAAGATAATATTAGACAATGCCGATAGCCATCTGCCTTCGGTGATTAAGCTATACGTTTGCAGGCTAAATGATGAGAAAGTGGTTAACCCCCCGCAAATTCCGACCACCAGAAATTGCAGAAGTGCAGCCGCGATAATGCCGTTGGAAACGTGCGTCACCAGACCCGCAAAAGTACCAATCAGGATAGAACCCACGATATTAACTGCCAGCGTTCCGAAAGGGAAAGTCTCCCCGAAGCGCTGTGCAATCAGACCGGACCACCAATAGCGCCACATACTTCCTACAGCGCCACCGAAAAATACCAACACGATCGCTAAGAGCATAATCGTAAGAGGATTTATCTGCGCAGAGCACGCAACAGAGCACGAGAAGCGTGAGGGAACGGCGCAGCGACGATAGCTCCGACCCAGACGCTGATCAGGCAAAGGATGTGCGATAGCCCGATATTCAACCAAAGGTCCGCGAGGGCTCCGTGCCGCGCTGCGACAAAGGAGATCAGGCTGAAAGAGCTGAAGGTGGTGTAGCCGCCGCAAACACCAACGAGGAGGAATAGACGGCTCCGCGGGCCTAGATAAATGTCTCCTGATGGATCCGAAACGAAGTTTAAGAAAGAGATGGCAAAGCAGCCGCTGACATTAATGAGCAAAATTGGCAGGAGTGCCCACCTCGACACCGAGAACACCCATTGTGCTATCGCAAACCGCATTAGACTACCAATTCCTCCACCGATCGCCACCAAAAAGTACCTTCTCATCCAAACGAGATCATATAAATTCGCGCCATCGGCTTTCAAGAGGTTTGGAACAACAGAAACACCACAAGAACAATCAGCAGCGACAAAAGCGCGTAGGCCGCGTAGGCGTTAAACCGTCCGTGGTGCATTGCCGCCAACAAGGCAGCACACCAAAACGCCGCCTCCCTGGTTGGTTTAAAGACCAGCTTCTCCACCAGATGGACGCGTTCTTTTTCGCGTCGGATGGCGATCCGGAAATGTTCTGCCACGGTCTCACGGGTGTCCGCCACCGTGGTCGGTCGAAACACCGCATCGAAAATCACCCGCACCGGATTCGAAAAGCCGGTCGCCGTGTAGGTCATCTCCGGCCACAAGCGCATCACCCCGCCGTCCCAGCGGCGGCGCCGCGCGAGTTGTCGGCGACGGGTCAGCCAGAGTCGGACGATCAGATAAGTGAGAACCAGCAAGACGATCAGAGCCACCATCATGTAAGAGGTGGACATGGCGAAGACGACAGGATTCTCATGACCGCCGCGATGCAGTACGACCAGCCCCCGTCCAGGCAGAAGGCTTTGTCCGACTTGTGCGCCGAGGTCATGGAACTCAGCGGCAAACGCAGGCGGCAAAGAGTGATGCCCGGGGTTTGAGGCGAAGAAGGGCGGCACCAACGCATCGGCAGCGTTACCCCCGGCTAACGGGGCTAGCGCCAAACCCAGGACTGGAATGATGTAGGTCGGCAGCACGCCGAACGCCAGACAGAGCGTGGCAAGAATGGCCATTGGCACCAAGGCAGCGGATTTGGCTTCGGTCACTTTTTGCTGGTCCTTCAGACGGCGCATTCCCAAAAAGCTCATCGCAAACACCTTCACGAAACAGGTGACCGCCAGCGCCGCAGTGAGAGCGAGTCCCGCGCCACACAGGGCAAAAACGATTTTCGCCAAGGTCGAAGAGAGTTCCGCGGAACGCAGCATGGTTTGCAAAGTAAGCCATTCACTCACGAATCCGTTGAAGGGCGGCAGCGCGGCGATGCAGAGTGTGCCAGCGAGGAAGCCAAGAGCAGTCAATGGCATCCACCTAATCATGCCGCCCAACTGATCCATATCGCGCGTGCCGGTCTGGGTTTCCACTGCACCGACGCCAAAAAACAAAAGCGTCTTGTAGAACGAGTGATTGATCAGATGATAGAGCCCGGCAACGAACGCCATGGCGGCCAATGCCGGATGATTCGTAGCGACAAAGACCATGCCCGAGCCAAACCCGGCTACCACGATGCCGGCATTTTCAATGGAGCTGTGTGCCAGCATTGTTTTGAGATCGTTATCTGTGGTCGCGTAAAGAATTCCGAGGAGCGCCGAAATCGTTCCTACCACCAATGTCAATAGACCCGGACCTACCTGCACCGCCGGCATGAGATCAGCATTGACCCGCAAAATCCCATACAGTCCAAGATTCAAAGTTGCGCCCGCCAACACTGGGACAAACCCCCGCGGCGCGCAGGTGTATGCGCGTGGCAACCAGCCATTCACTGGGACAAGCCCGGCTTTGACACCGAAACCAAAAAATGACAACAAAAAGACGGCCCAGCGTTCCGCACCGCTCAATCCCGAAGCAGCTAATTTGAGGGTGGCGAAATCCACCGAAGTCACGTGGACTGCCAGCACCAGAAAACTAAGCGCTGCCGCCAGCGTTCCCGCCTCGCCCATGGCCAACAAAAGATAGCCCGCCGAGGCCTGACCATTTTCTTGATCGCGATGGTGAACGATCAACAGGTAGGAAAGAACGGACATGACTTCCCACGCCAACACGAATAACACCGCGTCCGCCGCGATAAAAATCAAGGCAATTGATGCGAATAATGCGAGCAAGAGGGCGGTAAACGCACCCGCGTTCTGTCGGTTCAATTTGCGCCGCAATTCACCTCCGGCAAAAATCGAGGCTGAAAAAAGCACCAAGCCTGTGACGAATAAGAAAACTGCCGAAAGCCGATCGAGAGCCAAAGTCAAAGTCGTCAATCCCGTGAGGGGCCAGAGAGTTTGTCGGAACGTGCCGCCATCCAGCAGTCCTCTTGCCCCCGTCAGCGCCAAGGCAATCGCGGCGAGACCACCGACCCACGTCAGGACATTTCCCTGTCGCCAAGCAGGTGCCTTTAACGAGAGCAGGATGCCGACGCCGCACAGCGAGAAGAAAATGAAGATCAGCGTTTGGGTTCCCATCAGGATGTCCCCGGATTCGTTTCACCTGCTGCCGGAGGTGACACGGGCGATGCCGAATTCTTGCGACCAACCGCCACCAGCAGTCCGTGCAGAATCGCTAAGGGCGGCGCCGGGTGCCCCGGCACTTCGACGTCCACCGGCAAAACGCTGGCCAGCCCTTTTGCGCAGACAAAGCTCCCGGCAAACACCCCGCCAGACACGGCACATGCGCCCACGGCAACGACTCGTTTGGGCGTTGGCATAGCATCGTAAATCTTGTGCAGGACAAACCGCATGGAGTCGGTGACCGGCCCAACGACTAGCATCACGTCCGCCTGGCGCGGGGTAGGTGTTATGAAAAATCCGAGCCGATGCATGTTATAATAGGGATTGTTGAGTTGCTTAACTTCGTTAAGGCAGGCCCCACAATCGCCCGCATCCACCACGATAACGTGGATGGAAAGTTTAAACGCCGGATCGAATTCGTTTTGGCTCGCCCGGACAACTGCCCATTCGTAAGTTCGCTGCCAGTCCAGCGGCCGCTCCACATCGCGCAGGCATCGATAACAATGAACACACCGCCCATAATCCACCGACATAGTTCCGTTAGTCTGGCTGAGCGCTTGGGTTGAACAGCATGCCACGAGTTCCGCCCCTGTTGCAGCTTCCACGGCGCCACCTTGCGGCAGTCCAGGTGTCACACCGGCGGCATCTTCTGCCCTGCTCGGATAGGCCGTGGTCTTAATTCCCCTAAGAATGCCGTTGATGACCCATTGGCTCATCAGTGTTTCAATTCAAAAGGTTTAAGAAGGATAGTCTCTATTCTACCGGTCGTTCTCGGCCGCCGACAAATCGAAGGTGGAAAGAATGATCGGAAAGTCCTGAAATGCGAATTTTTCGACGCTGAGGTGGAAGCCATGCCAATTGGCAAAAGAAGGCGGAACAATCCGGTAGCGTGCGATCCGTCCATTTTCAGTTAGACGCACCCAATGGAATGCGCCACCACGCGGTGCCTCGACCCAGCCCAATGCCGCGCCCGCTCGAAGCTGGAGCGGTTGATGCACATAACCCCCTGCCAACGTGGCAACCACCTGTTCCATGATGCGCACCGATTGCCTCGCTTCAGCAAACAGCACCCGTAACCGCGCATAACCATCGCCTTCCTGTTCGCTCGGCACGTCGAATTCGAAATGTTCATAATCCGAATAGGGTTGCGCGCGCCGCAAATCCCGAACAAGTCCCGAGGCGCGCGCGACCGGACCGAGCAGACCAAAAGCAGTTGCATCCCGCAGAGCGATGAAGCCGACTTCTTCCAAGCGGTCGAGAAAACTGCTGGAGACGCGCAACCGCTGCTCGAGTTCGTTTAAGTGCTTCAGCGTTTGCTGCGACTGCCCGAGTGCTTTACCGCAGGCCTCATTTGGCAGATCACATAGCAATCCGCCCGGCGCCAGCAGGCCAAACAAATAGCGATGGCTAGTAAGTTCGCCGGATATTCGCAAGAGATCTTCCTCTAGAATTCCGGCCTGACTGTTGGCAACGACCAAGGCGGTCGATTCGCAAATTTCTTGAATCGCCCCACAATGTTGTCGCAGGCGCTCAAGTTCGGCCAAAAATACGCGCAGGAAGCGCGCGCGCGCCGGCACGTCCGCTTCACAAATAGATTCAACCGCCTGACAAAAGGCTAATCCATGCGCAAAGGCGGTGGTTGCAGCAAATCGTTCCGCCAGCAGTAAGGTTTCATCCACTGCTTGACCTTCTGCGAGTTTTTCAACGGCACGCCATTTGTAAAACAGGCGCGGTACGGAGCGAACGACGTCTTCCCCGACGGTTTCGAGCAGAAAAAGGACTGACTCCGTCACACCGGAGTATTTCGGACCAATCGGCATAACAAACACTCCCGGTTCCTCAACGATGCGTCGTGGCCGCCAACCGGCGTCCGGTCTGCGCTGCAACATCGCCTTTTCCGGGTCGAAATGACGGCGCATCGGCTCGACACCTTCCTGCCAGGTGTCATTGTGGAGAACGAAATCGCCGAGTCGCGGATGACCTTCGAAGCTAAGACCAAACAAGTCCTCGGCCTCCCGTTCGTGCCAGTCCGCCGCATGGACAAACTTGACAATACTGAGAAAAATCTTCTGATCAAGCGGGGCGTTCACGAGCACATGAACCCACCCAGCTTCGCCTTCTCCGAAAAAACAGTAACGCAATTGCCACTCGTTGATGCCTTCTTCGACCATCAACCCTGCAAAACTAAATCCCCATTCGAGAAAAAGCCGGCCACACAAATCCCTGAGCGCGGTGCAGTCGCAATTCACTTCGCACCCGAAGCCGGTCGCAGCGAAATGGCATCCTGCTTTGCCTGGCCAACGTCGCTTAATTTGCTCTTCCAATTCGGTGTGGTTCATGGCCGGTTCATTTTGTCAAAACGGCAGCGGCCTGCGTTAGCAAATCTTGGAGCGGCTTTGGAATGTAAAAGCCGAGGACCAGCACTGGCACAGCCGCCAGAAGCAACGTGAGGCGGCAACTGAAAGGCAAGCGATGTTCGTTTTCTCCACTGGAATCTTCCTTCCTATCCACAGCGCCTTCCCCTTCCCGCGCGCCAAAAACCATTCGGTTGATGTGCAGCATCACACCGAAAAATGCGATGACGATGAAGAAGGCAAGAAGGCCCGTCGCCCAATAGTGTCTCTGGCTTAAACCCGCCTTCAGAATCGAAAATTCGCTTAAGAAAACCGCCAGGGGTGGCGCTCCCGCAATACCGAGTCCACCAAAAATAAGCGCAACACTGGCGACAGGAGATCGACGGATTAGTCCGCGTACCGCCGCAATTTCGCGGGTTTCCACTGCCAGCAAGGCAGAGCCAGCGGCGAAAAAGCAAAACGACTTGGTCATCGAATGACTAACCATTTGCTGCATGGCGGCGTAACCCGCCGCCGACGCACCGAGTCCGATCGCCGCTAAGATAATTCCCATATGTTCGACCGTGGAAAAGGCGAACATCCGTTTATAGTCGCGCACTTGAAGCAGTAAAAAGGCGGCCACCCCGACTGAAATCAGACCGAGGACCAGCGCCCACATTTCGGCATGAGAATTTGGCGCGGCTTTCATCACGGGAAACAGACGCAGAATCACGTAAAGGATCGCTGTGGTCTCCACGCCCGAGAGCAGCGCACAGACCGGTGAGGGCGCCTGGCTGTGAGCGTCCGGCAGCCACGTATGCATGGGAACCAGGCCGGCTTTCGTTCCGAGACCAATCAAAATCATCAGGAACGCGGTTTGCAATAATACCGGTGGCATCAAGGGCGCGGCGGCAACTAATCCTGTCCAAGTATAGGCGCCGCCGCCCGCTGCCTGCATAGCGGCGAAAAGAACTAGAAATCCAAACAATGCCATGGCAGCGCCCATGAGCGAGAGCACCACATATTTCCATGCCGCCTCCAGGGCCTCTGAGTTGTTTTCAAAGGAGACGAGCAGCGCGGAGCAAAGCGTTGTCAGTTCAACGACAATCCAGACCAACGTCGGTTCGGCCATCATCGGAATGGCCAGCATGGAAAAGATGAAAAGGTTGTAATTCGCATAGTAAAGCAGCAGCTTCCTAGGCTCTCGATTTTCCTGCGCCATGTAACCCACGGAGAAGATTGCCGCGGTGCTCCCTACCGCCGCGATCAACAGCAGAATCAGCGCGCTTAACCCGTCCACGGCTATCCATTTGAGCATTCCCACCGGCAACGCCGCCGTGACGGAATTGCCCCCTGAGACCATCCATGCCACTCGCGCTGCGAAAAGCAATATGGTCAGGCAGGACACCACAGTCACGCCCGCGGCCCACTCACTCTTGCCGGGGAGGCAGACAAGCACCGTCGCAGCCAACGGAAGCAGAAGAATAACGATGACGCTCATTGGGTTGCCTCGTTTGCCGATGGCTCCGGCGCCGCCTCTTTCAAGCTTGCCAATGTCCCAACAGCCGTTGTGCCGGTATGTTTTTGGACGGCGCGCGTCAGCACGCCCATAATGAAGACGATAATCAAACCGTCCGTGGCGATGGCAAGTTCAACCAGCAACGGGAGATTGCGCGAGATGGAGATGCCAGTCAAAAAAGCGCCGTTTTCCATTGCCAGAAGGCCGATCAACAGTGGCACTGCTTCACGCCGCACGGTGAGCGTAAACGCGCCGAGCAGCAATCCGGCAATGCCGATCGGAACGTTGGGGCCGCGAAAATCCGGGCCCACGGCATGCAGCAAAGGCATTCCCAGGAAATAGGCCAGGATTGCCAGTGCCAAAGCGATCAACAAGGAAGTCGGGATGTTCAATGTCTGATCGATTTCGCGACGGGTGTAGATTTCTGCGGGCGAGGTCTTGCGCAAAAGCCACGGCACGATCAGCGGCTTGCTGATCACATTGACGAGCGCCACGCCGTAGAGATGCTCTGACTGGTGGCGAAGACCCAAAAGGACAGCGGACGCCGCCAGCATCAGGGATTGCACGATAAAGAGATTCAAGCAACCTCCGACCTGTCTCATCGCTACCATTCCGAACGCGGTCAGCAGAAACAATCCGGCGGCCAGAGCGTTGAGATTGTCCAGCAATTGATTTGACGTTTCGCTCATTGCGGTTTGTTCGTTCAAGGTAGAAAAACCCGAGCGATCATCGCCGCTACCGACGTGATGAAAGCCGCGCCCAAAAATTCCGTGATGCGAAAAAGACGAAGCTTCGCGAGAGAGGACTCGATATAGACTAACACTAGCAAAAAACAGAAGACTTTGAATAGCACCAACGGAACGGCCAGGAGCACCGCGCCGATGGTTTGTTCGCGCGCCAGTCCCCAAGGCATCAGGAGCACGTTCAGAAAAATGCACATCAGCACGAAGAGTTTCATCTGCCCACCCCACTTTACCAGTGCCATGCCTCGTCCGGAGTATTCTAGCGACTTGGATTCATCAATCATCGCCAATTCAAAATGACCGGTCGGATTGTCGACCGGAATGCGTCCTCCCTCGGCCAGAATTAACATTAGAAATGCCAGCACCAGCAGGACGTGCGAAGGGGCGAAGAAATTTGCCGGCGGCGTTACCCACTTTTCCTGAACGATGTAAGGGATGGTTGAGCCGGCAACAAAGGAAACGGTGAAAAAGACGATCATGAACACCGGTTCAGCGAGGAACCCCACCATCCTGGTGCGGCTCGCACCCATGGGCCCGTAAGGATTGGCCGTGTCGACCGCCGCAAGCGCTGCGAAGAATCCCCCGAGCGAGAGGACAAAGCCGCCCCCCAGCATGTCGCCCATAAAGGCGAAGAAAAGAGGGTAACTTGTCAAAACGGGAATTAACAGCGCAACAAAGATCGGCGTGACAAAAACGATGTAAGGCGTGAAACGAAAAATCCACGAAGTCTCTTCTGAGACGATTTCGTCCTTGTGGAACAGCTTCCACAGATCCCGATACGGCTGGAAAATGCTCGGTCCTGTTTTGGACTGCACCATTTCCTTCAAGCGACTCAGCACACCGGCGGTGAGAGGCGCGAACGCCAGGACCACCATGACTTGACACAAATTGAAGAGGATGCGGCTACTCATGGTGAACACCATTGTCGCAACAATTGCCTCTCATCGGCGCTCGATTCTCCGAAGAGGATCCAAAGGCGATCGGGACCGTTGTTAGACCTCTCAAACCGGGCCGAATTTCACTGAGCATAATAAAACTCCTGTCCACGCATTACTGCGCCAACAGGAGTTATTAGCCCGAAATATGGTCAGGCGGTTTCCCCATCGCGGGGCGGCAAACTCCATTGCCTGTTGATTAACTATTCGAATCGTGGACGCCGCACAACTGAAATTCGATCAGCGACGAATTTTTCTTCAACAGTAAGGAGCCAGAAGCCAGTGCTTTCCCATTCCGCAACTTCTCTGCAACAGCGAGACTCGCCGAGCGGAAGTTGCTCTCTAGAATATTCACGCGTGCCAGGCCGATGACTCCTGACCAAAGGGTTGATATTACCATATTTGATCCGCGGATTTCTCATGCATTCATTCCAATTTGGCCTGACAATCATCCAAGGGCCTCAGGTGGCCAGGCTTGCAACCCGATATCTGTTAGCCGTTTCATATGCCAAAATCGTACCCGAACACCTTAGATGCCGAAGCACGCGGAACCGGACAACAGATCCATCTACCGGAAGTTCCGGAAGAAGCTTTATTGCTCCGGATTTTTATGGGCGAGGATGATCGGCAGAAGCATTTGCCGCTTTACGAAGCGATCGTTTTGAAAGCGCGCGAAATGCATTTAGCAGGCGCCACGGTGTTTCGAGGTCTTCTCGGTTTCGGGAGATCGAGTCGTATGCATAGGGCAAATATCCTCCGGCTTTCGGCGGATCTGCCGATCGTGATTGAGATCGTCGATACGCAGGAAAAGATTGATGCTTTCCTTCCTCATCTGGAGCCAATGATGGGTGGTGGCTTGGTCACCCTCGAGCGAGCGCAGGTCATTCACTATCGACAGAGTCCTGTTTGAGCCCGGTAGCCCCGTATTTCCCGACTCCTGACTACTGTTTTTCCACCGCTTCCTCCAGCAATCGTTTGCCGTCGGTTTCAAGGATTTCGCCGTGCCCGACGATGATTCGATCAAACTCCCAGTTCGCCAGGGTCTTTACTGATTGCCGAAATGCCGCTTTGTCCTTGATGGCCATGCGGAAACGCCGCGACATGCCAGGATGGTGCTTCAAACCAACGCCACAAATCACTAAAAAACGGGTCCAGGCGGAGATGTAAGGGCCAAAGTTAAAAAGCAAGTCCGCCACGATTAAGGTGCGCGAGGGAGTGTGCAAGAAAACGTGCTCCTGCATGCTCGGGTTCCCTTCGATTCGCAGAACCTTGAGTTCGTCACCCCACTCTTCGGGCGCAGGTATAAGAGACTGGGTTGGAAAGCCGACTACTTCGCTAAAGCCTTCCGGCGCTAGAAAAGGAATTTCGGGAAACGATCGCCGCCCCTGCTGAGCGAAAGTGTCGTGCTGAAGCATGGCTTCCAGAAGCCAGCCTGGTTGGCCCAGGCGCAAGATGCCCGCGACATCTGCCGGCGTGAATGGTCCCGTAGAGTGAATGACCAGTTCGCCAGAACGCAGGCGCACGATCGTTACCATGCGCCCAAAATTGGCCCCCAAAAGCCGGAGCGGATAAGGCAGCACCCAAAGATTTTCCGCCAGTTTTTTCATAAAAGGAGATGTCTCCTGCCCCCTGTCTTCCCTCTCCGTCTCCTGGGGGCTCCTGATTCATTCATGCGCTTTTTCTGGCAGGTAAAAAAACAAGATACCGAGAATCAGATAGACGGACAAAAGTTGGACACCTTCGAGCCAGTTCGTCTCGCCGTCACCGTTGATTTGAAAAATCAAATGCACGGCGACGATCAACGCCACAACCTCGGGCAATGTAAATTCCAGGTCCATTGGTCGACCGAAAAGATACGAGAAAAAGACCAGCACCGGCGCGACAAAGAGCGCGATCTGCGAGCTCGATCCCACGGCAATGGAGACGCTAAGGCCCATTTTGTTTTTCAACGCCATCAGTACTGCGGTTGAGTGCTCAGCGGCGTTGCCGATCACTGCGATGACGATGACCCCGACAAAGACTTCGGTCAGTCCGAGGGTGACTCGGGCAGCTTCGACCGCGCCGACTAGAAACTCGGACATCAGCGCGACGAGAGCCGTCGCAACGACCAGCACGATCAGCGATCGGGGCACCGACCAGCCGGCGGCTTCTTTCTGACCTTCAATTTTTTTTTCCGGTTCTCCGGCGTAAAGCTGTCTGTGAGTGATCAACTCGAAAGCCAGCATGCAGGCGTAAGTCACAAAAAGTACGATTGCGATAGCCAGCGAGAGCTTGTGCTCCGTCGCCTGGCTCCAGCCGCCGGAGTGCCCGGCAGTGGTGACATGGAAAACCGTAGGAATGGCCAGGGCAACGGCGGCGAGCGTCAGTGTCGTCGTTGAAGTGCGTGCGGCGGTTCGATTGAAGCGTTGCTCCCGGTATCTCATGCCGCCCGCAAGGATCGAAACTCCCATCACCAGCAGGATATTGCCGATGATCGAGCCTGTGATCGACGCCTTCACCACGCCGGTCAGCCCTTTGGAGAGCGCCACCAATGCGATGATCAACTCTGCGGCGTTGCCGAAAGTCGCGTTCAGTAATCCGCCAATTCCGTGGCCCAGATGTTCAGCGAGTTCCTCGGTAGCGCGGCCCATGCAACCTGCCAGAGGAACAACCGCAAGGCACGAGCAGATGAACAGGGCCGTCTCATTTCCGAATTGGGGCCAGATCCGCAATACGACGGCCACCGGAACGAAAACCAGTAGCCAGTTGAGAGAGGGCTTTAAGAGCGACTTCATCTTCGCCCAATAAAAACATCGCCCTCGATCCATGGCCACCACAGAGTTTCCTCTCCCGAAATCTGGACCGCCGGAACGATGTCGGAGCCCGGAGGCCGCGAGGGGACCCTAACCCTTTTGACGTGAAGCTATTTCGAGGACCGCAACTCTTCCTCCAGGAACTGGATGACATCCTTAAATTTGGAGATATTCTCGGGAGCCGACTTCACCAAGGCCTCGTGCGCTTCCAACATCGTCTCTGCTCGAGTCGCGCGATTTTCGTCCGACGGAATCGGAAGAGCTTGCCCATCCTTCCCAATATTGCTCACTCCGACATGAAAAAGCTGGTCCAAACCGAGATTCGAGAGTAACTCCGCGTTTCGCTCGTTGAGATTGACGACAGACAAAGAGCCTTCGCCCAGTTCCCGAATCCAAAACGAGATTCCAGCAAGCGTACCCATGAACGTCGAATCCATCCCCTGACAATTGACCAGGTCGACGACGAACTCGCGCGCACCGCGATGGATCATCTCCTTGGCAAACTTTCTGAGAGCCGTGCTGTTGGCGGACGAACCATTTCCTTCCACCCGAACCCAAACCATGCGACCCGCATAACTCACCAATATTTTGGATCCTGGTCTCATCACTTTTGCGTTCTTGTGGACTCTAGGCCGTGCTGTTTTCCCTTATGGACCTCTATGGTACGGACAAAACAGACGCCAGTTTAAGTTATAATGTTCTACACTTCGCTCAGTCGAGTGACTGGATCCTTGCTCTTACATTACGAGTCGGCAAGGGAAAGGGGAGGGAACGGGTCGGCGTGTGGGCGTGTGGGCGTGTCGGCGGATTGGCGGGTCGGCGCAGGTAGAGGGCGAAGCTCCGCCTGAGCCGGGGCTTCCCGCGTCACCCTGCCCTAAGACGTTACCCCAACGAGCTCGGGCCAAGCCGTAAGGTGGTCGTCTTTGGCATGTGGCCACGCTGCATGCCCCGGCTCAGGCGGGGGTTCGGCCTGCCTGCGCCTCGGCTTGCCGCGGTTGCGCGCAGCGCCGCAAGACTTGACTCAGCTGGACAGGCGTCCAAGGCTTAGAGATAACATCATCGAAACCATACCTCCGATATTCAGACATAATGGGGGTATGGTAGTAGCCGCTGGAGACAATCAATCTCACCGAGGTGTCGATTTCCCTTAGGCGGGCCGCCAGTTCCTTGCCTCCCATCCCCCCAGGAACAGTCAAATCGACGAGCACAACGTCAAAACTAAGGCCTGACGCTTTCGCTTTCTGGTACAGCTCGATTGCTTCCGCGCCCTCTCGAGCACACTCCACTTCGTAGCCGAGTCGTTTCAGAATCTCTGTCAGCAGGTTGCGCAGAGCTTCTTCGTCATCCATCACCAGGATTCGGCCCGAACCGGTTTCCAGCTCTTGACCAATCGCAGATTCCGGCAGTTGCGCAGTCGCGCACGCTGGGAGGTAAATGGCGACCGTCGTTTCCAGACCCAGCACCGATTGGACCGTGATATGACCCCCATGTTTGGCGACAATAGCGTGCACTGTGGCAAGGCCCAGCCCGCTTCCACTCCGTTTTGTCGTAAAGTACGGATCAAAGATGCGAGGCAAATCGTCAGCCGCGATCCCGCAGCCATGATCTCGAACGGAAATCTTGACATACCGTCCGGTGTGCAGCGGGAGGGAATTAGCTTCGAAGACGACATTTTCTGCGCCCACTTCGATGATTCCGCCTTCAGCCATCGCTTGTCGTGCATTGAGCAAAATGTTGTGCACCGCCTGACTGATTTGTTCAATATCGATCTCCGCGGACCAGAGGTCTTCGTCGACCGCTAAGTCAATCGTGACGTGAGCTCCGGCCCGAGCAAGGTCCACCGCGTCCTTCACAACTCCGGCAAGTGGAGTTGGCTTGCGGACCGGCGCACCACCCCTCCCGAAGGTTAAGAGCTGCGCAGCCAGCGACGTCGCCCTCTTACAGGCCACCGCAGCCTGTTCAAGAACCTCGCAAACGGAATCTGCAGGTTGAAGGTACATTTTTGCCAGAGCGATATTCCCTGAAATGATCGTCAGAAAATTGTTAAAGTCGTGGGCAATTCCACCAGCCATCACGCCAAGCGACTCCAACTTGCGACCGCGGAAAAGTTCCTCTTCGACCTGCTTGCGCTGTTCCATTTCAGCCAGCAGCCGTTCATTCGCCCGCCGCAATTCCGCTGTGCGCTCGGCAACCCGGGTAGCCAATGCATCATTTGCTTTTTCCAGGTCTGATTGGGCTTCCTTCAGGGCGCGTTCGGCTCGAATCCGCTCCGTGATGTCAATCGCGTGTCCAAGGACCACCGCCCCGCCTTCCAGTTCGTCATATCGAATATTCCGACAAAACCAGATGCGCTCGCTTTGATCTCTGGCCACCAGGCGCATCAGACCGCTGCTCGTCGGTTCGCGTCGGATGCGGCACAGGTATTCATCGAAAAGGTGCCGCACGGATGGTGCCAGAAAATCTCGCAGATTGCGGCCGATACTGTCCTCCGGACTAAACCCTTCCTCAGGAGTATATCCGAGTGATCGTGCCGCAGCAGGATTTATAAAACGCAGGACTCCGTCCAGGTCATGGATGCACATCAGACCAAGGCTGTTCTCCACAAGGAGGCGATACAGTTTCAATTGCTCTGCCGAATCCTGCATCCCAAAGTCATTTACTTCGAAAGCCACCACCATCCCATTCGATGCTAATACTCAGAAGTAAGCGTCGAATGTAACGCCGCTCAGCCTTCAAACTCGCTCAAAACAATCACATCAATTTTGACGCGTGTATAGTGAAATGCGACTCAGGGGCCGGAAAGTTAAGCTCTCCGTTCTCGTTAGGTTGACTTGCAGCCTCAGGGGAGGTCCCGGCGAGATTAGAAAAACTAAACAACAATTAATAAATAAGTAATGGTCTTGGAAACCTCAAAAGGCGTCACATTGGACATCACATAACTCAAATCAAGGGAACACGCCATCGACGCCGACACGCTTCTCCCCTAGCCTTCTGCACGGAAAGCGGCGAGAGCATCGCGGAGCGTCTCGAACAGGCGATTCGCACCAATCACAGCGGTCAGACCCAAACGCTCCAGAGCGTCCCGGAAATCAGGGGTCACGTGGGCGAAGGCGAGCGTCGTTCGTTGATGAGCAAGGTTTTGGTGCAAATCCGCCACCATGCCGGCCGCGGTGTAATCAACACCCGTAATGGCGCCCGCGTCGATCACCAACCATTTGATAGGCGCAGGCGAATCGGCCACCAACTTCAAGACCTCGACTGTGAAATGGTTGGCATTGGCGTAGTAAAGGTCGGCGCCGAACCAATAGACCACCAGACCCGTCTCAGCCATTGTCCCGCGTGTCACCTTCTCCATCCTCCAGTGATCGGTGGCATCGCGCACCATAATCGCGGTGGTGGGTCGGTAGCCGTGACGGAGGTGATCGACGAGGGAGAGGACGATCGCGAGCAGGATGCCACGCTCGACATTAAGGACCACCACGGAGGCTGCCGTCACCAAGGCCAGTCTCCACTCCACGGGGCTGGCAATCCGCAAGTCGCGGAGACCGCGCACATCCACCAGGTGAATGGCAATCGTAAAGACGATTGCCCCCAGGACGCAGACCGGCAGGTATTGCAGAGGTCCCGTCAGGAAGAGCAACACCAGCATCACCACAACTGCAGTCGAGAGATGAGCGAGTTGGCTGCTGCCACCTGAAGCCTCCACCATGTCAGTCTGCGTCGGACTTCCATTCACCACGAAGGTGCCGCTAAGGGCCGCTGCGGTGTTCGCTGCCGAAAGGCCGAGCAAATCGCGGTTCGTATCCAGTGTCTGGTGATGTCTGGTGGCATAGGCGCGGGCCGTGACGGAGCTTTGGGCAAGTATCATCACAAAGCAGGCCCCAGCCACCGGCGCGAGATCGAGGATAAGCGAAATATCCAACGGTGGCAGTCTCAGCTGCGGCAAACCACCGGTGAACGGTCCTACAGTCAGAATTCCATGTCCCGCGAAGTCGAACGCCGCGCTGCAGGTTACCGCGGCAACGACGGCAATCAGTGATCCAGGAAACCGGGGCGCGAAACGATGAAAGAGGAGGACGATGGTGACAACGGCTGCGGCGACGCCAAGCGTCGGCAGGTGCGTTTGGCGCAGGTGGCTTAACACCTCGAACAGTTGCTGCAGAGGTTCCTTGCCGCGCACCGGCAGACGAAGCATTTCGCCGAGCACGGCGATGCCGACCTGGAATCCGACTCCGGTGAGAAAGCCAACCAGGAGTGTCCGCGAAAGAAAATCTGCCAGGAACCCGAGCCGAAAAAATCGTGCGAGCAGAAGGAATAAAGCGGTTAGCAAAGCAACCAGGCCAGCCAGCGCCACGTACTGTTCACTGCCAGCCACGGCTTTAACGGCAAGCCCGCCCGCCAGGATAGCCGCAGTGGCGGAATCCGCAGCTACGACAAGGTAACGCGACGAACCAAAGGCAGCAAAAGCGACCAGGGGCAACAGAAGCGTGTACAACCCAGTGACGACCGGCATCCCGGCGATTTTGGTGTATCCCATGGCCTGCGGGATGTTCAGCGCTGCGAGCGAGATGCCGGCCATTAAGTTTGACCACGCACGTGCCCAAGTCAGCGGCAGGAGGCTCTCAAAAAGAGGCAAACGCCATTTCTTGTGGCTTTTTCCGTTGAACGCCAATTTGTTCATCTGAGCTAACTCGGAGCTTAAGATCTTTCCGATTGGTCTTTATATCAGATGCTCAATCGACCATCATCCCCGCTGTCCTCCGGTTATGCGCATTCTGATTCTCGAAGACGACACCAAAATCGCGGATTTCGTGAGTAACGGGCTCAAACAGGCGGGGTTTGCAGTGGACAAAATGGGAGACGGTGAGGAGGGTCTGCATTTCGGCCTGAACAACGCGTATGATGCAGCGGTCGTCGATATCATGCTCCCAGGATGCGACGGCCTGAGCGTTATCGATCAATGGCGCAAAGCGCGGATCGCCACGCCGGTCATCATCTTAAGCGCCAAGCACTCCGTAGATGATCGCGTGCGGGGATTGCAGGCTGGAGGTGACGATTATCTTACTAAACCGTTCGCCTTTTCGGAATTGCTGGCGCGAGTCCAGGCCTTGATCCGTCGGGCGACTCATACGTCCGAGCCAACGATGCTAAACTTTTCCGATCTTTCGCTCAACCTGCTAACTCGCGAGGTGACACGAAACGGCAGAAAGATCGAACTTCAGGCCCGAGAATTTTCGTTGCTCGAATACCTGCTGCGCAATCCCGGACGCGTCCTGTCGAAAACGATGATCCTGGAGCACGTCTGGGATTACGCATTCGATCCAAAAACGAATGTCGTCGATGTACTGGTCTGCCGCCTGCGGAACAAACTGGAGGGTGATTTAGGTCCGAAGCTCATCCATACGCTGCGGGGTTTCGGCTATGCTCTCAAGCTGGAGTAAAGGAAAGCCGCGGACGTTCGGCTTTCGGGTTCATCTGTGGTTCGCGCTGGTGCTGATCGGCTTGACAGCCGCGCTCTTCACAGCGGCCTACTGGTTCCTCTTCCGCGCTTTACAGGAGCGTGATCGGGAGGTGGTGCGCGTTCAGTTCGATGTCTATCGTGCGTGGTATCTGGAAGGCGGTCTTCCGGAATTGATGCGGCGATTTTCGGAGCGTCTCTATAGCGGACGTGAACTCTTCTTCGTTCGAGTTGTCGGACCGCAACAGACCGGTTTGTTTGTCAGCTTTCCACCGCGCTTCGAGGACTTCGATTTAAGTAAACTCGAGCGGATGGGCCCGAACGAAGCGCTCGACTGGCTGACGGTCCCGTCGCGCAGCCATAGCGGCTGGTGGCTAGTGGCCACCGAACGGCTTCCAGACGGCGATTGGCTGCAAGTCGGGAAGACCCTGGACGCCCAGGGTGCCTTGTTCGCAAAATTTCGCGATGTCTCGCTTTGGGTGATGCTGGTGGCACTTGCGCTGGGGATTGCCGGCGGCGCGTGGCTGACACGGCGCACCCTCTCTCCAATTCGGACGCTAATCGTTGCCGTTCGAGGGGTCATTGCCACCGGGCGGATGGAGGAACGGGTGCCCGAGCCGAAAGCGCACGACGAACTGGGGGAGTTGACTCACCTCTTCAATGTGATGCTGGAAAAAAACAGGACGCTGATCAACGGGATGCGTGAAGCGCTGGATAATGTCGCGCATGACCTGCGAACGCCGCTGGCCCGATTCCGCTCGACGGCGGAGACTGCGTTGGAGGGACCGGAAAATGTGGCTGTCTACCGCGATGCGCTGCTCGATTCGATGGAGGAATCCGAGCGCTTGCTCACGATGCTGAACACGCTGATGGACATTTCGGAGGCGGAGACCGGTTTAATGCGACTGAACCGCCAGTTCTTTCCACTCGCTCAGCTGGTGGCAGAGATCGTTGAGTTGTTCGAATTGGTGGCCGAGGATAAGGCGATCACTCAAACGTGTGAAGTGCCGGCCGAACTGATTTGTTTTGGGGATCGCAACAGACTCCGACAAGTGCTGGCGAACTTGCTCGACAACGCGCTCAAATACACACCCTCCGGCGGAAAGGTGAATATCTCCGCGCACTCCGAGGTCGACGGCGTCGTTATCGTCTGCCAGGATTCCGGCATCGGTATTTCTGAAGAGGACGCGCCCAAGATTTGGGATCGCCTCTATCGCGCGGACAAGAGCCGCTCACAGCGTGGACTCGGACTAGGCTTAAGCCTGGTGCGGGCCTTCGTCAACGCGCACGGCGGACGGGCGGAGGTGCAAAGCACGCCGGGGCAGGGCTCGAACTTCATCGTTTATCTGCCTACCCCGGCGCGGCCGGTCAGCTCGCCCGTTCTGGAACCGGTGCGGGAATGACTCGCTCGATTTGCGCCCGCGCAACCCAGCCAGAGCGACCGTCGGAGGTCCGCACGAGGACAAAATTGCGGAGCGCTTTTTTCGCGGTGACAATTTCACCTTCAGCCAGAGGAAAGACTGAGCCGGCGCTTTCTGCTGGCGCGATGAGTGCGGTGACATGGGCGTTGACCACCACGGCCCGGCTGAGTTCCGGCCAGCGCACCCAGAGAGCGCCGGCCGCCATCAGAACGGTCACCGCGCAGGTTGCACTCAGGGCACTAATCAACTGGCGCTGGCGCGTCGGGAAAAATCGACTGAAAGAGATCGCTGCACATACAAACGCCAGCGCCAGAGAACCGCTCCAGGCCCATTCATTCATCGTCAGCGAACGGGCCGCAGACTGCCACCACGCCGCAGGCGGGGCGACCAGGCCTGCGGCTTCGCGCACAGCCTGAAGGTTTACCGCAATAGCGGGATCACGCGGCGCAAGCTGTTGCGCACGCTCGAAGGCGAGAATGGCCGGCCCGGGCTTGCCTTCGCGTACAAGCGCGTTGCCGAGGTTGGAGAGCGCAGGCGCGGATTCCGGTGACGGGGCAGCCGCCTTTGCGGTCAATGCGCTGCCGAGCATGAACCCGCCGGCGAGTGTGGCAAAGATTACTTTCTGAAATGAATTGGAATTCATAGAACTAGATGTCGGTAAGTTGTTGCACGATATCCGAGCGCCATTGGGTAAGTTCGGTGGCGGTGACCTTTCCGTGGCTATAAGCCACCTCGTCGCCGCGTTGAAAGAGGGCGCATAATTTTTCTCCACCGCTATTGAGGCGGGCCCGGATCTCGGCAGGCGTGATTCGGCTGGAAGGCAGGTGCCATCGTTCGGCCAAGCGGTCCGTCACGGCCCGCCTTGCCGATTGGAAAAATCCCGTCCCATCGCGATTCTTGATTGCCTCGTCCATCGCCGCGACAGCTTCGCGGACGGCGGCACGCGCCGCGTGAGTGCGCAGTCGCTCAGGATCGTTGGCCCGTTTCTGCCGCCAGCGTCGGGCGAGCAGGCCGAAGCATGTCACGGTCACCATCAGCGCGTTGCCGATCAAAAACCACGGCGCCAGCACTACCGGGTGCAGGCTGGAGGCGCGACCAATTTCCAGGTGGTCGGTCATCATGCCGTTGACGGAACCAGCAGTCGCCGGTGAGATGGATGGGGTTGTGGGACTTGTCGCTGCAGCAGTGGTGCTGCCGGGCGCAATCTCGACCGCGACCGGGCTCGTCGTTTTAGTTACGTAACTCCGTATCTCAGGATCGAAGTAGCTAAAGCTCATCGGAGGGATTACTGATGAACCGCTTTGGGTCGGGACGATCGTCTGTTCGAAGACTTTCGTGCCCGCAAAACCGTCGGTATCTGCAGGCTCGAACCGCGAATTTGGCTTGTAGCTTTTCCAGGCTACGCTGGAGACTAGACCGTTCGTGGTTACGCGGTCGAAATTTCCCTGGCCGGTGATTTTGATTGTCAGGGTGATCGGATCGCCGCTCGTGGCTTTTGCCACCGATGCTTCGGCGCTGAGGTCAAACTTCCCGACCGCTCCGGAGAAATCCGCCGTGCGACCCTGCACGGGCAACGGCTGGATCTTCACAGGCGCGCTGTCACTATGCAAAACAAGAGGTTTCTCGGTTACCTGACCGAAGAAATCGTCAAGGGCCGAATCGTCGAATGGCGATTCGTCTCCGAAGAAGTCTTTGAACGGATTGCCTCCGCCGCGTTTGACCTTCTCCTGGACGCGCACGATCACCGGCAACTCGAGATTCAGCGGGTAATCGCCCGCTTGAACCGCTGATAGTGCAGACGACCACGTTATTACGTTGTAGGGCCGACCGTTGATGATCTCACGGGTCTGTTCCGGATCCTTGCCGAGCTTATTCAGCGAAAAGGCACCCCTGGCCAGCATTGGCAGGCCATTCAGCGAGGCTGACATGCCGGCCGGAAAGCAGGCCTTCAGCTCCACCGGCACCAGTTCACCGACCGTAAGTTCCCGTTTGGGCAGCACCACGTGGAGGAATGCCGATTGGCTTTTGGCGTCCGTCGGCGCGTCTTCCTCCTGCGGCGGCGCGAAGTTCAGTGCCGGCAGAGGCGAACTTCCGGGCCGTGACGCACCCGCGCTTTGGCCGCCCGAAGTCCTCTCCACCCGGAATGCGACCGGCTGAGTGCTACCGACGCCCGATGCCCCGATCGCCGGGATCGTGAAACTCCCGGGGCGATCTGGCGTTACTTGATAGACGTATCTGACTTCTACGGAGACGGCGCCGTTGATGACCTGCATCGAACTTTGCTGTCCGAGCGGGGTGATCTCGAGACCGTCCACAGCCGGGATATTCGGTTCCACGGGCTGCGAACCTTTGACGATGATGGCGAGTTGCGCGGATTCACCGAGCGGCAGAGTGAGCCTATCGAGCCGTGCACTGATCCGGTTCGGCGCCGCCCAGGCAGGCGCCGCCATAACAGAGGCGGCGCACAAGCCGCCGATCAGATAGCGTTGGAATGCGGTGTGTGTGTTCATAGGTTTTTACCAGTCTTTCAGCGGTGGCTGTTGATCGTCGGGTTGACCCGCGGTGCGACCGCGCGGCGACGCGGCAGGCAGCTTGTCCTCATCGTTCTTGAGCGCGTCGAGCAGTTGCTGCGCTTCGTCTTTTGTCATTTGCCCGGGTTCCCGGCGCCCGCTTACCACGTTGGCAGATTCGCCCGGCTCAGGTCGTCGGCCGTCCGCTACTTCCGGCTGACCTCTTGAAGGCTTCTTGTCAGTGGAGTTTGGCGGCTCGGGTTTAGTTGGGGCCGGACGACTGTTCTGCGCCTGGTCTTGCTGCTTTTGATCCTTCGACTCCCGCCCATTCTGGCCGGCCTGTTGGTTCTTAGGATCGTTCCTTTGGTCCTGCTGCTTTTGATCCTTCGACTCCCGCCCATTCTGGTCGGCCTGTTGGTCCTTAGGATCGTTCTTTTGATCCGGCTGCTTTTGATCTTTCGGCTCCTGCCCATTCTGACCAGCCTGCTGGTTCTTAGGATCACTCTTCTGATCCTTAGAATCGTTCTTCTGATTCTGCTGCTGTTGCTGCTGCTGTTTCTTCTGATCCTCCTGCTTCTTCAATTGCTCGATCTGGTGTTTCACCAGATCGCGATTGTGCTTCGCCTGCAGGTCGTCAGGTTCGATTTGGAGCGCGGCGTCGTAGGAGCTAACGGCCTTCTCCCAAGTCGCGATGGTCTCCTTCGGATTGCTCTTCTCTGTCTTTTGCCCGAGTCGGAATTGCGTGTTTCCGAGGTTATAATAGGCACCCTGTTGCACGGGTACGTGGTCGGTGTGGAGACTGTTCTGGAAAGCGGTGGCCGCCTGCGCTAAGTCACCGGATTTGTAAGCGGCCGAACCGGCATTGAATTGCAGTTCGGCCTTCGTCGGTTCCTTCGCGGCTGCCGCTGTATATTCCTTCTGTGACTTCGCGAAATCGCCGTGCTGATACGCCTGCTCAGCGGTCTGCGGCAAAGCGCCGCGAGTCGTCCCTGTTGCCACAAGCAGCGCGAAACCGAGTGCGGCAGCGGCGTTGGTCGCCGGACGATGGGCCCACGCAGGTTTCGCTTTCAGAGGCGCAGGGGCGGTTTTGGCTTCGCGCACTCTGCGTCGTGTGCCGATCAGCATTTCCACCATGAAGCATCCCAACGCCGCGAGCAACGCCCAATGAAACTGCTCGAGAGGCACTTTGGCTTGGCGGGAGCTCAGGTCGTGTCGAGTGAACGAGGCAAGGCCCTGCTTGTAGATCTCATTCAGGCCTTCACCCTGCTGACCAAGTGGTTGATAAAGACCCCCTGTCGCCTCCACGATCTGCTTGAGCGTGGCTTCGTCAAGATGTGACTTAACGAGCTGGCCCGAGGTGTCCCTGACAAAGTCGGTCCCGCCGTTTTCACTCGGTATGGGCACAAGTTCACCCGTCGTGCTGCCAATGCCGACCGCGAAGATTTTCACCCCGTTATTCGCTGCTTCTTTCGCGGCGGCGATACTTTCACCGCCGAGATCTTCACCATCGGAAATGAGGACAAGGATTTTCTCAGCCGCGGTCCGTGTTTTGAAGACAGCCTCGGCCTCCCGGATCGCTGCTGCGATATCTGTGCCGCCGCGCGGGATCACTTTAGTATCCAGTGCATCGAGCGATTCCCGGAAGGCATCGTAGTCGAGTGTCACCGGGCATTGAAGAAAGGCGTTGCCAGCGAAGGCCAAAAGGCCGACGGCATCGCCATCGAGCTTATCGACAAGATCATGCACCGCGAGCTTGGCACGCGTGAGCCGGTCTGGCTTCACGTCCTGGGCGAGCATGCTCTTCGAAGTGTCAACCGCGAAAAGCAATTCAAGGCCTTTGCGATGCGTTTCTTGCCATTCATAACCGGCCTGAGGTCGTGCAAGTGCGACAAACAAACAGAATACGCCTAGAACAAAGAGCACCTGTTTCGCCTTCCGGCGAGCCGGAGAAACGGATGCGGTGAGTTTATCCAGCAGGCGCATCGAGGCGAATCTGACGAGCGTCTTGCGCTGCTGGATCTCGAACTGGCGATAGCGCCAAAACAGGAAAGCGCAGGCGGCTAAGCCAGCAAGGAGCCATAGAGGTTGAGCGAATTGCATGAAAAGGATGAGTTAGAAGTTTAAGTGAGTGATCACGGGAGACGACGAAAGCGCGTCTGTTGCAGGCCGAAGCCGAATCCGAAGAGGGCGAGAGCGGGCACCACGGCCCAGGGAAAAAGTTCGGAGTGATGCTCGAACTTATTGATTTTGTGCGTGGTCTTCTCGAGGCGGTCGATCTCGGCGTAAATGTTCTTAAGCGAATCAGAATCGGTCGCGCGAAAGAATTTTCCGCCCGTGACGTCGGCAATTTTCTTCAGGGTTTCCTCATCGACGTCGACTTGGGCCATCGCGAGACGCTTGTTACCAAAGGAGTCTGTCACCGGAACCGGCGCTTCTCCCCGAACGCCGGCTGCGATGGTATAGACCTTGACGCCGAGCGCCTTCGCAGCCTGAGCTGCCGTTTCGGGGGCGATTTTGCCCATGTTGTTCTCGCCGTCGGTGAGGAGCACTACGACCTTCGATTTGCTTGGCTGATCACGCAGTCGGTTGACGCTGGCAGCGATTGCGGAGCCGATCGCCGTGCCATCTTCCACCGCACCGATCTGAATACGTTCCAGGTTTTGCTGGAGCCAATCGTGATCAAGCGTCAGCGGGCTAACGAGGTACGGCGCACCGGCAAAGCCAATCAGGCCGATACGGTCGTTGGGGCGCGCATCAATGAACTTGGAGACAACCGACTTGACGACATCGATGCGGTTGGCCGGCTGCCCATCCAGTTTGAAATCGAGCGCCTCCATCGAACCGGAGCAGTCCAGGGCGAGGATCATATCCACCCCGCTGGCTTCGACAGTCGAGCTGCTGCGGCCGAATTGCGGACGGGCTAGCCCGACGATGATGAAGCCAAGCGCGAGTAAACTGAGCGTGCTGATCCAGCGGCCCGCGCGGCTGCGCGTCTCCCGGGCTACCTGGCGGGCAATATCAGCGCTGGAGTATTTCAGGGCCGCTACCGTGCCTCGCCTTCCGCGCAACAGCGCGAGCAGGGGGAGCAGAGCAAGCAGGAAGAGGAATTGCGGATAAAGGAAACGGATCATGGTCAATGGATGTTCAGGCTTGGATGACTGCCGGTTGACTCCCGGGGCCCGGGTTTTTGAGACGGCGCGTTTTCACGGGCTGCCTTGCGGCGAGGATGAAGTCGCGAGCGCTTTGCAGCATGGCTTCCATTTGCGGGACGCTCAGCTGCCATCTCGCGAACTTCGCGAGATCGCAGTGGCCGAGAAATTCGCCGAGCGTTCCCCGATGCCCTGCAAGCGGACTGTCGGTGTGAGCGACCAGATCGCCTAGAAACTCCTCGGTCGTTCGATGCGCAGCGCGCACCGGAAACGTTTGCTCGATGAAGGATCGCACCACCTCTGAGATCAGGTCGGAGAAGGCGCGCGCCTGCTCCGGGCTAAGAAACTGGCGGGCGGCCAGGAGTTTTTCGAGCGCGACTTCGTAAGGCAGCTTCGCGCGCAACTTTCGACGCAGCAGCCGCCAAGCGCCGTAACCAAGCGCCGCAGTGGCAAGCGCGCCGGCAGCCCAGCCAGCCCAGAAGATTTCACCAGGAATGTGGATCGGCGGCCGGATGTCGAAAATGTCGTCCTGCGGCGCGACGACCTGAGGAGTCTTCCCTGGGGGCGTAGTAAATATGCCGGAAGCGGTCGTTGGCGCGGCTGGAGGCGCCGCGTGAGCACTTACCCCAAGGAGGCCGAGAGAGACGGCGACTGCTGCCAGTTGCGGGCGACGAAAGAGAATCGAAAACAAACTTTTCATCGGTGTTTGCGGGATCGGTTTTTAAAAAAGGAGATCAGCGACGCCACGTAGGGCTGATCAGTGGAAAGGCGGAGCGCGTCGACGCCTTCGGCATTCAAGGAGCGTTGGAGTTGCTTCGCACGGTCATGTGCGATCTCTGCGAAGCGCTGTCGAACTGCAGGCAAACTGGTGTTGAGCTCGATAAGTTCGCCGGTCTCCGCATCCTCCAAAGCGACAATACCGATGTCGGGCAGCACCCGCTCGCGAGCGTCTTCAATCGGCATGGCCACCAGGTCGTGGCGAAGATTAGTCTGGCGAAGAGCACGGCGAAGATCAGCCATTGACTCGGGGGTCTGCCGGCCGGTCTGGAAGTCGGACAGCAGGAAAACAATCGCGCGCCTCCGGATAACGTCGTTCACGAAATCGAGCGCCCGGACGAGATTGGTGCCGCGGCGTTGCGGTTCAAAGCCAAGTATCTCGCGCACCAATCGGAGCACGTGTCGCCGGCCTTTGCGCGGCGGCACGTAAAGCTCGATCTGGTCGGTAAAGAGAACCAACCCGACCTTGTCACTATTATGCACCGCGGAGAAGGCCAGAACGCTGGCGATATCGGCAGCGAGATCACGCTTGCTCTGCGCGCCAGACCCGAAGTCGCCCGAGGCGCTCACGTCCACCATGAGCGTCAATGTGAGCTCGCGTTCTTCGACAAATTTTTTGACGAATGGGCGTCCGGCTCGAGCCGTTACGTTCCAGTCGATGGTTCGCACTTCATCACCGGGGAAGTATTCGCGCACGGCGTCGAAGTTCATCCCGCGACCTTTGAAGACGCTGTGGTATTGGCCCGCCAGCGTGTCAGTCACAAGCCGCTTGGTGCGGATCTCGATTTGCCGCACTTTGCGCAGAATATCTCTAGTTTGTTCGGAAGTCATGGCGTTGAGCTTCGATGCGCCGGAGCGCGATTAGGGGACAGGCAATCCTTCCAGGACGCCGGCGATGATATTTTCCGAGGTGATGTTCTCCGCCTCGGCCTCGTAGCTGACGATGATCCGGTGACGCAATACATCGTAAGCGACGTCTTTCACATCCTGCGGGGTGACATAACCGCGGCCCTGGAGGAACGCGACCGCACGGGCTCCAAGCGTCAGGCTGATCGTTGCCCGCGGGGACGCGCCGCACTGCACATACCCATTGAGATCGATCCCGTAGGGCTGTGGATCGCGCGTCGCGAGGACAATGTCCACGATGTAGTCCTTGACCTTTTCATCGACGTAGATGCTGCTGACAACCTTACGGGCCTGAAGAATGTCTTCCGCTGAGACGACTGGCTGCACTTCGAACGAACGCTCTGTGACTGCCATGGTATCGAGGATCGCGCGCTCTTCGGTCCGGTTCGGGTATTTGACGAGAACCTTCAGCATGAATCGGTCGACCTGTGCTTCGGGCAGCGGGTAAGTTCCTTCTTGCTCGAGCGGATTTTGCGTCGCCAGCACGAGGAAGGGATCGGGCAGAGGATGGCTCTCATCACCGAGCGTGACTTGACGCTCCTGCATCGCTTCGAGCAAGGCACTCTGCACTTTCGCTGGCGCTCGATTAATCTCGTCTGCCAGCACCAGGTTCGCAAAAACGGGGCCCTGCTTGGTACTGAACGAACCGTCGCGAGGGTTATAGATCATGGTGCCGACAATGTCTGCGGGTAACATATCAGGCGTGAACTGAAGGCGGCTGAAGTGCAGTCCCACGGCGCCGGCCAGC
>DATHPI010000234.1:0-5517 GCA_035484035.1 Chthoniobacterales bacterium
AGATAGTCGTACACCACGACCTCCGCTTGTTCGACGGCTTCTCTCGCGCGCAAGGTCATGAGTCCAAGATCGCCCGGTCCGGCTCCGGCTAGAATGCAAAGTCCTTTACTTTCCTTTTTCATAAATCCTCTCCAAAAGTGCGGTTGCAGCCGCCCTGGGGGTTGTGAATTTGCCGGAGAGAATCCCGGCTCGCGGCCGGTTATTCTCATCAAAAACGACCGCCTGGCAACGGAGTTCGGCCCCGTCCAACCAAGTGCGAATCCCGACCGGCAGATTGCAACCGCCGCCCAGGAGCCGCAAGAACTCGCGTTCCACGCCGGTACAAAACCAGGTGGGCTGGTCGTTGATCTGGCCCAGGAAGTGATGGAGCTCCGAGTCGTTCGCTCTGATCTCCAGACCGATCGCACCTTGTCCGGCAGCGGGCAAAATTTCCGGCAGCTCGGTAACATATAACCGGTGCGTTTCGAACTCCAGTTGCCCATCCACCAGACGGTAGCCCAGTCTCTCCAACCCAGCCTTTGCCAGCACCAGAGAGCTCCACGAATCTTCGGCTAAAAGTTTCACAATCCGGGTAGGGACGTTGCCACGGACGTCGCAAACGCTGAGATCCGGACGCCGAGCCATAAGCTGACTAGCCCGGCGTGGGCTGCTGGTCGCAACAATTCCGCCGGCAGGAATTTCGCTCAGGGATTTCGCCGACTTCGAGATTAGGATATCCGAGGGGTCGTGCCGCGGCAAGGTTGCCGACAATTGAAGTTCCGGAGGCAGCTCGGTGGGTAGATCTTTCAGAGAGTGAACCGCCACGTCGATCTCTTGACTCAACAATGCCTCTTCGAGTTCCTTGGTAAACAATCCCTTGGCAACTTTCGGTCCTGGGCGGCTGAGGCTGATATCAAGTCGCCGGTCACCGGTGGTCCGGATGATCCGGACATCGATTTGAGGCCTTTCCGGGAGACGCTCAAGCGCCTGTTGAACAAGTCGAGCCTGAGCCAATGCCAGGCGGCTGCCTCGCGTCCCGAGAATTACCCCTTTCACGTTCGCGGGCACTCGATTGCCGCCGGGGCAATCGCCTTGTCAGCAATCCGGTTTAGCCAGGTTTCGAAATCGTGGACATGTTTTTCGATCAAGTCGTGGCAAGCCTCCCCCTCCTTCTTCCGAGCCTCCAGCGTTCGGCCGGCGATGGCCCGGAGCGAATCCAGATCATATACGTAAACGCCATCCATATCGTGGACGGCTGGGTCGACGTCGCGCGGCATGGCAAGATCAATGATGAAGAGCGGCCGGTCACGTCGCGTCCTCAGCATGGGCTCAAGCTTCGCCCTGGTGACAATCGCGTGGGGTGCTGAGGTAGAGCTGACCAGGATGTCCAGATCCCGAAATTCTTCTTCCCAATCATCGAAGCGGATCGCCCGGCCGCCAATTGCTTCGGCCAGGTGGCTGGCCCTTTCGAAAGAACGATTGGAGACAAACAACTGCCTGGCGCCGCGTGACTGAAAACTCCAGGCCGTGCGCTCGCTTGTCTCGCCGGCGCCCAAAATCATTATTCTCCGCCCTTCAAGCTCTCCGAAAATCTGTTGAGCAAGATCCACGGCCACAGAACCGACTGAAACAGATCCTCTGGTGATTGCCGTGGCCGATCGGACATGCTTGCCGACGTGAAAGGCCTTTTGGAAAAGTCGGTTTAAAATCCTGCCCGTCGTTCCGGACCTGGTTGCCGCCTCGTAGGCGCGTTTGACTTGCCCGAAAATCTCCGTTTCGCCCAGAACCATCGATTCCAAGCCGGAAGCAACCCGAAACAAATGCCGAATCGAGGGTAGCGCCGGCAACCGGTAAAGATGCTGGATCTCGCTGCTCTCCACGGGACCGTAGAAATCATGAAAAAGCGGTTCAATCGCCAGCTGCGAATCCTCAGTAACAACATAAAATTCCGTCCGGTTACAGGTCGACAAAACCACTCCCTCCTGAACGCTCGAAATCCTCGCGAGGCGAGTCAATGAATCCGCCAATGCGGAGTCAGGGATCGCAAATCGTTCCCGGACCTCGACATTGGCCGTCTGATGACTGATGCCAAAACAGAAAATATTCATTTAAAGCGATGGGTCCGAGATAAATCGAATCCCCCAGAACGTGCTCAATAACAAGCTAAATGCGACAATCGACAGGATTGCGCCCCACTTGTCCGCCATGGCTTGGAGGATTCGGGCCAGGATGATGCCGCCATAGACACCCCAAACGAGGATAGACCATACCGCTTGGGCCCAATTGATCCGGCCGCCGATCAGAAACCCCGTCGCGATTCCGACCGTGAACAGGGAGAAGCCCAACCACAACAAGCGTGCATTTGCGACCGATAACGCCGTAATCGGAGGGAGTCGGTAGAAAATCGAGCTGGGTTGCCGAGTTTTCAATTGCCGCTCCTGCACCAGAAACATTGTGCCCGCAATACAGGCCAGTGCGAACGCTCCACAAGCCACCATCAAAAAGGAAGTGTGTGCTTCCAACCAGGGGTTGACCTTAATTCTTCTGGGCGCCGGTTCACTGCTCGAAAAAGCAATCGCAAATAACAGCAGGGTTGAGGCTACCGGCGCAGTAAACGCTCCCATTAACGAGAGGCGGTAGCTTGACCCGATGACCAGGTAAATAAGCACCATCGACCAAGTCATGAAGACCAGCACCTCATAGCGATTTGTAATCGGACACCGGCCGATCGCGTGTCCACGGTCAAACAGGAACAAGGTCGTAAAGAGGAACCCGATGCAGATCGCCCAGAAGGTGATGCGAGGAGTCAAAAATCTGTTGGTGGCCAGCGAGTAGACTGAATACGCGAAGCCGATGAGGTACGAGATCAAGGATAATTCCACCCAAACGCGATCAGACCAGTTCATGAGGATCAATGCCCGGGTGTCCAGAGGGAAAGCTGAGGTCGCAACCGCTCAACAATTTTTTTTGGATCATCATTGACGTTCGCCGTCGTTCGGTCAGGTTCGTTGCAAATGAGTCGGGTCGACCTCGAACTGCTTAAATCCGCCATCCGTGACATCCCAGATTTCCCGAAACTCGGGATCGTTTTCAAGGATATAACACCCATTCTGGGAGACGGGCAATTATTCCAAAGGGTAATAGACGACCTTGGGGATGAGGCAAAAAAGGTCAATCCGTCAAAAATCGTTGGAATTGATGCGCGCGGCTTCCTTTTCGGAGCAGCCGTCGCCTACAAATTAGGGCTCGGGTGCATCCCGATCCGGAAAAAGGGCAAGCTCCCTTATAAAACGGTCGGTTCCTCTTACCAGTTGGAGTATGGCGATGCCGAGGTCGAGATGCATGTGGACGCCGTCAATCCCGGCGAAACCGTAGTGCTGATCGATGATCTGCTGGCCACCGGTGGCACTTCAGGGGCTGCCGTGAATCTGGTTCAAAAGGTCGGCGGCATCGTCGGCTCGGCACTTTTTGTGATTGAATTGGAGTTCCTCCATGGGCGCAAAAAGCTCCCGCCCAACGTGCCCGCTTATTCGATGGTGCAATACTAGGAGAAACGGGTCGGGGGGGAACGGGTCGGCGGGGCGGCGTATGGGCGTGTCGGCGACCGCGGAACGGGAGAACGAGAACGAGAACGATTGAACGCTGAACGCCGAACGCCGACACGCCGACACGCCCCTCGCCGATACGTTCCCCTAGCCCCCCATGATCCGGTTTATCGCGAAGAGATTGGTCGGTCTGGTGGTGATCCTCTTCTGCGTGGTCACAATCACTTTCTTTCTGGTGCGCCTGATGCCGGGTGGACCTTTCGACCGGGAACGAAAGTTGCCCGAACACATCGAAAAGGAGCTTCTTGCCAAGTACAAATTGGATGGGTCGCTCTTCGAGCAATACTTTAACTATCTGCGCGACCTTTTGCACGGCGACCTGCGTCTCTCGACAAAGTACCGGAGCAGGTCGGTCAATGAAATACTGGCTGACAGCTTGCCGGTCTCCGGATTGCTGGGTGGAATCGCGTTCTGTGTGGCGACCGTTGGTGGTGTCTTTCTTGGATCGCTGGCCGCGGCGAAGCAGCAGACCTGGATCGATCGGACGGCGATGCTGGGTGCTTTGTTCGCTGTTTCGCTACCCTCTTTTGTGATCGGCCCGATCCTTGTCCTCGTTTTCGCCATTGAGTGGCCGGTCCTCCCCGTCGGCGGTTGGGGAAATCTGCAGAGCCTGGTTCTTCCTTCCATCACGCTCGCCGCCCCGTACACGGCCTACATCGCGCGACTTACCCGGTCGAGTATGCTGGAAGTCCTGACCCAAGACTATATTCGGACCGCGCGAGCCAAAGGACTCAGCAATACAGCCGTTATCTATAAACATGGCCTGCGAGTAGCGATTCTCCCGGTGGTCTCTTTTCTGGGGCCGCTCGCTGCCAATTTGTTGACCGGTTCGATTGTCGTTGAAAGCATCTTCAGTATCCCTGGAACCGGTGGCTTTTTCGTGAATTCCGTGCTGAACCGAGACGGATTTCTGCTCGCCGGCGTCGTGATCGTCTACTGCTCGCTCCTGGTCCTCTTCAATCTGGTGGTCGACCTCCTTTATGGTTTGCTCGATCGTCGTATTTCCCTGTATGACTGAACCTCGCTCCGCGTGGGTCAAACTGCGGCGCAATCCCGTTGTCGTCGTTTCGGCCGTCATCCTGTTTATCACTGCGCTCGCCGCCATTTTGGGGCCGAGTCTTCTGCCTGCAGGCTCCGGTGAAGTGACGCGCCAAAGTTTTCTACCTCCTTCCGCTCAGCATTTATTGGGGACCGACCTCAATGGACGCGATCTCCTTTACCGGGTTTTACTGGGAGCCCAGATTTCGTTGCTGGTCGGAATTACCGGGGCACTGGTCAGTTTTGCCGTGGGAATCGTCTATGGGATGGTCGCGGGCTATGTCGGCGGACGAGCCGATTCGATCATGATGCGGCTGGTGGACACCCTGTACGCTATCCCGCGCTTGATTTTTGTGCTCGTACTGATCACTGCGCTTGATCCAATCCTTCGCCACGCCATGGCGGCGCACGGCTTACAGGGGTTGATCGGCTATTCGAAAATCTTTATCCTTATTCTCTGCCTTGGCTTGACCGAATGGCTGACCATGGCCCGCATCGTGCGGGGGCAAATCCTCGGTCTGAAAACTCAGCAGTTCGTGCTCGCCGCGCGGAGTATCGGTCAAAGTCATTTCAATATCATCTTTCAGCATTTATTGCCGAACCTGGTTGGTCTCGCTCTTGTTTATCTGACTCTCACGGTCCCTGCTGTGATTCTGGACGAATCATTTCTCAGCTTTCTGGGGGTGGGCGTTCAGGCGCCGCTGGCGAGTTGGGGATTATTGCTCAGTGACGCGGCACAGGTGATCAATCCGATCAAAGGTTACTGGTGGTTACTGGTATTCCCGGTGATCGCCATGTCCTTGACCCTTCTAGCCCTGAATTTCTTGGGAGATGGTCTCCATGATGCGCTCGATCCGAGGCAACGAAAATAATTCCAGGAGTTCAGGAGTTGCAG
>DATHPI010000235.1:0-29743 GCA_035484035.1 Chthoniobacterales bacterium
AAGGTGATGTAGCAGACATAATACGGATTGCGGTCCCAGGGATGTAAATCGGCTGGCCTCGTCCATTGGGTGACGAGGTAAACACCGGCCTTCATGCAGTCATCAACAATGGGCCGAGCGTCTGGTGCGTCGTTGGGATCGACATTAAGCACCATGTTGCCGCCGGTTTTCTGGATGATAGCTCGAATGTCGGCGATGCCCTTTTCGCTGTTTCCTTCGGTCACCAAGGTCACATACTCCGCTCCAACCGATTTGGCGAAAGCTGCGCCGCCTTGGTTCCACGTGGCGTGATACGGATTTGAAAGAGATCGAATCGAGTTCACCAGCGTCGGCGGCCCAGCAGCATAACTGCGGCGCGCGAAAGCCCCAAAAACGGCGGTTCCGCCGGCTATTGTTGCGGCCTGACGAATGAATGTCCTTCGTTGAATGGGGACTCCTGGTGCATTTTGCTTGTTCGAGTTCATGTTGGAAAGGGATAGCCCGCTGGCTTTAAGAGGAAGTTTCCTGAACGAGTGTACTTGGTGACCACCTCCCCAGCAGCTCGGGTCGGAAGAATGGGGGGACGGAAGTTCTTAATATCTCGAGCGTGACATTGCAAGAAAATCGTTTCAAGGATGGATTTTGAAGGCAAAGCGCAAACAAAAACGCGAAATTTTTAACCTACCGAAAATCAATGGACGACCTCAAAGAATACAGTAACCAAATAAACGAAGAAGTGACTGCGGTCTTGAGCCGGGTCGATCGCGGACAAGTTGAGAATTTTCTGCAGCTGATCCAGGGAGCACGGAGGATCGCGCTGTATGGCGGCGGACGCGAAGGGCTAATGATTCGAGCGCTGGCAATGCGGTTATTCCATCTTGGGTATGAAGTGAGTGTGGCGGGCGATATGACGGCACCATTTCTGACCAACGGAGACCTCCTCATCCTGAGCGTCGGCCCGGGCTACGTGGCGACGATCGACGCGCTCCGATCAGTCGCTCAACGCGACGGAGCGACGGTAGTCTGTCTAACTGCGCAAACAGATGGGAAGACTTCCCGCGCCGCCGACCAAATCGTGTATCTGCCTGCACAAACCATGGCGGACGACACAGAGGGTAAGGCTACCTCGGTCCTTCCGATGGGCAGCCTTTTTGAACTAGTGCTGTTCGTTTTTGGCGAGATTGTTGTCCTGGAATTGCTCAAGCGTAGCGGAAGGACTTTTGGTGAGGCTCGAGATCGACACACTAACCTTGAATAGTGAACGAAAAGGCAGAAAGCCGCAAAAAGTCACCAAAGAGGTACTCGGAACCCACGCCCTCCTGACGAGTTCGCCTTTTGGCGGCAGTATTCCGCGTAGGTTGCTTCTGCGGTTTTCACCAGCAAAATCGACTTCTGCTCCTTGGCGATTCCGATCGCTTTGCAAAATGAAGCCTCAATTTGGGTCTCCTCAGCGCCAAGAGCCGCGAGAAACACACCGCGATGGCGGTGCAGTCGGGAAAGAACTAGGCGCTGCTCAAATCTGTCGGCCAGTGCTTCTCCCTCGTTTATTGCCTCAAGAGCCTCGGAGGTACGATCCACGAGATATAATGCTTCGGCCTTGAGCGCCAGGTAATATGGCAGGCCCAGCACCGTCCCGGTCGTTCGGAGGTCTCTTATTCCTTGTTCGATCCCCGGAATACCTTCAGCAGCGTCACCGGAAGTGCTGCGCACCCAACCGCGGTAAATGGCTCCTATCGCCATCCATTGCGTAAAATGGTGACGCGTCGACAATTCAAGCAAATCTGTTGAGAAGCGTTCCACTTCCACAAAATCACGCTGACAGTGGCCGAGATGCGCCGCCGAACCCAGCGCCGCAGCCAGGCCGTGCATATCATTCAACTCCTTCGCCAATGCGATAGCTTTCGCCATGGTCACCTTGGAGGTGGCGGTTTCTCCGACGTGCAATTCGAATTGAGCCTCGTAGAACAGAAGACTGACAGCGTCTGCGTCCAGGTCTACGACGGAAGACTGTCCCCCCAGCGAGCGCCAGAGCTGAAGGCCAAGCATCGCGTATTGCCCGCAAGTCTCGATTTCGCCCAAGCAGTAGAGTGTGCAAGACAGGGCGGCGTAGGCTCCTATGAGCAGTAAAGTGTCATTCTGCTTCTCGGCCAGAGTATAAAGGCGTTTGGCAATCTGCATCGTTGCACTCAGCTTGTCCGCCATGAGGGAATGACGCCACTGACCTACGAGTGCCAACTGCAGAGTTGTAGGACAATTGAGGGAACGAGCCAAGGACACCGCGCGCTCGTAACAAATTCCTACCTCGGGTGCTGCCATTCCTCGCGTGGCGGTTAAATGTTGCCCCGCCTGCATCAGGATGAAAAGCTGATCTTCCGGCGTGAGACTCTGACCCTCGGGGCCTATTTGCAGAGGTGAACCCCAACGTCCGTGCTCAAAGAAATGAGCTAAAACCAGAAGCAACACTCCTCTCGCTCCGAGAACATTGGCAGCAAAAGTGGCATTCCCCCGCTGAATCCTCCGAATATATATCTCGTGGAGCGCCTCTCGAAATAGACCAGCATTGCAGCCGCAGATTACGGCGGAGAAAAGCGGTTCCATCTCCCTGAAGCTATTTGGCAGCGCCGGCGCGAGCACCCGATAATAATGATAGAGCCGCCTGTTACATTCCTTCCAAGCCTCGGTTCGTCGACTCCTAAACTGTTCGCCGAAGTATTCGCGCACAAGAGGGTGTGTATCTACCTGCCCGGGCGCAAGCGGATCTTCCCCGGCGACAAGTCTCGCCCTTCTTAATTTGGCAAGGATTGTTCGCCGCTCAGTCTGATCCATATTGATTAGTGACTCGGTAAGACCATGGATAACAGGCGGTCCCAGCAGGACTGCAATCGTTTTTTCGTCCGCGGGCCGATCAAACAGGCCTAACATGAGGAGCACGGACAGCTCAGGACCCTCCCCAAACCAGCTTTGGTAAGATTCCATCACCTTTCTGGCGTGGGCTCCTTGTCGTACGTCGTGACCAAGACGTGCTGACACTTCTTGGAGAAAGCGAATATCGCCAGTGTAAGCATCGGAAAGATAGCTCCCCAAAAGAGTCAGAGCGAGACAGTGGCCACTGAACTCTTTGCTGGCGCTCCGCAATTTCTTCTCGCTTCCTTTCACGCCCATCGCCCGGAGCAACTCTGCCCCGGCCTCGTCGGGAAGTTGTTCGAGCTCACGGCGCTGGGCCGAGCTGCGCTCGAAATCGGAAATATCGGCAACCCGTATTCGTGTGGTAATCACACAAATTCCCCTATTGAAGGCAGCGAGTTCTCGTAGAAGCGCCTGAAGCGCAGGCTCACGGACTCGGCCTTCTTCCGGACCAGGCGGATTCTGGAGCGGCTCCAGACCGTCCAGAACCAATAAGGTTCGACGTTCCACGACGAGCTTTGCTAACCTTTCACCCTTTTCCCACGCCGTTCCAAGCCGTGGGTCTGGATCCCTAAACCAAGTGAGAGCTGCGTCGATGAATTCATCTGCTGACGCAGAACCTCCACTTGTCCCCTGCCTGTAGAAAGACCAACCAAAGACTAGCTCCGCAGAGCGATACTGTTCAGCTGCCATTCGTCGGAGCCAATGATTGACGAGAGTGGACTTTCCGACTCCAGCCCAGGCAACGATGGTTGCGACATTTACCTGCTGGTTTGTCCATGCATTATCCAGGAAAGCGACGTCTTCTTCTCGCCCAAAAACATCACTTCCAGTAACGGGTAATCTCGCTACGGAAATTCTCTCCGGCCCCAGGCCGACCAACGGCTTGCCAGTTCCGACGCACGAAGCAGTAAGAGGCGTCTTTTGCAAGTTCTGACGCGTGATTCTGCGCTTAGCATCGGCAGCCCTTATAACCGCGGGAATTGCCTTCAGAAGTTCGGCTGGGCTCTGGAAGCGCTGCCCAGGGTCTTTCTCGAGGAGCACATCAAGTAGAACGGCGACCGGCTGTGGAACAGATTCCAACTGATCAATCGGTAACGGTGCATGGTGATGCTGATGCATCACCTCGAAGGCGGTGCCGCGGAATGGCGTCTGGCCAGTCAGCATCTCCCACAGCGTGATGCCCAACGAATATAAGTCTGAACGAACGTCCACTCTGGCTTCATAAAATTGCTCAGGGCTGGCAAAAGAGGGCGTGCCGACAAAACCCCCATGAGTGATGTGGGCTTGATTTCCAGCGTTTGCCACCGCCTTGGCCAGCCCGAAGTCAATCACTTTGATGGTCAGCTCCGGGCCGTGGACCAGCATCAGATTAGCCGGTTTAAGATCGCGGTGCACTAACCCGTGCATTTCGATAGCCACTAGCGCCTTGGCGACTTGCGTAATCACTTCTAAGGCCAAAGCCGGTGGCAGCGGTCCACTACGGCGCAGGCGCGCTTCCAACGTTTCGCCCTCGACCAGTTCCATCGCGTAAAAGCATTGACCATCACTCTTGCGTGTCCCGTAGTAAAAAACCGAGGCAACGTTCGGATGCCGCAGTCGCGCGGCCGCGCGAGCTTCGCGCAGGAAACGTTCCCGCGCTTCAGGGTGGGCTGCGATACGACCGTCAATGACTTTGAGCGCCACTTCATTTCCCAAGACCGTGTCAAAGGCCTTGAAGGTGATGCCCATCGCGCCTCGACCCAATTCTACATGCGTGCCGTCGGTGTGGATAACGACTTGGTAATGGTCAAAGCGTCGCGGCGACAGTTCCGGGAGCGGCCCGGCCCTATCCTCAGAACCAAACTCGCTAGATTCAGCTACTATAGCCAGAGCCTGGCGCAGCATACACATGGGACAGGATTCGCTCTCAGCTGTCGCGGAGAACCTGGCACCGCAAATGGTGCAAGCTCGTATTTCCCGAGCCGCTAAGTCCGCTTTTTTTTCGGATTTATTGTGGCTATAGCGGGAGTTCGTTTTCATGGCAAAATCCATCCTTCGGCAACGATCAACGCTTCGCAAAGTTCGTGAATCTCGGCGTCGATCTCCGCGGGGGTTGAGACGGTGCGGCCGATCTCCTCGCGCATCCAGGTGGTGTACCGTTTGCGCAACCGATGGATGAGTGTTTTTACCGCCCCCACACTGACTTGTAGCGTAGCCGCTGCTTGTTCGTAGGTGGGCGGTTCTTTACCGTTTCCAAAGTCTAAAAAGGCTTTTAGCGTTTCAAACGTCACCGCGTTGTGACCGATCGCGTATTCCTGGCGTAAGCGGTTCATCGCCTCGCCCAGCAATGCCATGGCCCAGCGGGCGGCAAAGACCTTTTCCGGCGTGACCGCATCGACCGGTTCCAACTTGTAGCGGTCCTCAGCGTCTTGGATATCCAGAGCCACAAACTCGATCCCTCCGCCCCGTTTCAGGCAGCGGGCCCGGTCCGCCTCCGTCGAAAGGTAATTCTGCAATGATCCGAGCAAAAACGATCGGAACTTTCCCTTAAGCTGGTCCGCTCGCGCCAGCGTCTTATGCTCTAGCAAATGCAGGAAAAAGCCCTGGGTCAGATCCCGTGCCTCTTCCGCAGCGTGACCCCGGCGGCGGACATATGCGTAAAGGGGATACCAGTAAATTCTGTATAGTTCACCGAGCGCCGCCTGGAAACCGGGTGCCTGGCTCTGAGCCGAGAGCAGCACCAGGCTCCACCGAGTCGTATGAAATCGGTATGGGTCCTCCCCGAGCGAAGTTTGGTCCGGCATCAAGCGTCATCCCCCAAAGCAGCGCCACGTTATCAGGTTCAACCCAGATTTAAAACTAAACCTTCTGCGTAGTCAGTTAGGGTCAAACCCTTGCTTAAGATTTGGCTCCTCTAAACTAAACTCTATTGTTTTCCGGACGGTCGAGCGATCTCTCAGGGCCATCTCGGGAGCTATTGCTGTGCACCCGGCGTGACACGCGACGGCGTCAATGTAGCATAGGCTTCCAGCCTGTGTTCTGTTCGCACGTTGAGCGATGTTGGCTCCCGCGAAACTACATGAGCGGCTAAGATAATGGAGCTTGATGCAGGGAGCTCCATCGCAGCGAGAGCGAAGGTCCGGTAGGGTGAGGCTCCGTCCGAACCGGGGCTTCCCGCGTCGCATCGCCTGCGATGTGACCCCCTATGAATCGGTCGTTCGAGTCAACCCGGATGCGCGCAGCCATTAGCTTAATGGCAGAAAACGGCAGACACTCAAATTCGAATCATATTAAGATCGACGTTGAACTTTGGTAGGTGCATTCTGCAACGGGAAAGGCGAAAAAGAATTTCCCGCTTGGATGTCCCATGGCAGCAGCGGAGGGCATGCGCAATGATAGCTGACAAAGTGATCGCCGCGTGTCGGCGAACAGACCCGCCGCTAGGCGCAGATCTGCCAAAGACAGCCGTGGTCACGGAGAGCAGTGCACCTTTGCTTAGCATTAGAGGATTGTCGGTGCGCTTCGGCGGAATCCTCGCTCTCGACAATGTTTCGTTTGATGTTAAGGCCCGGCAGATCTGTGGACTGATCGGACCGAACGGGGCCGGTAAGACAACACTCTTCAATTGCCTGAGCCGCCTCTACCAGCCTTGCGCCGGCACTATTTACTTCGCAGACGAACCTTTGCTGAAGTTACCGCGCCATCGCGTTGCCGGTCTTGGCATCGGTCGGACGTTTCAGAATCTCGCCCTGTTCCAGACCATGTCTGCGCGCGACAATGTCCTGATTGGTGGCCATTGCCGCAGCCGCGGTGGGTTTGTTGCCAGCGCCTTGCACCTGCCGGCCGTCGGTTGCGAAGAACGTTTGCTGAACCAACGAACCTCGGGTCTGCTCCAGATGCTCCACCTGGCGTCGGTCGCAGACTTACCTGTGAGTGGGCTCCCCTTCTGGAGTCGCAAGCGGGTGGAACTCGCCCGTGCCCTCGCCAGCGAGCCGAAGCTGTTACTGCTGGACGAACCGGCTGCCGGGCTCAATCATGCAGAACTCGATGAGCTTGGAGAGCTGATCGTCAGCATCCGCAACCGGCTCGGGACCACCATTCTACTGGTTGAGCATCACATGAATCTGGTGATGCACGTCTCCGATCAGGTGGTGGCATTCGACTTCGGTCGCAAGATCGCCGACGGAACTCCCGGCGCAGTGCAAACAAGTCCGGATGTCATCCGCGCCTATCTCGGAGGCGAATTGTGACGGCCATTCTCGAATTGCGCAACGTCGACGCTGCTTATGGGCCGACCCAAGTTCTGAAGGCGCTGAATTTGGCGGTGGAAGAAGGCGGCATCTCGACACTGCTGGGCGCCAACGGCGCCGGCAAGACGACTATACTTCGTGCGATCTGCAATATGATGGTGTGCGTTTCTGGGGAGATTCGGTTCGCGGGCGTGCGGATTGATGGCAAAGCGACCGAAGATATCGCCCGTCTCGGCGTTGCCCATGTGCCGGACGGTCGCGGCACGTTCCTTGATCTGACTGTTGAGGAGAACTTACGGCTCGGAGCCTATACACGGCGCGACAAGGGAATCGGTACCGATTTCGACCGCCTCCGCGGCTATTTTCCGCACCTGATGAAGCGACTGCGGCAACAGGCCGGGACGCTATCCGGCGGCGAGCAACAGATGCTGGCGATTTCTCGCGCTCTGATGTTGCGGCCCAAGCTCCTTTTGCTGGACGAGCCATCGTTCGGTCTCGCGCCGCTCGTGGTGCAGGAAATCTTCCGAATCCTGCGCACCATCAACCGTAACGAAGGCGTCTCGATATTGCTGGTCGAGCAGAATGCCCACCTCGCCCTCGAACTTGCTGATCACGCCTACTTGATCGAGACCGGATGCATCGTGATGGGCGGCCCTGCCGGCATCATCGCCCGCGACGACGCCACGCGCCGGGCCTATCTCGGCTATTAAGGGGAAAGAAATGCAAGGCTTTCTTCACCAATTGTTGTCCGGCCTCGCCAATGGCGGCATTTATGCGAGTCTAGCGCTCGCGCTGGTGATGATTTACCAGGCGACGCACCACGTCAATTTCGCGCAGGGCGCAATGGCGATGTTTTCAACCTACATCGCCTGGGCACTGATCGACACCGGGTTTTCCTATTGGGCGGCTTTTGGCCTTACCCTCTTATTCTCGTTCCTTGCCGGTGTCACAGTCGAACGGATCATCATCCGGCCGGTGGAACGCGGACCGGCGCTGACCATCGTAATCGTGTTCGTCGGTCTGCTTCTCATCCTCAACAGTCTGGCTGCGTGGATCTTCGGTTATACGATTAAAAGCTTTCCCAGCCCGTTCCCGTCAACCGCCTGGTACGGCAGTAAATATCTGTCGCCACACGAAGTGGGCATGATCGCCGTGACATTGGTAGTCTTGATCCTGGTCTTCCTTTTCTTTCGCTTCACCCCTCTGGGGTTGGCGATGCGGGCGGCAGCACAGAACCCGGTGTCCAGTCGACTGGTCGGCATTCGCGTCGGCTGGATGTTAGCCTTCGGCTGGGGGTTGGCCGCGGCAATTGGAGGGGTGGCCGGAATGATGGCGGCGCCGATCGTCTACCTCGACCCCGACATGATGAGCGGTATTCTGCTATACGGCTTTGCGGCTGCGCTGTTGGGCGGTATCGACAATCCATGGGGTGCCGTACTGGGCGGCTTCTTTGTCGGCATCATGGAGAATATCGCCGGCGCCTACGTCGTTGGCACCGAACTGAAGCTCACGGTGGCCCTGGTGATCATCGTCGGCGTCCTGGTTTTCAAACCAGCCGGTTTATTCGGTCGGACCCTGGTCGCGCGCGTGTGATGCAAGTGATGCTCAACAAGACACCACCAATTGAGGCTGTGGCACATCGTCTCTCGCCATCAAGATGGCAATGCCTCGCTATTACAGCGATCCTGGTGACTGCCTGCATCCTTCCGTTTGCGATCAGTGGCTATCACGTATCTCAATTCAGCCAGGTGCTGATCTACGCTCTAGCCATGTTGGGACTCAACATCCTGACCGGCTTCAACGGCCAGATTTCGTTGGGCCACGGAGCGTTCTACGCGATCGGCGCCTACACAACGGCGATCCTGCTCGACAAGACTGGCATTCCCTATTGGGCAACCGTGCCGATTGCCGGTGCGATCTGTCTGGGTACCGGTTTCCTCTTCGGGCTGCCGGCGCTCCGGCTCGAAGGACTCTACCTCGCTCTTGCAACCCTTGCCCTCGCCGTGGCGACGCCTCAGATTCTCAAATGCAAGGGATTCGATTATTGGACCGGCGGCGTCCAAGGTATCCAGGTCGACTCACCAGCGGCACCATTCGGCCTGCCCCTCAACACGGACCGGTGGATCTATTACTTCTGTCTGATCTGGACGGTTGCGCTTGTCATCATCGCACGCAATCTGCTGCGCGGACGCACCGGTCGGGCGTTGATCGCAATCCGCGACCATCCTCTGGCGGCGGTGACGATGGGCGTCGACACCGCGCTGTACAAATCGCTAACCTTTGGCGTCAGTGCGATGTACACCGGAATCGCCGGCTCGCTGGGTGCCGTGCTGTCAGCCTATGTCTCCCCGGACAGTTTCCCCGTGTTCCTTTCCATCAAATTCCTGGTCGGCAGCGTCGTCGGCGGCATCGCCTCGATTTCGGGCGCCTTCATCGGAGCACTTTTCATCGAGTTCATACCCAATTTCGCAGAACACATATCGAAGGCGGCGCCCGACGCCATATACGGCATTTCCCTGATCGGGTTGATGTACCTCATGCCGACGGGGGCCATCGGAATCTTCAACTTTATCGGAAGCCGACTTCGGGGCGAGGGGCAGTCGCCAAACGCCAATACTAAATAGAAATGCTACAGCGAGAACCACGTGTATGGGAAAGCATCGCACAGAGGTCACAGAGGCCACGGAGGGGGAATTGGGGGTAGCGAAGGTCTTCAGCGGAGATAATTATGCGAAGTGAAGGAAATGCTACAAAAGGATCTTTGGTGGCGGCGGTTCTTTTTGCACTGGTGGCCGCGACGGCGGCCGCCGCAGACTATACTCCGGGCGTGACCGCCACCGAAATCAAGATCGGAAACACAATTGCCTATAGCGGCCCGGCTTCAGCCTATAGCGTGATCGCCAAGCTGGAGGCCGTCTTCTTCAAGATGGTCAACGATCAAGGCGGAGTCGCCGGTCGCAAGATTAACTTTATTTCGCTCGATGACGGGTACAGTCCGCCCAAGACACTGGAACAGGTACGCCGCCTGATTGAGCAGGATCACGTTGCCTTGCTGTTCGACACCACGGGCGCAGCCTGCAACAGCGCCATTCAGAAATACGTCAACCAGAAGCAGGTGCCGCATCTGTTTCTGGGGACCGGCGCGGACAAATTTGGCGACTATCAGCACTACCCATGGACGATGGGCTTCCAGCCCAGCTACCAAACCGAAGCGCGGATCTACGCCAAATACATTCTGAAGGAAAAGCCGAACGCGAAGATCGCAATCCTCTATCAGAACGATGATTTCGGTAAGGACTATCCTGCTGGGATGAAAGCTGTGCTGGGCGACAGTTTCGAGAAGATGGTGGTTACCGCCAGCTATGAGACGACCGATCCTACCATCGACAGCCAACTCACTAGCCTGCAGGCCGCAGGCGCAGACGTGCTGTTGGTGGCGGCGAGTCCAAAATTCGCCGCTCAGGCGATCCGTAAGGTACATGACCTGGACTGGAAGCCGTTGTTCTTCATGACCTACACATCGACCTCGATCGCCGCAGTGATAAATCCGGCCGGACCGCAGAACGCCATCGGAATGATCAGCGCCGGCTTCGTGAAGGATCAGGCCGATCCCAACTCGAGGAACGATACCGGCATGAACGAATGGCGCGACTTTATGGCCAAGTATATGCCCGGTGCCGACACCACCGACGGCAACTATGTCTTCGCCTACTCCATCAGCAAGGCGATGTTACAGGTGTTGAAGCAATGTGAGGGTAACTTCACGCGCGAGAACATCATGAAGCAGGCTACCAATCTGCACGACCTGGAGCTTCCGACGCTGCTGCCGGGCATCAGAGTAAACACCAGCCCGACCAATTATCATCCGATCCGGCAAATGCAGCTCGGAAAATTCGACGGCACCCACTGGATCCCCTTAGGCGACCTGGTCACTGACGCGGGTAACTAGTGTACCGTCTCGTATCACTCGTTCGGGTTATATTCATATTTTGTCATCGTAATCCGATCTTTTGGAGTTCTACTCTCACCTTGGTGTACAACGTTTATGCAATTGGAAAGGAGTCATGTGCGAACTATTTGGATTCAGGCGGACTGCAGCGGGAGACCAGGTTCAGCCATTCATCCCCGGCAACGTTATTGATCCGACTCAATACCTTCGCGGCGGTCGGTCCCAGTCGGGTCTTAGAGGTGAGCGGCACGCAAACAGACAAAGCTTTTGCAAGAAGACGGTGTCCACCACACCCACTTTTCGCGTCCGAGATTTGGTAGCGGCGGTGGCTCGGTTGTTCTCGGCCATCACTCTCATTCTTTTTGCCGGTTGTACTCCGAATGCTCCCTACCGCGATCGGAATGTTCTGAGTGATCCTTCTAATTTTGGCGGATACATCGGTGGCAAACCTCAGCAAAAAAGCTTTTATGGGCGAACCGACAGTGACCCTTACGACCTCGCCTTTATCGAATTCGATGAGAAGGGTGACTTCTGGGATCGGGAGCAACTCGGCTACGCCTACCAGCAGATCGAGAAACTTTCGCGTAATTCCAGCAAAGCCCCCTTGTTATTTATCTATATTCATGGCTGGCAAAACAATGCCAGCGATAAGACCGGTGATGTAGCAAACTTCCGAGGTCTACTTTCCCGCTTAGCCCATAACTCGCAGATCAGCAGGAATTATCAAGTATTCGGCGTTTATCTGGGATGGCGTGGGCTTCTCGTTCCAGGCGGTACTGGTCCGTTTAGCCAAGCCCTCTATTTTGTTCCTCACGAATCCAGCTTCTGGTCACGCAAGAATACTGCCACACGGGTCGCGGGAGAACCGATGTCGGAAGCAATCTTTGCCATGGTGCATGCTGCCCGGAAGAGCAGTCCCAAAGCACGCACCGTCCTGATTGGACATTCCTTTGGTGCCCTTGTCCTGGAGAAAACCCTGGCTCAGGCGCTGCCAGCTACTTTTTACGCGCAAGAAGACTCTGGAGGAGGTCGTTCAAAGATCCTCCCGCCCGCAGACATGATTCTGCTACTCAATTCCGCATCCGAGTCAATTTATGCCAAGGAACTCTCCGATATGTTTCGGCGAGCCCATTTTAGCGGTGATATCTCATCTCGCCGTCCCTTAATCCTTTCCATCACCTCTGAGGGAGATACTGCAACCGGCAATCTTTTTCCCATTGGGACCGCCTTGTCCAACGCCTTTGGAACCTTCCGCGAATATCAACGAACTCAGAAATTCGATGGAGCGGCGGCGAGGGTGAATCAGAGCAGATTTTTCACAACCACCCCGGGATGGAACAATGATCTCATTTCGCACCGGGTTGAATGCCTAAACCCTCAAGAGTTGAAACTCGTAACCAATCCCAACGGAAACCAGGCAGCTTCCGCCAGTCTAGATCCTGCCTTCAACATCAATCTTTCCCACCCAAACGCCAATTTGCTTACGTTCTGCACAGAACCAGAAGGTCATCAGATTTGGTGGAAGATTGAGCCGGAAAATAACTTCAGACAGACCCCATACTGGATCGTTAAGGTTCCAAAGGAAATTATTCCGGATCATACCGGTATTTGGTTCGATAGCTCACTGGATATGATGGCCGCTCTATATGTTATTACCACCGACAATCAGATCACCAGCCCGCCGAGAACCGCGACCATGACAGCCCCAAAGTAAACGCGAGGCGTTTCCAATCCGTGGCCCGAAGTGGCCAAAATATCTCAGCCCAGGGTTGAATGGCCGAAGAAGGTGCGGATGGGGATGGTTCTTGCCCGGAAAGGGCCGTTGGGATTTAGCCCGGGTTCATCCCCCAACCCGACACAGGCTGGAAGCCTATGCTACATTGTCCTCCGGAGTGTCGAGCGATTTGCCGAAATGCTTCCTGAGGGGAGTTCCGCGCGCCCACCGCCACCACGCGACGGTGTTAGTGTAGCATAGGCTTCCAGCCTGAGTCGGGGTGGCACCGGGCAACACCTTGGAAATAATGGGAGTAGTTGCCCGCCCCGCAATCACTTAAATTCCGGTCGATGCGTGTAATAATCAGGGTTGAAACGGTGAGCCCGCTGTAGAGACAATCAACCTCTCCGAAGTGCGATTTGATTAACAAAATCGGAAAACTCTGGATCGTTGCGGGCGTCTGCGAGAGCTTCCAGTCGAGTTACCTCTTCAGGGGTAAACTCTTGATCAACGATGGTCCCGAGTGCTCGCGCATCCGCCATAACTCTAGCGGGTGCCTCAGATAAACTATCGGGGCCACTCAATCGAAACGAAACAGCGGTTAGCGGTCCGAAAAGCAAGGCGCGAGCTAACTCCGGCCATTCCCGTAGATCGGGTTCGATGCCCGCTTCCCGGGCAAACATCAGCGCCAATCTGTGTCCCGATTCCAACTGTGGACCTCCTCGACCGGTTCGATAGGCTGCTATGCCCTTCCTCATCGTTTCTACAGACAGGGCGGGTAGAAGCCCCCTCCAGACATAAGTAATCCAGCGTGCCTGCAACTCTAAAATAGGTAGATAAGGTCCCGTTTGCTCCCAAAGACCCAGGAAAGCAAGTCCAGGCAGATTCGGATGGAACGTAAATTTGTATAGATCGATGTGTTGGGCGTCCAAGTCGACCGTGTTGCGGATATCCGCGCTCAAGAATGGCAGATTCAGTTCAAAACCCGTGGCTAGGATGACAGCGTCAATTTCTTCCGAACTTTCATCGCCGAATCTCACTTTGTTGTGGTCGATCTCGCTAATCCAGGGTTTGACCTTAATGCGCCCCTCGGCCACTAATGGTAGGTAATACTGGCTCAGGGCCCGACCCGCACGCAAGATATCACCAGCCGGCTTAAAGGCACCGAACTGCTCTGGACTTCCAATCATGCGTAGCACGTATTCCGTCATGTTTTTGCTGAGGGTCTCCTTGGACATGACCTCCGTGTTCAGCGATGTGAAGCGGGTAGAGCGCGTGTCGTTTGGTATACCGGCCACTAACTTTAGCGTTATGTAGCGCTGGTGACGAAAGGTTGAGATGACGCGGGCAGCTCCGAGCATCGCCAAATCACTTGCGATTTCCAAAGCACTGGTACCACAACCGATGACTAATACCCGTTTACCACGAAAACTCCCAGGATCTTTATAATAAAAACTGTGAATGACGTCATCACTACCGAAGGATAAGCCGTGACCAGGTATGGATGGAATCTTAGGTTTGTTAAACCTCCCAGAGGCAACGACGACATATGGGAAGGTGGAGGCTTCTGGTTCCGATCCGTTTGTTCGAGTTTCAAGTTTCCATCCATTGGCTTTCAGATCGTGCGTGACTGATTCGACCCGGGTGTTATAGCGAACGCACGAAAGAATCCCGAAGTGCCGGACGTATCGCCGAAAGTAGGCCAGCATCTCTTGGTTTGAAGGATACAATGGTGTCCCAGGTGCGTGGGAAAGGTCGCTAAAACAAGTCAATAAGTTGCACGTGTTTGTTACCATCGATGGCCAGACTCCGCTGTAAGGCGAGCGCACGTTCCACTGGCCCCCGACGGTGTCTCCCTGCTCAAAGATGACTGGCTGGAACCCGTGCGCCTTCAGGTATCTAGCGGCTACCAGACCGCAGGGGCCACTTCCGACAATTGCTACCTTCCGTCGCGATACGCTATGGTGATCCAACGCGCTCAATGAACTTCCTTCCTTTCTGTTTGGTCTTGGTGGGCGCGAATTCGTGATCCCAATTTCATCGCCGTTCTGCAAGCGAAAGCTCGAAGGTTTGGCTGCGGTGCACAAGCAGAAGCTCGTTCACTTCAGCGAGTCCAAGATACTTCTCTTCGCCCGTCGCCTGCTGTCCCGCGCCGATTGCGCAATTTCTTCACCGATTAGTGCCGAAGCGTCGTTCAGATATTTTAGCAGCGCCTCGAAGGCCGCGTCGTCATAGGTTTCGAGCAATGCTGCCATTTTCCGGGAATATTTGCGGTACATTGCATCGACCCGCTTGACCTGCTCCGGAACGGCGATCACTGAATATCGGCGCCTGTCCGTCACGTCACGTTGTCGTGTGACAAAGCCGAGAGATTCGAGCCGCTCGAGGATCACAGTCATTGCCGGCAATGACAGCCCGCATTCGCGGGCAAGGTCCGTGGCAAATGCCTGGCCCGCGATCTGGACCAGCCGCAGGCATTTGAACTGAGCCGGATTCAGCCGCAGCTTCTTCGCCATTCCTGCGTGAAAGAGCACCAGGCGAGCTGCAAACGGCTGCACCGCGGCAATGTAACGCGAAATTCGATCAGGCATTTGATTTACTTCATTTTTTGTACTATTAAATAATCTAATTGAAATGATTTGTCAATGCAAGCCTATGCCAGATTTTCATGCTCAGGTCCTTATTGCCGGCGGTAGCGTCGTCGGCCTCTCGGCCGCCGCATTTCTCGCCGCCCGTGGAATTAAGCCGCTCCTGGTCGAACGCAGGAGTGATCTATCGCGACGGTTGCGTGCCAAGGTGTTCTATGCCCGGACGCTGGAGCTCTACCGGACGATCGGCATCGATCAACGAATCGTCGATGCCGAACCCAGGGAAGCCCGTCCAACCGAAATCGCGATCGTTGAGTCGCTCGGCGGTGTCGAACGACGCCGATGGTCAATCCCGGCCAGTCGCGATCTTGGTGCGTTATCGCCCTGCCGCAGTGTCTTCATTAAGCAGCGCAACCTCGAGGAAATCGTCCGAGAGCGCGCACGCGAGCTAGGCGCCGAGCTCTGTTTTGGAACCGAATTGCAGAGCTTCACCCAGGACCCCAACTGTGTCACCGCACGGGTCCGTAATCTAACCATCGGGGAAGAGAAGCAAGTGAGGGCGCAATATATGATCGCCGCCGACGGAAACAGCAGCAGCGTTCGCAACCTGCTTGGTATCGCCCGCAGCGGTCTCGGCGATCTATCGCACAGCATAGAGATTCGTTTTGAGGCTGATCTGAAGCCTTTGATCCGCGGACGGCCGCTTGCCTTCGCCTATGTACGCGAACCCGATTTTCGGGCTTACATCGCCTGGGAAGCGGATCAGGATGGTGGCGTCATCAGCGTCGAATATGACCCGGCCACAGACGTGGAGGTGCGCTTCAGCAAAGCCAGTTGCCGGTCGATCGTGGCCCGCGCCCTTGGCATTGACGAGGGATCATTCAGAGTGCTCGGCACCCACCCATGGATAGTCGGTTCCTGGGTGGCGGAACGCTTCCGCGAAGGGCGTATCTTTCTTGCCGGAGATTCTGCGCATGTCACACCGCCCGCAGGCGGCTTCGGCGCGAGTCTCGGCGTTCACGATGCCCATAATCTCTGTACAAAGCTCGGGCAGGTCCTTTCAGGCGAAGCGTCTGAAAAGCTGCTGGATTGCTACGAACCCGAACGGTTTCCGGTCGCTAACTTGACCGTTGATCAGGCGACATCGCGCTTCAAGGGCCTGAGATCGACAGCCGGGTCCGAGACGGCGCAAACGCTCTATGATGAAACCGCGATCACGCTCGGATACCGCTACCGCTCAGACGCCATCCTCTCCGAGGATCTGGAAACGAGTCCCATCGATCCTGGCGCGCTGAATGGCCAACCCGGCACGCGCGCGCCCCATGTCGCCATGTCGAGCGGCGGAAGATGGATGTCGAGCTTAGACCTCTATCGCTTTCATCCTGTTCTGATCGTCGGTCCGCGAGGACATCGTTGGCTAGATGCCGGTCGACAGCTGGCGGCCGAATTTCACCTCGATATCCATCACATCGGTGCGGACGGTGACAGATCGGCCAAAGCGTTTCTCCAAGCCCACGGCATTAGCGAGACGGGCGCAATCCTGATCCGGCCGGATGGATTTGTGGCATGGCGAGCGCCGTCACAAGAAGCGTCACCCATCGAGGAACTCGCCAAAGCGCTGGGCCATCTACTCGCGCGCCCGATACAATCTCCATTCACCTGACCTCGGGTATTCTTATCGAAACATCGGTAAATTAGAACCTGACGTGGATGGAGGTCGATCAGCGGATCGTATCTTATGGGTTGCCTGCAGCACTGCTTTCAACTCATTGATGCGCACCGGTTTACTGAGCTTGTCATCCATGCCGGCTTCTAGACATCTTTGCCGCTCCTCCCTGAGAGCATTCGCCGTGAGGCCGATTATTTGCGGCTGCTTTGAATTGGAATTAGAAAGTGATAGGCGAATCTGATGAGTGGCCTCTAGGCCGTCGATTACCGGCATCTGTACGTCCATCAGAATGAGGTCAAACGATTGATCTCGTGCGGCAACGATTGCCTGGTGTCCATCTTCAGCTTCCGAAATACTCCACACTCCGAGCTTCTGCAATTGCGCAACGCAAACCCGACGGTTCACGATATTGTCATCCACTACCAGAATATTGAGCCTGGAGAGCATTGGATCTGTCTCCAATACTGTTTTGGGCGCGCCGCTTGCCTCGTTGGCTTCGGATAACACCCCAATTGCCTGGAGAAAACGGCGCTTCTTAAGCGGCAACGAGAGTACGGTTGTGTTCGGATAGCGGTTCGCCAATTCTGAAATGTTCTTGGAACGAGTCAGAAGAACAGCCGTTATTGGACTGAACTGCGGGATCTGCACCTCGCACTGATCGGCGTCGATGACTAAGTAGTCCGGTCGAGCATCGTCGAGCTTTTCCGGTGGATCGGACCGGATGATTAATTCCAAGGCGTGTTCGTCCGCCCAGGCGGCCAGCAACCGGATCAGCCGAGTATTACGCACTACTACAACCATCCGCTTGCCGCGCAAATCCTGGATTTCGCGACCGGTCTCTCCCATCCCTGCGGCGGGAAGCGAGATGACAAAATAAAATCGGCTGCCTTGCCCGACCGTGCTTTCCACCCAAATCCGACCTCCCATTAATGCCGTCAAATTTTGACAGATTGACAGACCCAATCCAGTCCCGCCAAAACGCCGATTCGTCGAAGCCTCTGCTTGGCTGAAGGACTGAAAAATCCGATCGACTTTTTCTGATGGGATACCCACGCCGGTATCTTCCACGCAAAAATGGATCATATGATCGAGATCGGCCGAAGGCTCTACCTGCAAGTAGATTTCGCCGCTCGACGTGAACTTGATCGCGTTGTTCAAAAGATTGAGCAAAACTTGCCTTACCCTGGTGATGTCGCCGACCACGGTCGAGGCAACTCGTGGATCGAGCCAGGCGCTGATTTCAAGCCCCTTACCAAAGGCCATCGGCGCCAATAGATCCATTGCTTGATCAACTACGTCGCGGAGCGCGAAGGGAACTGACTCCAATTCGAGTTTGCCGGATTCAAATTTGGACAGATCCAGGATATCATTGATGATTTGTAAAAGAGTTTCTCCGCTGGTTCGAATGACATCGACCAACTCACTCTGATGAACGTCGAGGCTCGTGTCAGAAAGGATCTCCGCCATTCCAAGGACCCCAATCAACGGCGTGCGTACCTCATGGCTGACGTTTGCGAAGAATACCGACTTGAAGCGAGTTGCCTCCTCGAGCTTTTGGTTAAGAATCTCTAACTCACAGTTTTTCTCTGTTAGTTCCCGTTGACTCGCTTCCAGAGCCTGGTAGGCCCGCTGCCGTTGCAACTCGTGGATGTACGCTTCGGAATGCAAACGCACTCGCGCGAGCAGTTCGATTCGGTGAGGCAATTTGACCATGTAATCATTGGCTCCTGATTCAAACGCCATCTGTTTGATCGCCGGCTCTTCTTTGCCAGAAAGGACAATCACAGGAATCGCGCGAGTAACCGGATTGCGACGGTATTCTCTCAGCAGGTCAAGTCCATTCACATCGGGCATCACAAGGTCTTGCAAGATCACGGTTGGGCGAACCTTCATGGCCGATTCGATCGCTTGTTTGGGATCGCTCACATAATGGAAGGCGATCGCCGGATCCGCTGCTAACATACGTCGAACGCCTTCGGCTACCATTGCTTGGTCGTCCACCAGCAAAACCAGGATTTTTTCTGTCACGCTTTCGTTGAGCTTGAAGGAACTCAGGGATTCTAAATTGCGTTCTGGCAAGTCCGCTTTCATTTCGTTCGCTCCAGGACACGTCGAGCACGGTTTTTCAAAGCCTTTGCCGCAACGCTGTCACCGCTTTTATCCTTTAATAGTGCGAGGTGTATCAGCGCATCATAGCGATCAGGCTCAAGGTAAAGCGCCTTGTGATAAAACTCACTCGCCTGGTGCTGGTCTCCCGCACAATCGCGGATCAAGCCGAGCAAATGAAAAGCACGTGCTGATGGACCATGCTCTCTTAAGGAAACTTCGCAGATCTCTGCCGCTTCTCCTAACTGCCCTTTATCGGCCAGTTGTTCGGCAAAACCCAAATCAGGCGTCCGACCTTTTCTGTGCTTCACCGTTTCATCCTTTGCTTTCTTATGAATTAGCAAATCCGGTTTGGGATAGCCTTTGGTTCCGTATGCCCTGCTGGGCGACCAAACTTTCGGTTGTTTATTCGGCAGTGCGTGGAAATCAACGATCGCGTTCTTGCGAAAAGCAAACGCCATAGGCATTTTTTTCGCGGAGGAAAAACTGTGTTGAGTCAGTAAACCCGCTTCGGCCGATCCGACAAACAATAGTCCGTCCGCAGTCAAAAGCTGTCTTAGGCTTTCGAGCGTCTGATTTTGTGCCTGGGGATAAAAGTAGATCAGCAGGTTGCGGCAAAAGATAAAATCGTACGGTCCGCTGCCAAATCGAAAGGGTTCTTGAAGCACGTTTCCTCGCTCAAAATTCACACATTGACGCACGCGATCGCATAATCGAAAGCCGGTATCTGTCTTGTGAAAATATCGATTGCGAAAGCGAAGGTCACTTCCTCGAAATGAGTTGCTTCCGAAGAGGCCAATCCTTGCCACATCGAGCAGATGCGCGCTGACGTCGATCGCATCGATTTGAAAGTTCTCCAGCGACAATCCCGCATCAAGCAAGGTCATCGCGATCGAGTAAGGTTCCTCACCAGTCGAGCACGGAACGCTCAGCGTGCGTAACTTTTGGGTTCCCAGGAATTGTTCTCCAACAATTTGTCGTAACGCGACGAATGATTCCGGATATCGAAAGAAAAAGGTCTCTGGAATAATGACCGCTTCGTACAGGCTCTGCAATTCCGGTTGGGAACGCTGCAAAAGTTCGGCATATTGCGAAATGTCTCGAAGGTCGTTAGCGTTGATACGCCCTTTAACAGCACGTTCGATCAAGCTTACCCCGACAGAAGCGACATCAAGACCGAGGGTCTCGCGGAGCAGTCCAATGATTTGTGGGAGCGGCATTAGCTTCGAACAAGTTCGCGAAACAGTACATTGCGGAGTTCAGCTGTGAGTAATCGTTCGACTTCGATCCATTGGATTAGGCCCCCGGCGTCATTGGCCACTCTGCCAAGAAAACGCGCATCGTCCGACTCAACACCGGTTTCAATAAAGTCTTGGATAGACCGATGGATCATATTGGTCGCATGCTCAGCAATCAGTCCAAGCGCCCGTGGCTGGTGAGCGTCGAGCGGATACAACACTAGAATGATGCGTGTGCTCAAGCGCCGTGCTGCAGGTTCCCCCAGTGCCATTTCGTTTAAATCGATGACCGGCACCGGAGTTCCGTGAAAATTTAACACCCCGGCCAGCCCTGCCGGAGCGCCGGGAACCCTTTTTAAATTCATCAGCGGAAGGACTTCAATGACACTGCTGGCGGGCAACGCATAACGGTCCCGACCAATCTGGAATAAAATAAAAAGCATACGGAAAGAATCAAAGGTTCGCGCGGGTCAAGCGCCATTCAGTTTGACCCGCGAGAGCGTTGCACTTGACCGACCAAATTGGTCAGCTCGTCGCTCATCCGATCGAACCCATCGTCAATTTGTTGATAATTACCATTGAATAGCACCCGAAGTTCGTACGGGTTATGCAGTCTGGACTCCGAGCCGCGAAACGCTGGTCCGCAGGTCGTTCGCGGTGGAGTTCAATTGGTCCATGACCATACTTGATTGATGCAGCGAATCGACGGTTTGCTGCGCCGATTCGCTCAATTGCGCCAACGCCTCGCTGATCTGTTGCGCACCGGTAGACTGCGACTGCATCCCTTCGTTGACAGTTTCGAACTGCGGCGTTAGTGCCTGTACTTGTCCGATGATTTGCGCCAATTGTTCGCTGACCTGTCCGACTTCTTGCACGCCTCCGCGCACCTCTTCGGAAAACTTGTCCATCCCCATTACCCCGGCAGAAACCGCCGACTGCATTTCCTTGACGAGCTGTTCAATGTCGTAGCTCGCGATTGCTGTTTGGTCCGCCAGACGCCGAATTTCAGTGGCCACCACAGCGAACCCGCGGCCGTGCTCACCTGCCTTTTCCGCTTCAATGGCTGCATTCAGCGAGAGCAGATTGGTTTGGTCGGCCACTTTGGTGATCGTGGTCACGACTTGGTTGATGTTACTGGCTTTCTCATTCAACACCCCCAGCTTGGCATTGACTGCTCCCCCCGCCTCCATCACCTGCCGCATGGTGGCTTCCATGCGGGCTAGTCCGTTCTGACCCGTGCCAGCCAGGTTAGCCGTTTGCTCCGCACCTTCAGTCACGTCATTGATTGTCTTAAGCAACACCTTGGCGGTAGCCGCAATTTCCCTTGAAGTTGCGCCAATCTCGCTGGTGGCAGACGCCGTCTCTGCACTGGCGGCTTGATGCTCCTTCGCAGTAGCCGCAATCTCGGTAACCGAAGAAGCGACTTGCAGCGCTGAACGCCGCACTTGAGCAATTAGCCAGTTGATTGCTCGCACGACGGAATAGCAAATCAGTACCGCAAGGATCAGACTTAAGACTATTCCGATCAGGAGGACGACTTTTGATTCCCCTGCCGCAGAGCTCAATTTCCTGACAGAGATATTGGCGGTGTTTTTGTTATACGCCTCGTCATCGCTGATACCATCCGTAAACTTCTTGAACATTGGCTGAACCAGCTGTTCATACTGGTCGTAAGCTTCTTTATCTTTCTGTGCGCGGCTTAGTTTCAGAACCTCCTCAAGGGGGACAAGGTAGCCCGCATAGGTGGTGTTCAGCCTCTGAAAACGCTCGGTTTCTTCCGCGCCAAAGACCGTGGTCCCGTAAGCTTTGAAGAGGGAATTTAACTTTTCGTGATTCTCTCTCAATGCCTCGTCTAGTTTCTCCACTTCCTGGGCGTCGTTTGCCTTGATGTGCTGTAGCACCAACGCAACTTCCCGTTCACTAAGAGCCGCGATCTGTCCCATCAAAACGGCACCAGGAAGACTATCGTTTGCCAAAGCGACGACCTGACTTTGGATCGCCTCCAATCGCGTAAATGCGTAAATGCTCACGCAAACAGTGATCAGTATGACCCCGGCAAATCCGAGGGCAAGTCGTTTTCCAATCGTCCAATTTTTCATTATTCCCATCGGGTATTCCGCCTGCATCGTTCACTGCTCATCATCTCGCCGAGAACAATAGAGTCGCCCCCGCATGAAATTGCGTTGCTGGGCCAACTAAGGGAATGGGAGCGCAAAGCGCGGAGAAAATGCCAGGCAAAGGTTACGACCCGAGACATCAACATCCGGAAATTGATTCGATCCTCTATGCGCCAGTGTGTACAACCCAGAAACCCCCGAGATGATCGGGATAGCGGGCACGGAATGGCAAGTAAATCAGAAGGCGTCAAAGCTACGAATTTACACCTTAAAGGCGGAAATTGGAAATAATATTCATTATTTCAATATTTATTGTAGGCGGATCTTCGCCTCCTTGTCAATCGTTACGAGTCTTCCCTCCGGCGCTCCCTTCTTCTTTCTTAAAGGATAAACGGTTGTTGAGCGCCGCAAGGTGGCACGAGAATGCACGCCCTCATAAAACGGGCTGTAATGCTTGAGGTTATCTAAATGTAATGCAAGCAACTACACGCTGCGATTTTGACGTTTCTCTTCCGGCCACGTCAGTGACAACGATCGATCTGGGAAATCTGGCGGTGTACGCCCATAAGCGCTAAGATAATTTTGGAGGCGCTTCGATGGGAAAACGGCTTTTGTCCCGGAGGGACAGGCTGATAGTAGCCAGGCACGAAGTGCCTCTGCAGTTCGGACATTTGGAGAGGGTCACTCCGGGTGATTTATTGCCCCGAAGGTGGCTACAGAACTCCGTCCAGGGTTTCAACCCTGGGAACCCTCAAAATAAGCGAATTCGCCCTGAAGGGGCAAGAGGCTGACCTGATAAAGCTCGCACCTATTGTTGCGCCAGAAATTACAGTGCGCAGTTAAGACGTGCTAACAACGTAGAACATCGCTCAACGTGCAAACGGAACACAGGCTGGAAGCCTATGCTACATTGGCCTTCCGGACTGTCGAGTGATCTCCCAGAGCCATCTCGGAAGCTATCGCCGTGCACCCAGAGTGACGACGCGACGGCGTTAATGTCGACAGCGCGTCGAATGGTCATGCCGCTTTAGAAACGCCAGGTACTCCTGTTGAAAAGTTCAGGTCAGATGATGTTCGTGCCTGATTTTCGATCATCGAACTCCTAACGACCCGCCAGTTACCGCCTTAACAGCGTGGTTGGCAAAGGGTCAGTCGACAACTCTTGACAGCAAAGGATTATTTTTCCGCACCCGTTGGGGGGTTCGGGTGGCACCTCCTTGCCGATTGAGTTGATCGCTCAAGATCTGCTTCCCTTTCTGAAAACTTTTTAGTTCTCGCACAAAGCGGTTCACCTGCGGTAGAGAAGTAATATCCATGGCAAAAATGCTTATTCAATCTGATCGTCGAAGATCCCTGTGGCTGTCCTCTCCAGAGATCTCCAAGGAGGCGTCGTGGTAGGGAACAAGAAGTGCTTTGTAGTGATGGGATTTGGAAGGAAAACCGACTACCAAAGCGGGCGCGTACTCGACTTGGATAAGTCGTACCAATACATCATCAAGCCGGCTGCGGAAGAGGCAGGCCTGGATTGCAAACGTGCAGACGAGATCATTCATTCCGGACTTATCGACGTGCCAATGTATGAACAACTGTTAGCGGCCGATGTTGTTATTGCAGATATTTCCACTTCGAATGCAAACGCCTTCTATGAACTGGGTGTGCGTCACGCATTGCGGCCGTACACGACCATCACTATCGCTGAGGACAAGATGATGTTTCCCTTCGACGTAAGTCATCTGGCGGTCCGAAAATATCACCATCTAGGCGAAGGCATCGATTTCGGAGAAGTCTTACGAATGAAAGGCGAGCTCATCAATGCACTTCGGTCGATTCTAGAGAATCCTCAAAAAGACAGTCCCGTTTATACATTCTTTGCTGACCTAGAGCCGCCCGTGAGAAAGAAAATCGAACAGGCCGTGGCACAGTCAGCACCCGGCGCCGCGCCCGTCACAGATATTCAACCTGGTTCTCACGCCGTTATCGATCCGACTATGAGCATCCTAATGGAACAAGCTAATGCAGCTATCGAGAAGGATGAGTTCTTAAGTGCCTGCGCTCTGTTAAGTTCCGTGCGACGTATGGCCCCGAAGGATCCGTACGTTATCCAGAGGCTGGTGTTGGCAACATACAAGAGCAAGATGCCAGACCCGATACAGGCGCTTCTGAATGCTCAGACAATCTTACGCGAGCTGAAACCTGCTGATTCAACCGATACCGAAACCCTCGGTTTATGGGGCGCAATTCACAAGCGCATATGGGAGTTGACTGACGCCAGAGAGAACCTGGAAATCGCCATTTTCGCGTACGAAAAGGGGTTCTACGTTAAGAACGATTACTACAACGGTATCAATCTGGCCTATCTCTATGACCTGCGCGCATCAATTTCCGCGCTTGCAGATGCAACCGCGGACTTTGTGTTGGCGGAACGAATTCGAAGGAGAGTATTGACGATCTGTGATCAATTACTCTCAGAAGGTACGGGAATTCGCCTTCAGGAAAGATACTGGGTACTGGCGACGATGGCTGAGGCGTGGACCGGCCTGGGCGAAGAGTCTAAAGCTCAGGCGTCTCTATTGCAAGCAAAGGCGTTAAGTCCGTCTGCCTGGATGGTTGAAACTACCGAAAGGCAGCTGGCGGCTCTCAAGAAACTACTCGAGGCCAGAGAACGTACCCCATAAGCGCAAGGATAATGCGAGGCGATTTCGATGGGCGGATGGTTTTTGTCCCGGAGGGGTAGCCAGGCATGAAGTGCACTTATTGATTCTTTAAAACTTCGTTCTTTTCAGCAGGGCAAATCGCCTTCTTCCGGGAATCGACGCTGTGCCAACTCAACCTTGATCAGAATCCTGGCCCGTGTCAGTCTTGACTCCAAAACAAATGAAATTAGGAGCAAGAGATCTGTGGCGTTGAGTGTCCTGTTCGTCGGGGGTACCGGCCAAATATCGCTTACGTCTGTCCGCGAAGCGGTTGCTGCCGGGTACAAGGTAACGGTATTTAACCGCGGAAAGTCATCCATGGCCCAGGTTCCGGCAGACGTGACCAGTATTGTCGGGGATATCGACGACCGGGAATCCTACGCGAAGTTGGCCGGGTCCACATTCGACGTGGTTTGCGCCTTTATGGTCTTCAGGCCAGAACAAATCAGCCAAGATATCAAAACCTTCTCGGGGAAAGCTGGGCAGTATATTTTCATTTCGTCCGCCTCAGTCTACCAGAAGCCGGCAAGACACTACATCATCACCGAAAAAACACCTCTCGAGAATCCCTATTGGGAATACAGCCGCCACAAGATCGCCTGCGAACGCCTGTTGCAGGATCAGAGCAAGTTATCGTACACCATCGTACGTCCAAGCCATACGGTGAGGACGCGGCTTCCGATTCAGATCGGCGATCCGATGACCGGGGTTCGGCGCATGCTAGCTGGGAAGTCGGTCCTGGTCGCTGGCGACGGGACTTCGCCCTGGACGTTAACCAGGGCCATCGACTTTTCCGTGCCGTTCGTTCGACTTTTCGGCAACCATCGAGCTCTGGGCGAGGATTTCCACATCACCAATGATCGCGCTTTCACTTGGGATCAGATCCATACGGCAATCGGGCGAGCCCTTGGCGTTGAGACGGAAAATTTTCATGTGCCGACCGATACGCTGATTCGGTATAACCCCGAATGGATTGGCCCGCTCGTCGGCGATAAGAAATGGACAGCGCTCTTCGACAATTCGAAGATTAAAAACGCCGTAGGTCAGTTCACCTGTTCTGAGAATTTGGATGAGATCCTGGCCGAGCCCATGGCCCGGGCGAAGCTGAACCTGAAGATGCCTCGCGACGACGGTCCTCCCAATCAGCTCGGTGGTGTTGCGGAAAACGAGGCTACGCTGATGGATCGTATCATCGCAGACCAATCAACCCTCGGGAGCCACTGAAAAGAGGCGCTTCGAGGCTTCCGTAACGCTTTCTCACTTCAGTGCAGTGTCGTTCTTGTGTTCTCGGAATAGGATTTGCATTCCGCAAGCCCAGCCAACGTATTTTGCACGGCATCCAGACATTCCTGCGCTCCCCGAAACCTTCGCCGCCGATCCCAGCGCTCGACCAGTTTATAGGCCCTTGCGGCAAGCTGGACGATTGCCCCTGCACTGATCGCAAATACCAAATATTGCATACAGATTATCTCCTCATGTTTCGTTAGAAGCAGGTTCGATGCCAAATCCCATCGCTGAAGTAGAGCTGAAGTTCACCGATACGTCGGCCATGCGGTCCTGAGTGAGCCCCCGGTTACTTGCCGTCTTAAATTACAGGCAGTGAGAGCACCACAGAAATCCGGGGAAGCGAAACAACGGACCAAAACGCGACTTCCCTAAAGAACCCGCCTGCCATAAAATCCAGGTGAAAATAGAAATGAAAAGGCAGCCATTAGTCCGCCTGACACTTTACCTGCTGGCCCTCGGCGGAGCGGCTCTATTCACAATCCTTCTACTCAAAGAGGGTATTCAGGACGTCGCGAGAGCCATCACCTCGGCAGGTTGGGGAGTGGCCGCGATCCTGTTTTTTCATTTCGTGCCGATGGGTCTCGATGCCATAACCTGGTGGTTAGTCTTTCCGCGAGAGGAACGGCCGCCGTTTCGAACCGTTTATTGGATGCGTTGGATCGGCGACTCGATCACCAATCTGGCTGCGGCGGCGGAACTAGGGGGAGATCTGATTCGAGTTCGTTTGGCGGTGTTGCAAGGCTCTCGGATATCGGCCGCAGCCACAAGCGTGGTCGTGAATATCACTCTCAGTGTGTTCACCCAAACCGTATTCACGTTCATCGGGTTGAACCTTTTGGTAGCGGTAACAGGGCGATCGAACCTCTGGGGTCCTGCTATTGCCGGAGCGCCCATCGCAATCGCCGCCGTCGCCGGCTTTTACACGTTTCAGCGCCTCGGCATGTTCCGGATGTTTGGGAGTATCGTTTCGCGCTGCTCCAAGGATCCAAAGTGGAAAGCGATGCTCGGCAAAGGCGGCGACATCGATCAAACAGTAAGAAGAGTCTACTCGGATCGAGGATCAATCCTGATGTGCCTTTTTTGCGAAATGGCTTCCTGGTTCGTCGGAGCTATCGAAGTTTGGATCGCCCTTTGCGCACTGGGCATTCCTGGCGGATTCCCTCAAGCTATCGTTCTCGAGGGTGTTGCACAGGGCGTTCGCTCGGCCGTGTTCTTCGTTCCGGGTGCGTTAGGAATCCAGGAGGGCGGGTACGTTGTCGTTGGCCGTTTACTGGGAATCCCCGCAGAAATGGGTCTCGCCCTTGCCTTAATCCGGCGGGTCCGCGAACTCGCGTTCGGAATCCCGGGCCTGATCGCCTGGCAAATAATTGAGGGGAGCCAAGCTTGGAAGAACACCACCTCCCGTATTGCTAGTCAGACCGACGTTGTCGTGGCGGAAACAATGGTAACAAAGCTCCCCTAGCTAAGCTAGCTGGCAGGCTTCAGGATCCAATCCACCAACAATGCTTTCACAAGCAAGAAAAATTCTGTGACGTCTGCATCCGACTCGCAGAGCGGCACGTTAAACAGGTAATGGTTTCATGAGAGCTTTACTGTTTTCCGTTATCACGTGCCTGGTGACAATGATCGCGTTCGCCGAGACTGATTTATCCACCTTCAAATGGAAAAATCGAGTGTTGGTCCTATTGGCGCCCTCCGACCACGATCCACGATTGCGAGAGCAGCAGGCAATTGCCACTGCGGTCGCAGCAGGTTTTTCCGAGCGCGATCTCATCGTGGTCGCCGAGATTGGGACAGAGGGTCCCCTTCATCGCATGTTCGGCACCAAGGTCGGCGATTTTCAGGTCGTCCTGGTCGGCAAAGATGGGCATTCCACCTTGCAATGGTCCAAACCGGTCAGTTCAGAAGTTCTCTTTGCAGCGATCGACAAAATGCCCATGCGGCGCGACGAAATGCGCCAACAGCGAAAAGGTGGCGCCCTGCTTTGATCTTTGATTCCAAAGACGATAATCGGCTCGGAATCTTTAAACCGGGTCGCGTGCGCGTTTCTCGCCAGTAAACCCCTCCAAGTCCAGAACAATCGGTCCAGTCAAACCTCCAAGTATGTTTATCGCCGCTGTCCCAATCACTGATGGAAAACTAAGATCCCCAGTTAACTGATAGGTTCCTAGAGTTACAATATTAAAAGGCACTGCCGTGGGACGAATCATCGGATTTTCACCGTAGCAACGGGCGCGAGCTTGACTGTCGACGGCGGCACCAATGCCTGATCGTCAGGATCTACGGGCAGACACCCCGGCGGCGGCAATCCAGCCTGGACGAGTAACTGCGCCATGAAGAGATATCAGTGATCAATTGAAGTAAAGCTTTTCTGCTTGTGTTGTGGCTCCGCTCGCCAAGTGGTTACACGACACCGCGCGCAAGCGGCCAGTTCGATTAGTCCGGAAAAGTAGACTCTGTCGGCAGGCGAGCCTTGCTTGAACTCCTTGGCACGACGTAACTGCCGGCCCATGCACTTCGTTCTTCTCTTCGTCGGTTTCGTAATGGGCGGTTCGTTGGTTGTCCAGGCCGCCGTCAACCGGAACTTGGCAGCGAGCGCAGGAGGCGCTCCGCTCTGGGCTTCGATGGTGTCGGCCTTTGTGTCGGCCGCCAGCCTCTTGCTCTTTCAAGTCGTGGTCCGCTCAAAGTTGGCCGACCGCTGCACAATTCTATGGGACACCCTGGTGGGTTTGGACCGGCGGGCTGCTAGGCGCATTCAACGTGCTAGCGCCTGTGCTCCTGGTCGGCCGCCTCGGGGCCACGCTCCTCTTTGCGGCCATCATCACCGGGCAATTGATCTGCTCGTTGGTCATCGATCACCTCGGTGCTCTAGGTCTCCAGCACCACCCGGTCACCCCAGCCCGGCTATTCGGGACGGCCTTGCTGTTTGTCGGCGTTTACCTCGTACGGCGGTAAATGCGGTTTGATTCGCCGAACATTTCGAAATGGACGAACAGACGGAGCGTTTCCAGATCTTCCAGACCCTCTCCCCGCGTGGGACGCCGAACCCGTCACGGCCGACATTTGCAGTCCACATCTCCGTAACATCGACACAAATTGAAGACTGACACTAGTGCATCGTCTCACAAGTGGGAGGCATACCGCCGTCGGCGATTTTGCCGATTTTCAAGGCGCGAGCGACGAGCATACTTAGATCCGTACGTGAGGAGCGAGCAACGCAGAAAATCGGCAAAAGCGCCATCGGCCCTCCGGGTTGGCTTGAAAAGG
>DATHPI010000236.1:0-10078 GCA_035484035.1 Chthoniobacterales bacterium
GTTGACCGCATCGTTCTGACCGCTTGTGGAACGGCTCTCCATGCCTGCAGAGTCGGGGAATGCCTGATCGAAAGTCTCGCGCATATTCCAACCGAGGTCGAATTCGCCAGCGAATTCCGCTACCGCAACATGCCGATGAACAAGGATACCCTCGTCTTCGCGATCAGCCAGAGCGGGGAGACCATCGACACCTTGGCGGCTCTCCGCGAAAGCAAACGGAAGGGGCATCGGACCCTTGGCATCTGCAACAGCGTTGGTAGCACCATCGCCCGGGAAAGCGATGGCGGAGTTTACATGCATGCGGGTCCAGAGATCGGTGTCGCGGCGACCAAGAGCTTCACCTCCCAGGTCATCATTCTCACCTTGCTAGCCCTTTTATTGGGACGGATCCGAAATCTTTCCAGCGTCCATGGGATCGAAGTGATTTCCGCACTCGAGAGTCTCCCGGACTTAGCCCGGCAGATCCTCGATCAAAGCGCCCAGATCGAAAAGCTGACCGAGAAATACGTGGATGCGGCGGGTTTTTTGTTTTTTGGCCGGCAATATAACTATCCGATCGCCCTGGAAGGGGCTCTCAAGCTCAAGGAGATCACCTACAAGTTTGCCGAGGGTCATCCGAGCGCAGAGCTCAAGCATGGCGTCATTGCATTGATCGGACCGGAAGTTCCTTCGATCATGATCGCTCCGGATGACGCGGTCTATGAAAAGAACCTCAATAGCATCGAGCAAATCAAGGCGCGCAAAGGGCCCGTGATTGCCATCGCCACGGAAGGCCGAAAGCAGATTGCCGCTCTCGCCGACGACGTAATCTGCATCCCTAAATGTCCCGATTTCATTTCTCCGATCTTGACGGCAATCCCGCTCCAGCTTTTTTCCTATCACCTGGCAGTTAAGTTAGGCCGCGACGTGGATAAACCCCGCAACCTGGCCAAGAGCGTGACCGTCGAATAGTAGGCAAAGCGTCCCGCTTTTTTCGTTTTCTAGATTATTATTACGCCGGGGGCTACCATTTTTGGTGGTTTTGGGCCAAGTTTCTCGGTTTCTCGAAGTAGGTGAGGCGTCCTCGCCTTACTTCTAAGCGTCAGCGCTTTCTTGTCGTGTGGCGGGACATTAAAGTCGGGAACTTTCCATTAAAGTTGGGAACTTTTTCCTGTGGGGATGGCCAAAGAACTAGGTCGGGTACGGCGATAGCGAGACCATAAAATGGAATTGTTTGTAAAAGCAATGAACTATCATGAACGCTAGTTGGCAGCCGCTCGCGGCCAGGTAACGATTGAAGATGGGTTTTGGAAGCGTTGGCGCGACCTCATTGGGGTTGTTTCTACTTCAGTGACGTGCAACGGCGCCGCAACTTGTTCTTACCACGAGCTGAGGTTTAGAGAGTAGCTGTGTGGGCGGGAGCGTTGGGTCCGCAAGGCGATCAAACATGGCGCGCATCGCGTTCCTGGCTAAGTCCCGGTAGGGCTGCGAAACGGTCGTCAACGGTGTTGCCAGCAATTCCGCATACTTCAGGTCGTCGAATCCCATCAGCCGCATATCCTCCGGAACCCGAATCTTTGCTTTAGCGAAGGAATGCATCAGCAACGCTGCCGTGTAGTCGTTGGCACAGATGATTCCGTCGATCTTTCGATTGCGAAGCAATTCTTTGACAAATGTGGGATCCCTAGGGTCACCAATCCGATAAAAATCTATTGATGGTAGCAAATTATTGTCAATCATCGCTTCTCGCGCTCCGGCGACACGCGCCTCGATGGTGGGTGCCGAGTGAGGACGTGCGACGAAAGCCAAGTCTCGCATACCAAGTTTAACCATGTGCTGGCCGGCAATGTAACCCGCAAAAACGTTGTCGATGCCAATGAGGTCAAAATCACTGCGGAAAGAGAATGGGACAAGATCCCGGTCAAGAAGGACAACGGCGATGCCGGCTCTTCGCAATTCTTCGGCCGTTCGCTTACTGACTTTGTCTTTGTCGGCGGAAAATTCAAAAGGTGCGAAGAACACGCCGCTGACATTGCGGCGGATGAAATGCTGACAAACATCCTCGGCATCGTTAACGGTCAAGTCCGCCGGCGGTTTGCTGTTCGCCCACAGGAGACTGTAGTCTTTGGATCTCGTCAGGCTTGCAAGTTCCTGGCAAACAAAATCCAGGATTTCGGATACTTCGAGCGCCGGCAAAAGCACCCCTAAATGCCGAGAAGTTTCGGTGGTGGGGGGCTGTGCACCTGTAAGAAACGAACCGGCCCCGACGCGTCGTTCTATGACACCTTCAGACTGCAGATCACGAAGCGCTCGCGACGCTGTTGGGCGAGAAACACCGAACCGACGCACAAGCTGAGCTTCGCTCGGCAGGCGCTGAATCGAATCGTATGCACCGTCTAAGATTTCTTTGAGGAGCGCTTGGTATATTTCGCGGTGTTTGTACATAAGCTTCGTAACGAAATGCGGCTTTAGTTTCTCACACACAGGCCTTACCAAGTGATCATGGCCAATACGCGTTATGATATGTCATCTTTTGGAAGATCTGTCACTTACGTTTCTGTCCGTTAAAACACTATAGAGCCTTCCTGTTCATTAAAGCGAGTCGGGCTGGAGCATGAAAAAATCCCCGATCGCTTCCGAATCGAGGAGGCTGCCGACCGTCACCCGCCTCCATCCCTGTCCGACCCAGATAGGCTTCAATCAGCTCCGAGTAGGTCTTTTTGCTATGCGCCTCCCTCGAGGATGGGCCCACAGCAGTTCACTTGCATCCAAGCGAACGCCGATTTTTAGACATTCTTTGGGGCCCGTTTCCACAGCCCTGTCATGCCTATTGTTAATGCAAGTCCCTAGATCTTACAGATCAGTAACAACAACTTACATCTAGTAAGAACAGGTTTAATCATGGGTATTACAAATTTGTTTGCGACTCATCTTCGAACGCAGGACTATTCACGAAGTCGAAGGGCATTTCTCAAATACCCCCCAAGTGAAAACACCAGAAAAACAATCGGCAGATTTCGCCGGCTCCCGGGCTTGGGACGATAAAACAAAACGAATCGGTGTGGTCGTGGTTCCGAAAAGGCGCAGTGATTCGGACGGAATACGCCTCTTACGTTTCGTGACCTCTCAGACCCTTTCCATCCCAAGAACGAGCAACCCCGAGGCGCTCGGCAACTTGCGAGATCGTCATTGTCATACTCAAAAGCTAAAGCAACGGTTCGAAAATGATATTGGAGGAGTTCATGCGTCCGAGCGAAAAATACGCTAGAGGAGCCCCCCAACCCAGTGATCCGCCCGAGCGAGCTGGATACCATTGAATTCAGAGGTTGAAGGCGCCGCTACGACACTTCCTCCAGCAAAAGTCCGTGCTGTATCCACGAAGCCAAAAGGGCATTTCTCAAAAACTCTCAAAGTGAAAACACCAAAAGAACAATCGACAGATTCCCCTGGCTCACAGGCTTCTGACGGTAAAACAGCACTGGGATTGGGGCAGCCGAGCGATGAAGGAGTCATCGAGCGCGGCGTCGTGCTTGGCGGCCTTCAGGATGTGACAAAGTCGTTTGGCGCCGTCGTCGCGATACAAGGAGTTTCTTTTGAATTGCGTTCGGGCGAAGTGCTCGCCCTTCTGGGGGAAAATGGCGCCGGCAAGAGCACCTGCGTAAAAGTGCTCGCCGGCGTCCATTCTCCGACCGCTGGACACGTTTACCTCGAAGGGCAGCCTGTTCACTTGCGTTCACCGTTGGACGCGCAGCATCGCGGCATCGCCGTCATGCATCAGCACCCCGGCCTTTTCGGAGACCTTTCGATCGCAGAGAACGTTTTTATGGGCCACCCGAAAAAGGGATTTTTGGGCATCCTGGATCACGATCAAATGCTCGAGGAAACGCACGGGCTCCTGGAAATCGTCGGGTTACAGGCGGATCCTCGCGCGCCGCTTTACACTTTGCGCACGTCGGAGCAGCAACTGGTCGAAATCGCCAAGGCGCTGGCGGTAAAGGCTAAGATCGTGATCATGGACGAGCCGACTGCGGCATTGTCTCGTCACGAGGTTGATCAGCTGTTTCTCGTCGTGGACGACCTGCGGAAACGCGGTGTGGCCATGATGTTTGTGGGCCATCGGATGGAGGAAATTTACGAGGTCTCGGACCGCGTCGTGGTTTTGCGTGATGGAAAGATGATCGCCGGGGCGCCGATCGCCGAAATGCCTCGGGATCGGGCCATTCAACTGATGGTGGGCCGGCCGTTGACTGATCTTTATCCGAAGCGGTCCAATACACCAGGAGAAGTCGTTATTGCCGTCGAGGGGCTTTCCAGAGGGACGATGTTTGAGAACGTCTCCTTCACCCTCAGGTCGGGCGAAATCTTGGGCTTCGGAGGGCTGGTCGGAAGTGGGCGAACGGAAGTAGCGCGAGTTTTATTTGGAGTCGACCAACCGACCGCCGGAAGGATTCTGCTGAACGGAAAACAAGTTTCCTTTGCCACGGCCAAGGACGCAATGAACGTCGGCATTGCCTATGTATCGGAAGATCGGATGGGACAGAGCCTGGTGATGGACTTTTCCATCCTGACCAATGCCGTTCTGGCCGTGATAAACCAGGCGGCCCCTTTCGGTTTTGTGGAAGGCACGCGTGAACTTGCTCTCGCCCAGCCTCACTTAGATCGCCTTCGGGTGCGATGCAGCGGCTACGATCAACCCGTGAAGCAGCTTTCGGGAGGCAATCAACAAAAGGTCGTTCTGTCGAAGTGGCTGGCGACGAAACCACGGATCTTCATTTTTGATGAGCCGACGCAAGGGGTGGACGTTCAGACGAAAGCCGAAGTGCACGCCATGATCGCAAGCCTTGCGGAGGAAGGAGCGGCCATCGTCATGATCTCGTCCGAATTGCCGGAGCTCATCGGCGGATCGGATCGAATCATTGTTCTTCGGGAAGGCGTTGTCGCAGGCGAATTCTTGGCAAAAGACGCAACGCAGGAAGGCATCATGCAGGTCGCGACTGCCGAGACGACCGTTATCGACTCCCCATCGGGTGGGGGGGCTGAACAACCTGATGCAGGGCTTTCACCGGCTAAGCCGGCCGGCGGATTCAGCCTGCGACGCCTCCGAGACTTACTGCTGGTCCGACGGGAGGTGGGGTTGGTAGCTGCGATCTTACTGATCATCATTCCGGCAACCATTTTGAATCCACGAATGTTAGGCGTGTCCAATCTCAAAGCGCTGTCGATGGACGTGGCCCTTCTCAGCATTGTTGCAGTCGCGCAGATGCTCGTTCTGATAACCAGGAACATCGATCTTTCGGTCGCCTCCGTGATCAGCCTTTCGGCTTACGTTTCCGCCATGGTGTTGAAGGCGGCTCCCCAGACGCCGATTCCACTCGCGATACTAATCGCGTGCGCCGTCGGCTTGGTGTGTGGGTTGATCAATGGGGCAATCATCACTTATGGGCGGATTCCAGCGATCGTGGCCACGTTAGGAACGCTGACGTTATTCCGTGGGTTCAACAGCCTTTTGGCAAACGGGGTACAGATTAGCGCAGACCAAGTGCCCCAGGCTTGGCTCGACATTACGGCGGGCTCAATCTTCGGGGTTCCCGTCGTCGTCTTTGTGGCCGCGGCAATCGTGACGGTGATCGCGCTGGGCCTCCGTTACCTGGAGGTCGGTCGCCAATTGCTGGCGATCGGCTCGAATCCGGACGGCTCCAGCCTGATTGGCGTCCCGGTCACCAAAAGGATCCTGGTTGCTTTTGGTTTTGCCGGGCTCTTAGCGGGGTTTGACGGGGCGCTTTGGGCTTCCCGGTTGGGAACGGTCGATTCTCAAGTGGCGGTCGGCGTCGAGCTAACCGTAATCGCTTCGGTGGTGGTTGGCGGGGTGGCCATTCGCGGCGGCTCGGGGACGGTCCTGGGCGTGTTGCTTGGAACGATCACGCTTTTGGTGATCAACAACGCCCTGACCCTGGTGCACATCGATCCACTGCAAATCCAATCCGTGTATGGACTGGTCATTCTTGGGGCGATCTCGGCCGACGCGTACGTCACACGAAAAGGTCATCAACCGCGTTTAATACGAGTCAAGAAATGAACAAAAAAGTTGCATCCATCTTAGGCAGTTGGGACTTTTTTTTGGCGATCCTATTCTTTGGCACATTCACTTACGCCTGTATTAGCGTGCCGCATTTTTCGGATTCGTTTAACCTCTCGCAAGCCTGCGCCGAGATGACCGAGAAGGCATTGATGCTGCTGCCGATGGTTTTATTAATCATCGTCAGGGATATCGACCTCTCCATTGCGAGCATCCTCGCATTCTGCAGCGTGATCTTAGGCCTGATGGTGCGAGCGAATGTACCTCTCTTTCTGGCAATTCCGGTGGTACTTTTGGTTGGAATCGGCGCCGGGGCAGTGAATGGGTACATCGTCTGCCGACTCGGACTCCCTTCACTCATTGTGACGTTGGGTACCATGGCGCTCTTTCGGGGTCTTGGGTACATTCTGTTGGGGACGGGCGCGATTAACGAGCTGCCGGATTCCTTGACTAACTTTGGTTTGAATAACATCGGCTCGACGGCCATTCCCTGGATCACGCTCCCTTTCATCGTCTCCGCGGTCCTATTTACCTTTGTGCTCCAGTGCACGCCCTTGGGCCGAAAGATCTATGCTGCGGGCGGAAGCCCTGCCGTCGCGTTATACTCCGGCATCCACGTCAACCGTATACGCTTCGGGTTGTTCGTGGTTTCCGGGTTGATGAGCGCAATTGCTGGCATTATTCTCGCGGCGCGCCTGAGTAACGCGCGGGCCAACAACGCCTTCGGTTACGAACTGGATGTCATAACGATCGCCTTTCTGGGCGGCACCAGCGTGTTTGGAGGGAAGGGCAATTACATCGGGGTCTTTTTTGCTTTGGGTTTGGTGGCGATGATCCGGAACGTACTTGGGTTGCAGGGGATGGGAGGGGATAATCAAGGCATCGCAGTGGGATTGCTATTAATCCTGTCGTTGTTGTTGACTAACACGATCCAACGATTCGTAGCCTATGCTAAGACCAGACGCTCCTTGAGGGGTGTTGACAAGGTAAAGTTAGAACCAACGAAAGCTTGAAGAAGAAGCACCCGGCTTTTGCTTCAAACCCAGCTCTTAAGCTGGAGAAATGTAAGTACACTAAAAAAGAATAAAAGAAGAGGACCATGAGAATTCGTTCCCGCCTATCTAGTATCCTAGTCGCCGCGTGCGTGGCCAGCACGACGCTGTTCGCTGTTGGTGCCGATTTTACGGTCGGCTTTATCCCGAAGCTTGACACGGATCCGTATTTTAAAGCCACCGGAGAAGGCGCCGCCGAGGCGCAGAAAGAAATCGGTGGAAAGTCGCTTTTAGTAGCTCCCTCCACCGCGACAGGAGAGGCGCAGATTCCGTTCATTAACAACCTCGTTTCGAAAAGAGTGAACGTCATTGCCATTTCTGCCGCGGATTCGAATTCGGTGGCACCCGCCTTGAAACGAGCGCTGTCGCAAAAAATTCATGTGCTAACATTTGATTCTGACTGTGCGAAGAATGCCCGGGAGGTGTTTGTAAATCAGGCGACGCAAAAGAGCCTGGCCGAAATGATGCTTGATAGTTTAGGCGGCATGATCGGTTACGAGGGCGACTTTGCCATCCTTTCAAGCATGCCGACCGCCACGAACCAAAATGCGTGGATCGAGTCGATGAAGAAGAGAATGGCAGACGACCCGAAATTTGCCAAAATGAAGCTCGTTCAGGTGGCCTACGGGCAGGAGTCTGCACAGATCAATCAGCAGCAGGCATTGGCCTTGGCGGAAGCCTTTCCGAATCTGAAAGGTATCATCATTCCCGCTGGAATCGGTTTGCCGGCCGCGGCTCGGGCACTTGATCAGGCCGGTTTGCTAGGGAAAATCAAATTGACAGGTCTTGCGCCAGCCACGCTGATGAAGAAGTACATTCTCGCCGGTCAAGCCCAGGACATCTGGTGGAACGTCAAAGATCTCGGCTACTTGACTTACTATGCCGCCGAGGCATTAGCGACGGATAAAATCACCGGGAAAAAAGGGGACACCTTCAAGGCGGGACGTCTTGGGGAGTACACCGTCGGTGACGACGGGGAGGTTGTTTTAGGGCCCGCAGTTATTGTGACGCCAGAAAACGTGAATTCGTTTGCCTTCTAGGAATTTCGCGGTTCGCACAATGCGAAGAGCAATAGAACCGTAGAATCGGGACAGCATGAGTTGCCTGCTAGGCATAGATCTCGGCACCTCGAGCGTGAAGGTGGTGGCGTTCGGGGTGGAAGGTGCCCTCAAGGGTATCGGATTTGCGGAGTACCCGATTCTCACCCCTCGTCTCGGATACGCAGAGCAGGACCCCGAACAATGGTGGCGATCAACGGTCACTGCGGTTCGCGAAGCGCTGGACAAGGTGGGGCACCCAGAAATCCTGGGCATCGGCTTTTCCGGCCAAATGCATGGGTTAGTGTTACTCGACCAGGGCAAGCGCCTGCTGCGGCCAGCGATCATCTGGGCCGACCAACGCAGCGCAGAGCTGTTGCCTGAAATCGAAGACCGCGTCGGGCGCTCCCTCCTCGCACAACGATGCGGGACCGCACCCACCGCGGGATTTGCGATTGCCTCCCTGTACTGGCTGCAAAAGTTTGAACCTCAAACGCTTGAACTGGCCGCAACCTGGATGCTGCCGAAAGATTTCCTCCGTTTCAAGTTAACCGGCGAATTGGGCACCGACGAGAGCGATGCCGCCTCAAGCGGCCTCTTCAACGTTGGGCAACGCGTCTGGGCCGATGAGGTGATCGGGCGGCTGGCGCTGCCGAGATCTCTCTTTCCCAAGGTTCACGCCTCGGCGGACGTCGTCGGCCCGCTGAGCGAATCGGCTGCGGACGAATTGGGTTTGCGAGCAGGCATTCCGGTTTCGGCCGGTTGCGCCGATCAGCCCGCGCAGGCGGTGGGCAACGGCCTCCTCGACCCCCCGCTTGGTTCGATGACAATCGGCACCGGCGGCCAAGTGTTCGTACCGTTAACCCGACCACTCATCGATCCGGAATTACGTCTCCACACGTTTTGTCACGCGCCTCCCGCCAGGTGGTACCTCCTGGGCGCGATGTTGTCGGCCGGCATGGCATTGAGATGGCTCCGGTCGGTGCTGGGAAGGGGAGGGGCTTCTTACGAGGAACTCGTTCAACTGGCGGCGGAAGTCCAACCGGGTTCCGAAGGGTTATTTTTTCTCCCTTACCTAGTTGGGGAGCGTTCTCCGCTCATGGATCCTGAAGCCAAGGCAGGATATATCGGGTTAGCTCTGCGTCACGGTCCTGGGCACTTCGTACGGGCGCTTCTGGAGGGGGTTGCTTTCGCACTTCGTCAAATCGTAGATACCATGGTTGGCTGTGGCGCTGATCTGACAAGACTGGTGGCGTCCGGCAATGGATTGGCAAACCCAATTTGGCGTCAAATTGTCGCCGACGTCTTGAATCGACCCCTATGCCAGGGAACGGGCGAGCAAGCCTCCGAAAGAGCTGGAGTAGGGGCGGCGATGATCGCCGGAATCGGAAGTGGCGTTTTCCATGGATATCAGGATGCGCAAAAGCTAGCTCCCATTTTTAACGTGGTGACCGAGCCTGACCGAGACACCGTCGCTCTCTACGAACCTCGCTACAGAAGCTTCCTGGAAATTTATCCAAGAATGAAGAGTTGGAGAGCGAGAGCGATTTGATGCCGAAACCAAATTGTCCCAGTGATAGTTCCTACCTCAAACCTCTTTAAGCTTGTTATGCACGGCAGTTCCAGCGTCCCGGAAGAGGAGGTGCGACGCATCAACGAGGCCGGTGGTAAATTAGACCCCAGTGCGCGCGCGGTAGAGGAGATCTCTGGCATTCGCTGATAGAAGCAACCGGCCAGTCACCAAAGTTTTTCTGAGTAGGAGCTAAATGTCACGACATGCCGACGGCTCGATTCCCCCCGAAGTGCTTCGGAAACTTCGCTGGACAGATCTCTTGATGTTCGACTTTTCGCGCAAGTTATTGCAAACCAAGGGCGAGCTAAAGTCCTCGCCTCTCCCCGTACCCCGATTCTGATAAACCCCAGATACATAAACA
>DATHPI010000237.1:0-6279 GCA_035484035.1 Chthoniobacterales bacterium
GGTGGCTCCTTTCGATGAAAGCATCGCAACAAACAGGAGAACAAGTTGTTGGCCAAGGTCCAGATGCGTGTTGGTCGCCTGGGCGAGGAACATCGCTGCCATCGTCATATAAATGTTCGTGCCGTCGAGGTTGAAGCTGTAACCCGTCGGAATCACTAGCCCGACGGTCGACGATGAGCAGCCGACCCGTTGCATTTTCTGGAGCATCCCCGGCAGCGCGGTTTCCGACGAGCTGGTGCCGAGTACCAGAAGAATCTCTTCTTTGATGTAGTTGAGATAGCGAAAAATCGAGAATCCGTTGAACGCGGCGATTGAACCCAGGACGATGACGACGAACAGTCCCGCCGTCAGATAAAAACAAAACATCAGGTAGCCCAGATTTTTCAGGGCACCGAGCCCTTGACTTCCTACGGTGAAGGCCATGGCGCCGAAAGCTCCGATCGGCGCAACTTTCACCACGATCCGCATGATCCCAAAAAAGACATTTGCCCCCATGTCGATCGCGGTCAGAATCGGAGTTCCCCTGGTGCCCATGAACGAAATAGCGAATCCGCTCAGGATCGCCACCAGAAGCACCTGCAGAATATCGCCGCCCGCAAAGGCGTTAAAAAACGAGGAAGGGATAATATTCAGCAGAAATTCAGTCGGATTAAGTGAATGAGCCTTTTGCGCGAACGATTGAGATTGTTGAAGCTCCGCTGGATTAAGAGATTTCGGATCGACGTTGAACCCGGCGCCCGGCTGTAAAATGTTAACGACGATGAGCCCGATAAAAAGCGCGAATGTGGAGACGACTTCAAAATAGAAAAGAGCCTTGATCCCGACCCGCCCAAGTTTCTTCAGGTCGCTCATGGAGGCGATGCCGTGCACGACCGTGCAGAAGATGATCGGCGCGATGATCATCTTGACCAAATTGATGAATCCATCACCGAGAGGTTTCAGGCTTTTACCGAGACCCGGGTTCAGGTAACCAACTACGATCCCGATAAAGACGGCGATGATAACCTGGATGTAGAGAATTCGGTACCAGGGTTTTTTTTCGGTAGGGTTATGCATGAGAGAAATTGGGGTGGGAATTCTCAGTCGCAATCGCGGGCTCGCGGGGGCGGGAAGATCGTAGGATAAAAGCCTGACCAGTACAAGACGTTCGTTACTCGATCAGGGTTGTGGTTTAAATCGTCCCTAGCTTAGCTTAGCACAGATCTGACCCCTGATAATGGAGGCAAAGTTACACTGACGCAGAAGAAACAAGGCGAGTACTTCTCACTTACCTTACTAGCGATTTCCCACGCCATGGCGAAGGCGCAAAGAGTTAGCGATCACCGAGACGCTGCTTAAAGACATTGCCAAGCTGGCTATCATCGGGCTGAGCAGGAGGCCGAACACCGGATAGAGCACACCGGCTGCGATCGGTACGCCCAGAATATTGTAGAGAAAAGCGAAGATGAGGTTTTGCCGGATGTTTTTCATAGTCGCGCGACTGAGAAGAATAGCCGACACCAGCAAATCAAGATCACCCTTGACGAGCGTCACTCCGGCACTCTCGATCGCAACCTCGGTTCCGGTGCCCATGGCTATACCGACATCGGCGGTCGCCAGCGCGGGCGCGTCATTGATGCCGTCGCCGGCCATCGCCACCTTGGCGCCGCTCTTCTGCATTTTAATAATTTCCTCCCGCTTTTGCTCGGGTGAAAGACCCGCGATGATCTTGTCGATTCCTGCCTCTTCCCCGAGGATTCGTGCGGTGATTAGATTGTCGCCAGTGAGCATCACCGGTCGAATGTTTAAGTCCCGAAGCCGCTTGATAGCTGCCGCTGAGTTTCGCTTCAATGCGTCTGCTATGGCAATCAGTCCGGCCGGTTCGTTGTCGATCTGGACGGTGACTGCCGTTTTTCCTTCCTTCCGCCAGCGATCGGCGATGAGGCTGGCCACGCTCCGCGGGTCATCATCAAGTGAAGGCTTGCCTACATAGACCAGATGGCCTTCCACTTGGGCCTTGACCCCGGCGCCCACGGTCGCCTCGAATACGGTGGCTTTGGGCAAAGTCGAGACCTCAGCGGCCCGGACGATGGCCCGACCGACAGGATGTTCACTAAGGGCCTCGACGGCAGCTGCAAAACGAAGGAGTTCTTCCTGTTGATACGGTTTAAATACCACGATTTCCGTGACCTTCGGGTTGCCCTCCGTCAAGGTGCCGGTTTTATCAAAAGCGACCGTATGGATGGTTTCCAGCTTCTCAAGGACCGCGGCATCGCGAATGAGGATGCCCAGCTGCGCACCTCTACCAATACCAACCATCACGGCCATGGGCGTAGCCAGACCGAGCGCACACGGACAGGCAATAATTAACACGGCCACTGCCGAATTGAAGGCAAATGGCCATCGAGGGTCCGGACCGAAGATCAGCCAAACAGCAAAGGTTATCAGAGAGACTAGGAGAACAGCCGGAACAAACCATTCCGCCACCCGGTCTGCGATCCGCTGCACCGGTGCCTGAGACCGTTGCGCTTTGGCGACCAGATTGACGATCTGGGAGAGCAACGTATCATCTCCGACGCGTTCCGCCTGAAACAAAAAGCTACCTGATCCATTGACCGTTCCGCCAATGACAGAGTCTCCCGCCTTCTTGGTCACTGGCATGGCTTCTCCGGTCATCATCGATTCATTCACTTCGGAATGACCCTCGAGCAAAAGGCCATCCACCGGTACTCGGTCGCCGGGTCTGACACGTAGAGTGTCCCCGACCTGAACCGCGTCGAGAGGCACTTCTTCTTCGATCTCGGCCACCACCCGCCGGGCAGTCTGAGGCGCGAGCGCCAGCAAAGATCGAATTGCGGAACTGGTTTTGGAACGGGCCCGGAGTTCAAGCACCTGACCAGCGAGAGCCAGGACCGTAATGACGGCAGCAGCTTCAAAGTAGCTATTTGCGTGACCGGCGTGTGCGAAAAAAAGATGGACGACACTGAAAACATACGCGGCGCCCGTTCCTAGCGAGATCAAGGTGAACATGTTTGGAGTTCGATTAATCACGGATCTCCAGGCCTTTTCCAGGAACGGCCAACCCGCCCAGAGAACGACTGGCGTGCTTAAGGCGAACTGTATCCAGACAGAGAGGTGTTCCCCGACAAAGGCGACGATCTGATTCAATCCTGGGACCATCTCGCCCATTGCCAGCAAGAAGACCGGAAGCGTGAGCAGCGCTCCGATCCAGAATCGTAGAGTCAGGTCATCCAGTTCGCGGTGATCATCCGGACCAACGCCCGGCGCGACCGCTTCAAGCGCCATCCCGCAGATCGGGCAGCTCCCAGGTTTGTCTGAGATCACCTCGGGATGCATCGGACAGGTGTACTGGCCTGCGGATGCGACCGGTGGATTTTTCTCCGGAGCATTCCCGCATTTCGAGCATGATCCGTGTTCGTGAGGAGCTGATTTCGGTTCAGCGTTCATTCAATGTCCCTATTTGAGAAAACGAGAAAGAACGTGATGCAGTTCGTTGACCAATTCGGTCGGCTGCATCGGTTTGGCTTTTGGATGCTTTGCATCCTGGCCGAGCACGCAGGTCTGCAGATGGCTGGTCAGAAGTTCAACTCCCAGTGAATCGAGCGCTGAACGGACAGCAGAAATCTGATTTAAGATCTCCACGCAATAGCGATCATCTTCGATCATCCGCTGGATTCCAGCGACCTGGCCGGCGATGCGATTGGACCTGCGCCGGATACTTTCGCGCGTATTTTGCAGCATTGGAAATACATATACCCGGTATACGTATCGTGCAAATCGCTTAAAAAGAAAAACCCGCCCGGCGGTTGCCGGACGGGTTCTTTTGAATCTGTTCGAATCAGATTAGTAGTCCATACCGCCCATGCCACCCATTCCACCGCCTGGGCCGCCCGCCGGTGCCGGCTTATCCTTCTCAGGAAGCTCGCACACGAGCGCCTCGGTCGTGAGCAACAGACCGGAGATCGATGCCGCATTCTGCAACGCGTATCGGGTCACTTTCGTCGGGTCGACCACGCCGGCCTTGACGAGGTCAACGTATTCGCCTGTGGCGACGTTATACCCTTCGTTTCCGGAACGCGCTTTCACTTCCTGAACGATGAGGGCACCTTCCTGGCCTGCGTTATCGGCAAGCTGACGGAGAGGAGATTCAACCGCTCGACGTACGATCTCGAGCCCGGTTTTTTCGTCACCTTCCAGTTTCAGGCCATCCAGCGCTTTCTGCGCACGGATCAGGGCAACACCGCCGCCTGGGACGATGCCTTCTTCGACGGCGGCACGCGTCGCGTGGAGCGCGTCCTCGACACGAGCCTTCTTCTCTTTCATCTCGGTCTCTGTTGCAGCGCCCACATTAATGACGGCGACACCGCCCGCGAGCTTGGCAAGACGCTCTTGCAGCTTCTCGCGATCGTAGTCCGAGGTCGTTTCCTCGATCTGACGGCGGATCTGGCTGACGCGACCCTGGATGTCTTTCGTCGAGCCTTCGCCTTCAACCACGGTAGTATTTTCTTTGTCAATCGTGACTCGCTTGGCGCGGCCCAGATCGTCCAACGTGATGTTTTCGAGCTTAATACCGAGGTCTTCAGTTAGACATCGGCCACCGGTCAGAACCGCAATATCTTCGAGCATCGCTTTTCGGCGATCACCGAAGCCTGGAGCCTTGACAGCGGCCACCTGCAACGTGCCACGCAGTTTGTTGACGACCAGCGTTGCGAGCGCTTCGCCTTCGACATCTTCGGCGATGATCAGGAGGGGGCGACTGGCCTTGGCAACCTTCTCGAGCACAGGGAGCAAATCCTTGAGGCTGGAGATTTTTTTCTCGTGGATGAGGATGTAGGCATTCTCGAGAATGGTTTCCATGCTCTCCGCGTTCGTTACGAAGTACGGCGAGAGGTAGCCTTTATCGAATTGCATGCCTTCTACGACTTCGAGGGTGGTCTCGATCGACTTGGCTTCTTCGACAGTGATCGTGCCATCTTTACCGACCTTATCCATGGCGTCGGCAATAATTTCACCGATCGTGTTGTCCCAGTTTGCTGAGACCGTGGCGACCTGCGCGATTTCGGTCCGGTCGGATACCTTCTTGGAGATCTTCGCCAATTCGGCGACGACCGCTTCAACGGCCTTCCCAATTCCGCGCTGTAACGACGTCGGATTCGCGCCTGCGGTCACGTTTCGCAAACCTTCACGGAAGATCGACTCGGCAAGGACTGTTGCCGTGGTGGTACCGTCACCGGCCACATCGGAGGTTTTCGAAGCAACTTCACGAACAAGCTGTGCACCCATGTTCTCGTATGGGTCTTCGAGCTCGATCTCTTTGGCGACTGTGACGCCGTCTTTGGTGATCGTCGGGCTCCCGAACTTCTTGTCCAGGATCACGTTACGCCCGGATGGTCCGAGGGTTGCCTTAACCGCTTTGGCGAGTTTTTCAACTCCCCGAAGGAGCGCGTGCCGAGCTGCTTCATTAAACTGCAATTGTTTTGCTGCCATAATTCTTAACTAACGTACTTTTTAAAGTTCTGGTTATCCAATGATGCCGAGAATGTCGTCTTCGCGCATGATCAGATAGTTGTCGCCGTCGATCTTGATCTCAGTGCCGCCGTACTTGGAGATCAGCACCTTGTCACCGACCTTCACATTGAAGTCGACTCTCTTTCCATTATCGTCGAGCTTGCCGGTACCGAGGGCAACGACTGTGCCTTCCTGGGGTTTCTCTTTCGCTGTGTCAGGGATGATGATGCCACCCTTTTTGACTTCCTTCTCTTCGAGGGGTTGAACTATCACCCGATCGGCGAGAGGTTTCACGTTGATTGCCATACTGTATGTATCCTCCTTCTTGATTTAATGTAGGTTTTAGGGACCAACGAGCCGGCGATGAAGGATTGACCGCCAGGCTCGATGGGGAATTTGAAAGTTTATCAGCTCTTCTTCTTGTCGTCGTCGACGACTTCGAAATCGGCGTCCACGACATTGTCATCGGACTTCGTCGCACTGCCTCCTGGGCCACCGGATTGGGAAGAGGAACCGGGGGCATCGCCTGGCTGCGGGCCAGTCTTCTGAGCCGCCGCTTGTTTGTAAAGCTCGGCGCTAATAGCCTGGAAACGGGTTTGCAGCTCTTCAGTTGCCTTCTTGATCGCCTCAGCGTCCGTTCCGTTCAGCTTCTCGCGAACATCTTTGATAGCGTCTTCCACGCCCTTCTTTTGATCCGCGGACAACTTCTCACCCAGTTCTGCCAATTGCTTCTCGCTTTGGTAGGCCAAGTTGTCGGCGGTGTTGCGAATC
>DATHPI010000238.1:0-9789 GCA_035484035.1 Chthoniobacterales bacterium
GTGCGCACTGTGCTGAATGTAGTCGGGCGACCAGAAGCGCTCCGCTGCGATATAATCTCTCTTATTGAAGAGAGTGTCGAAGGCTTCCAGAACAATCGCCTTATTGCTTTCTGCTTTCGAATGGTTCACTGTAATTTCTGCCTTTCCACGAGATTTGTGATGATTAAATTCTAAAAAATGGCCGAGGCTTCACTTGAGGCCAGAACTCAGCGAGAGAGATACTCCTTTAGTTTCCGTGTCAAGAACTTTGGTGGTGAGGATTGGATAATCCGTGTATCCGAACGCCGTGGCGCCGTAGTAACCTTCGGGGCGCTGTTCGTTCAGCGGAGAGTGCAGCCTTATGCGTTCCACTAAATCTGGATTCGCAATATATTCTCGGCCGAAGGCGACGAAGTCTCCCAAGCCTGCTGCTATGAGTTCAGTGGCGTGTTCGGTGCTAATACCGACGTTCAAGATCAACTGGCCGTGATAGATCTTTCGAAAGTGATGAACTACTGCGTCGCCGGCCAGCTCAGCAATAGGGGTTCCAGCAAGATCGGCAAACTGTCTCATTAGGAATGCGTGGGAGAGATTGTAGGCGTTGAGCTTTTCATAGACGTATTCGCTTGTCGGCTCAAGATGGGACCATGCACCATGGAGGGACAAAAAGGATGTTTTGCCGTCAACTCGATGCGCGAGTTTGCGATCTTGCCGCCGGAAGTTGTTGGTATCATAACCCGAAGCAGAAGCAAACTGAAGGAGCTCATCGCCAGGAATATTGAGGTCGAGCACCCAAAGATGAATGCGGAATCCCTGGCGGCATTGGTGCTGACCTTTTTTACAGGGCTCAGTATGGAGAACAACCTAAGGTCGAGCCGGCCCTCGATCGTCCGCAAAGTCGACGATCTGATGAACATAGTCCGGACACTGTGATCAGCCACTCTCCAGACAAACGACATCGGTTCATCGACTCCGTTTTATTTCCACTGCAGCACCCACCGTGTGGCGAAATGATGGAATTCTTCAGTATTACGAAACTTCATCTTCTCTTTGATCCTGGCTCTATACGTACCGACCGTTGCTGTGCTGAGTTGGAGCACTTCGGCTATTTCACGTGTCGTACGGCCACGCCCGCTTAACTTCAGCACATCCAATTCGCGAGCAGCCAAACGATCGACCTCTCTTCCGCCGCGTTTGAGGCCGGCGCTAGCGATACGTTTCACAAAAAGTGATCTTAGATTTTCGGAAAGATACACCTCTCCTGCAAGCACCCGCCGAATGGCAAATAAGAACTCAGAAGCCGGTTGATGTTTTGTGATGTAACCAGTGGCACCGGCACGAAGAGTGCGCTCCGCATAAAGCGGATCGTCGTGAGGCGAAAGGACCATGAACGGGGTCCCGATCGAAAGGGCCTTAATGTTTTTGATGAGAGTCAGACCGTTTGATCCTTCCAACGTGGTATTGACTATGGCCAGATCCGACCATGTGTAGCGAATGAGTGGGATTGCTTGTTCAACACTTTGCGCTTCTTCACGTACCTGCATATCCGGCTGGTGATTAATCAGCTGAGAAAGTCGTTCACGAAATAACGGTTGATCGTCGATGATGAGGATGGCTTTCTTTTTATCACTCATGAGGTGCTTTCAGTGGAGGTTAGTGAGGCGCGCCGGAATAGCTCGTGTGGGTTGAACAACAAAGGACGATTCGCAGGCGCGATAGAAAACGGGATCTCGGCGCACCGAGAGGTCGGAGGGCGAAAGAATTCAGCGCTATTTTGGCAGGCCGTACCGCTTACAAAGTTCCAAATTGACCTCTAGCACGTTGACAAGCTTTTCCCCAGCCAGTCCACCAAACGGTGCAGAAACATTATTCTGCAAGATTTGCTCAATGTCTTTGCGGACATCTCCGGCATCATGCTTAGTGTCGTCAGCCCACTTGGCGGCTATCCGGTCCAATTGAAATTCGGCGTTAGCCAATGTGATGTGCGGGTCAAGTCCTGAGCCGGACGCCGTCACCAGGTCACCGGGAACGTCCTGAAGATCGGCATCGGCATGTTCCTGGCGCCACATATCGAAAAAATTGGACTGGATGTCTGACCCATCCTTAACTGGTTGAAGGGAGGTTTGCGGCTTACCGTCCGCTCCGGTCTGGGTGACCGCTGAAGGGAACGTACCGGGATGCGCTGTGGAAAAGTTCTCGAAGAATAGAACCGCTAAATCCGCCGCTTTCGGTTGAGGAGTGCTCGGATTTTCCTTAATCCACTTGGCCACTAAATCCGGGTGGGTCTTTGACCATGCATCCACATATTGGCCATGAGTGGGATCTGCATTGACCCAGGCTTGGGCGACCGCGTTGTGCATGTCGGCCCACTGCGCCACTAGGTGGGGATTGCCTTGGAATTTGTCTTGCTGAAACCACGCCTCAATATCCGGAGCAACCAGTTGCCCCGCTTTGGACCCGCTCTTGTACTTAACGATTGGTCCCAGCACGGTAGCCACGCGGTTGCGTAACAGGTAATTTGAGGCCGCGTAGGTTGAAGAGGCCGAAGCGGAAGCGTCGTAAGAGGCGGCCGAAGGCCGCGGCTGGAAGTATTCGTCCTTGGTAAACGGTTGGGCGATTAACTTCGAGCCAACAATTGAACCGTCTGGACCTTTTAACAAACTGCCGTTCGCTTGAAAGGGGAAAAAGGCTTTGCCTATTGCCCAGACAGTGAGCGGATAAACACCGCAACAGATAATGATGGCCAAAACCAACAACAGAATGCTGCTTAATAAGGATCGTAACATAGGAATGCCTCTAAAATTGGTTAGATGTTCAGGCAACGAGGTGGAAAGCGACCATGATAAGATCGATTATCTTAATTCCGATGAAGGGAATAATGACTCCGCCGAGGCCCCAGATTAGCAGATTCTTGCGCAAAAGCGCGTCTGCTCCTAAAGGCCTGTAACTGACTCCCTTAAGGGCCACCGGGATAAGGAGTGGAATAATCAGGGCGTTGAAAATAACCGCCGAAAGGATTGCCGAAGTTGGCGAGTGCAACTGCATGATATCAATCCTCTTCAACCATGGCAGAGTGCCGGCGAAAAGCGCGGGAATGATCGCAAAATATTTCGCCACGTCGTTGGCAACCGAAAAGGTGGTTAGAGCACCTCGGGTCATCAAGAGTTGCTTGCCGATTTCGACGACTTCGATCAGCTTGGTAGGGTCGCTGTCGAGGTCGACCATATTTGCCGCTTCTTTGGCGGCTTGGGTCCCAGCGTTCATCGCCAGGGCGACGTCGGCTTGAGCCAAGGCAGGGGCGTCATTGGTCCCGTCTCCCATCATAGCCACTAACTTGCCTTCGGCTTGCTCTCTGCGGATGTAGGCGAGCTTATCCTCGGGCTTGGCTTGCGCGAGGAAATCGTCCACTCCTGCCTTTTTGGCGATGGTGGCAGCCGTCAGCGGGTTATCTCCGGTGATCATCACCGTGCGCAGTCCCATTCTTCTGAGGCGCTCAAAGCGCTCGCTCATGGCCGGTTTCAAGACGTCTTCCAAAACGACGATCCCGACGATTTGCGCGTCTTCGGCGACGACGAGTGGGGTGGCACCTTTGGAAGCGACACTTTCAACCAACGGGTCAAGTTCCGCGGGAACACCTGCGTTTTGGTCCTTGATTAGCTTTACAATGGCGTCCGAAGCACCTTTGCGAATCTTTCGGCCGTTCGGGAGATTGATACCACTCATGCGCGTTTGCGCAGTGAACGGGACGAACTCGGCGCCATCCGGAACATGCAGCGGAAGTTGGCCAATGGTCACCAATTCCTTGGCCTTGGTCTTGATACTTTTGCCTTCGGGAGTCTCGTCCGCAGCGGAGGCCAGAGATGCTAAACGGGCGACATCCGAAGCGGAATATCGGCCAATGGGCAGAAACTCTGTAGCGTGCCGGTTGCCCATGGTGATGGTGCCGGTTTTATCCAATAAAACCACGTCGATATCTCCCGCGGTCTCGACGGCTTTCCCGCTCTTGGCCAGAATGTTGGCCTGCAGCGCCCGGTCCATCCCTGCGATTCCAATAGCGGCCAGCAAAGCGCCAATTGTGGTTGGAATCAGGCAGACCAAAAGCGCAATCAAAGTCGGTATATCGGTTCCCAGACTGTGCAGGGGTTCCTGTAGGCCGAGATAGCTCGTCATATATTGCTCGGCATTTAGCGCCATGGGCCAGAGCGGAATCACGACGATCAAAAAGATCAAAGTGAACGCACTCAGGACCAGGGTCAGTGCGATTTCGTTCGGAGTCCGCTGTCGGATCGCTCCTTCCACCAGCCCTATCATCCGGTCCAGGAAGGATTCGCCGGCCCCGGAGGTAATCCGGACTATAATCCGGTCTGAGACGACGAGGGTCCCTCCGGTCACTCCGGATCGGTCGCCCCCAGCCTCGCGAATGACCGGGGCGGACTCGCCGGTGATCGCAGATTCATCGATGGAGGCGATGCCTTCGATGATCTCCCCGTCGCCAGGTACAATCTCTCCGGTTTCGATAACAACGCGGTCCCCGATTTTCAAAACGGTCGAGGTCACCTCCTCAATTTTATCTCCGCTGGTCAGCCGGCGGGCGATGGTATCTCGGCGAGTTTTCTTTAGTGAATCTGCCTGCGCTCTTCCACGCGCCTCGGCTAAGGCGGTCGCGAAATTCGCGAAAAGGACCGTCAGAAAGAGCCAGATGTCCAGCGCGACAAAATAGCCGGTTGAAACTTGGCTTTCAGATTTTCCTAGCAATGCCTGAATCAGATAGGCCAGGGTCAGGAAAGCGCCGACTTCCACCACGAACATCACCGGATTCTTCCACTGAATGTCCGGGCGCAACATAATCAAGGCCTGTTTCAAAGCCGGTCCGACGGTGCCGGGGGTCAGCAATCGCGTGGCCTGATGGCGACCTGGCGGCTTCGTCATCGCACCCGCGATCTGGATTGGTTTTAATACTTTAGCCATCTCAATTTTTCTTTCTCAGGATTTATCTATTGTGGATTCAGCCACCGAATGGAATCGGACCGAAATGTTCTGCCAGAGGCCCCAGAGCGGCTACTGGAAGAAAGAGCAATGCGCCGATGATGAGGATCGTTCCGCAAAGCAATAGACCGAAGGTTGAGGTGTCGTCACGCAAAGTCCCCAGGCTGAATGGAGCGGACTTCTTGGCTCCGAGACTCGCTGCCATGGCAATTGGTGCGATAATCGGAAGGAACCGGCTGATGAGAATTACCAACGCGGTCCCGATGTCCCACTGCACAGCAGTTGGAGACGGATTAGGATTGTTGTTCAAACCATAGGTAACTCCCAGCCCGTCAAAAGCTGAACCGTTATTCGCCGAGGCCGACGAGAACTGGTACATGATTTCGGAAAATCCGTGCGGACCAGGATTGTTGACCGCCTTGGTTCCCCAGTCGGTCGCCGAAAACAGCCCGGTTGGCATTAAGATCATGATCGGGTGAACCAGCAGCGCGATCATTGCGAGTTTCATCTCGCGACCACCGATCTTTTTCCCGAGATATTCGGGGGTTCGCCCCACCATCTGACCGGCGACAAATACGCCAACGATCAAAAAGAGCAGCAGGTTGATCATTCCCACACCCTTCCCGCCGTAAATGCAGTTCAACCACATGCCGACCATCGGCGAGAGGGCCGCGACGGGATTCAAGCTGTCGTGTTCACAGTTGACTGCTCCGTCGGTGACGTCCACGGTCAATGCTGAGAAGGTAGCGCCCGCCGAAGTGCCGAACCGCAACTCTTTACCCTCGAGATTGCCAAGATGTTGATCCACCGGCAATCCGGCCACGGTTGGAATGGTTACCAGGCGTTTTCCACTTGGTGCGTTGGCGCTGGGGATTTCATAGGTTTGACCACCCGGCTGTACAGTCAGTCCAGGGTTAGGCTTCAGCGTGTCGAAATAAATAGCCCAGACCACCGTGCCGATCATCAGCGCCATCATCACGGAAAAGATCACCACTGCATGCCGCAATCTTTTCAGCATTCGCCCGTACATCAGCACCAGTGAAAAGGGAAAAAGCATCATCGCCACGCAAGACAGGAAATTCGTTAGATCTGTCGGATTCTCGAATGGATGAGCTGAGTTCATGCCGTAAAATCCCCCTCCGTTGGTGCCTAACTGCTTCATGGGTACAAATGCTGCCAAAGGACCCACTACGATGGTTTGCTGTTTCGCTTGCCCGTTGTCCGCCGTCCCCATCGCTGTCGGTTCCAGCGTAGAGACTGGATGGGCGCTGGCAAAAGTCATCGGGGCGCCTTGCTGCAAGAAAATTAAGGCGAGGGCAAAGGAAACCGGGAGGAAAGTGTAGATGACAACTCTCCACATATCGACGAAAAAGTTCCCTAAGTTGGGATCGCTTCGCAGAGCCCTGATAATGGCGGTCAGACCGCAGAAACCGATCGAGGCGGATAGGAAAAAGTTCGCCAAACAAAAAAAGGTCTGGCTGAAATTGGAAAAATGCTGATCTCCGGAATAGTGCTGCAGATCCGTGTTGGTCATGAAGGAAACAACACTGTGAAAGATGGTACTCGGAGCGAGCATTCCGCGACCCAGATCGTTTAATGGCAAGAATGGCTGAAGGGACAGAACGATGTAGCCAAAGACGAAAAGAACCGTATTAAAAAGTAGTAATGCACCGGTATATTGCTTCCAGTTTTGCGGGCCATTATTTAGTTTGCTTTCGATCCACCGAAACGGCCCCCAGGGGCGATATCTTCCATCCATAATCCAGGAGAGATATTTGCTCAACGGGATAGCCAGCAGGGTCGTGACGATCAGAATTGAAATAGGTAATAACCACATACTTTAGTGCTCCTGGTTAAAGAGTTGAGGAGATTTGCTCAGAACCATTCAGGCCGAATCAGGGCCACGAATAGGTAGATAAAGAGAAATAAGGAAACGACCGCAGTCACGTAAATCATAGTTAGTTCCGCATTAAATTTTTTCGCAGGCTGCCATAAAAAGAAAGCATGCACCCATCGACACGAGTCCGAGGAAAAATAGTCCAGGAAGCCAAATTTCGAGCGCCATAATAGTGTAAATCCGCAGTGATTTAGTAACGACGATCATCCGGCACCCGGTGCCCGAACAAACGGCGTTAACATCCGGCCATTTCTAGCGAATGAGGGATCGCTAAATGAAGGCCACGTTATGGATCCGGCGGAGGAGGTGTTGCTAGATCCAGTGCCTGTTAATCCAGTGTTTTTTACAGCGCGAAAAGAGAGCTATTCTTGTGCCAACCGCACTGTTTAAGCTTCTAGCGGCGCCCCCGCGGGTGCAGGCGAGCGGAATGCTCATGAGCGAGATGATAGCGGGACGAAGGCACTCACTCGCAGAATGCGAGAATTCTATAAATAGAGGCTCGCAAAATGCGATCAGGATGGAATGTGTTGATCCGTTCACTGATCATGGTGTTGCTCAGGATAGGCGGAAACCCTGTCTTTGGCTTGCGAGGCGCTCAATCATTAGCGTGTGAGCGCGCCAGGAAGTTTCAATTCGTTTGTAAGGTACTCAAAACCACTTTCAAAGACGCAGATTTCCTTGGAGCGACCGTGATTTTGTTTAGCGCGACGTTGCCAGCTTCCACGCAGACCATCTGCTTATATTCTTCGTCGCCGAAATCGGACATTTGTTTTGCTTTGACCGCCCATGGATTCCAAACCACCGTTGAGGCCGAGCCGGTTTTTTCCACGCGAATTTTGCGATGGAGCCGGGAGTCGTGGATCTCTACCGGCTCGGCGGTGTCAAGATAGATGCGGTCGGTTTCTGAGCTAATCTGAACCGCCGCCCCGGATTCCAGCTTTGTCGTGAAGTTATCCACCTTGTCGATGTAGGTCGTTCCTGTCAGTCCGGTGATCCCAACTTCGGCGATATCGCCAATGGCAAAATACGTATGCAGACAGTTTTCAAAACTCAAATTCTCGGTCGGCGACAGATTGGCGACAGTTAGTTCCATGGTCAATTGTTCGGAGACAGTCACGGCGAAAGTTATGTTCTCTGAAGGCAAGTTAGCAGTCGGGAGGCGAAATCGAAGTGTCACGCTCCCATCTGGCGCGGCGAAGCTTCCCTCCCATTCCCATTCTGTCACTCGGGCAAAACCGTGACTCGGGAAGCCTTCGCGGGCGCCGAACCATGGAAAGATAATCGGTACGCCGCCGCGAATGGCTTTGCCGAGGGCGAATTGGCTAGCTTGGCTCATGAACAAAAGCGGTGGCTCGCCATTTTTCTGGAATCCCGTGACGTGCGCTCCGAGCAGATAAATTTCCGCTACGCTCCAGTCAGTCTGAACTTTGATTTTTGGTAAGTCTCCTCCGCCTGGAACGATGGTGACCCGTTCGGGAATTTCGTGTTTCTGCAGGTTCTCAAGAGTGGTGCCCTCTTTCATAGAAGTCTGGGAATGATTTTGCACCCTCCGGCTTAGGTTTCGCTAGCCACAAAAAGGGAAGAATCGCTGATGTTTGAGGAGGACGGAAATATTCCTTTTCAGGGCGCCAATCGAGTCATCTGCCAGTTTGTTTGCTCATCATGTTTTCATATCCGATGGACCCTGTTTCTCCTCGTCAACCTCCCAGTTAATATGTGCCTGATCGAGGCGATCGAGAACCGGATCGGCGTACGCTTTGCCAAAATAGTCCCATCCCCATTCAACAAAGGTTTCTATTTTCGCACGTGCGGTAGTTAGTAGTGCGGCGTGTACTCCGAGCCACGCAGCGAAAGCTACCGGACCTTGGAGTTCGTGGCGGTGCTCGCCCACTTCAGCCACAGCCGCGTTGCGCCCGATCATCGCCATGATTCCTTTGTCCAAGTAGCGGAAAGGCTGTGCTGGTTTCCCAGCGATGGCTGCGGCAATGTTTTTTGCGCACCATTTGCCTGACTGTTCCGCCACGGACGCGAGCTGCGGCAAAGGCTTACCGTCCGCGCCAGGGATGTTCGCAAAATCTCCCAGCGCGTAGACGCCCGGGTAATCCCTCACGTTAAAGTCGGGTTGTACATCAAGACGTCCACCATGCCCGGGCGAGAGGCCTACGTTGCCTGACAACTTGGAAGCTTTCAGACCTCCTGCCCAAATAACCGTGCGCGTCAGAATTTTAGTCCCGTCCGAGAGCAGCACATGGTCAGGGCCGACCTCCTTAGCGGCGATTCCGAGGCGCACTTGCACGCCACGCTGCTCCAGCATGCTTGCGGCGTATACTTGGGACTTCTGGGAAAATGCATTCAGGACACTGTGTCCGTGGTCGACCAAAAAGATTTGAGCTTTGCTCAGATCCAGGTCCTTATAGACATCTTTAAACACCCGATGGGTCATGTCGCCGATCGTACCGGCCAGTTCCGTACCGGTGGGCCCCGCTCCTACGATGACGAAGTTCAACGCTCCTTTGGCGATGAGCGAAGGGTCCCGATCTGCGGATTCCAAGACAGCCACTATTCGCGAACGAAGCAACTCTGCATCGTGAAGTGAGTAGAGCGGGTAGGTGTGCTTGTCGGCCCCCGGCGTCCCGAAGAAATTTGGTTGTGACCCGGCCGCCAGCACCAAATAGTCGCCTTGGTACTTTTGTCCCTCAGCAGTTTCAATAGCCCGGGTCTTGAGATCAACCGAGACAGCTTCGCCGAGCTTTACATCTACGTTAGAGTGGTGCCGCAGCACACTGCGCAAGGAAAACGCTGCGTTGCTAGGCGCCAACACAGCGGTGGCCACCTGGTAGAGTAACGGCTGGAACTGCTGGAAGTTGTTCTTGTCGAGCAGCGTGATGCGAATATCAGGATTCGCCGCCAGTTTACGCGCACAGTTC
>DATHPI010000239.1:0-3629 GCA_035484035.1 Chthoniobacterales bacterium
GGCCGATATCAACTGACCGCTCGTACATCTACGAAAGCTCAGAAACCCGTCGATCTGAAGCTTGAAGAAATTGCGCTGGGCTATCAGCAGCAGGTAGGATTCCAGCTCGATGACAAATTTTGTGCGCGCTGCCACAATCCAGAATCCTCGGCGGAGCGCGTTTCCAACTACGACAATCTCGAGGTCAAGCCGCGCGCGTTTACCGAGGGCGACACACTCAACAAAATGAGCGATGCTGACCTGACGGCCATCATCAGCCACGGTGGACCAGCACTGAACAAGTCACCACTGATGCCACCCTACGGTTATACTCTCGGCAAGACGGAGATCGAGGCGCTGATTGCGTATATCCGATTGATCTCCGATCCTCCTTATCATGCCGCCGGAATGGTCTATGCGCAGAAATAACGCTCGTTAGCTGAAAAGCCTGCAAATCACGGAAGGAAAGCGCCTGTTCCGACTATCTCAATTGAGGATGCGAAGCCTTTTTAATGGGCAGATTGGTAGCCGCATCTTGCTTCTTTTTTCCACTTCTAGCCGCCGGTGTCGCGGAACGCATCTTCAAGCTCTTGCTGTGTCCCGCTGCGGTATAAACGATTATCTCTCCGGCAAGTGACAGCGGAATGTGAATGCACGGAGTCTGTTCCCTGCGCGTCCTGGAGCACGAATTGCATCAGAAGGCACTCGTCAAAGTGCTATATCGAATGAAATATATGTTGCGGGTGACGCGATCGGTTTACGAAGGTCACATCGATGTGCCAGAAACGGGATCAACGCCAATATAATGTTTTGCTTCAGGATTTGGTCGGGGAGAGAAGATTTGTACTGAGGTTTTGTCTCTGGGCCTGACGGATTTATCTAATTTGCTCGTGGAATTCGGCCAAGCGAGGCTGCGGCGCTGACCTTGATCACCGTACCGCATCCGGGGTTCGGCGAGCAGTCGTTCAGGTCGCCCCCTTGACTGGTTGTAAGGTAAAGGTCGCCAGCAGCGTCGATGAAATATACTTCCGCATTGACCCCACTCTATGTTGCTGGCCACCGATCCAAAGACCTACCAGGCATAGGGATAACCGGCGGCAAGCGCTTTCTCGAGTTCTGCGTCATAACCATAGACATCGTCAAAAAAACGAATCCGATTTTCTTCGTTCACCGTAGCCGTGCCGTAAACAATCAGAACCGGAATTCGCGTGGCGAGGTTCACCTGAAGATTGTTTTTCTCTCCGTTCATCGTGGCCTTCACCCGCTCCAAATCCCAGCCAGGATTGTTTCGCAACACCCAAGCAACGAGGTCCTCGGGCTTCTGTACCCGAATACATCCGTGGCTGAAATCGCGGACGTCCTGCGTGAACAGTTCCGGAGCATCCGTGCCATGCAGGTACACGTTATCCGGATTGGGGAAAATGATCTTCACCAGGCCCAGAGAATTCGTATCGCCGGGCTTTTGCCGCACCATCAAGTGAAGCGATCGTATGCCTTCTAAAACCTCCGGGCTCACTTGATTGTCGGTTACGACCTCGCCTTGGGGCGTGACCACTTCAAAGTTATGCTTGGCGATGTAGTTCGGGTCCTTCTGGATGTGCGGCACGATTTCGTTCCGCTGAATGCTGGGAGTCACGTCCCAGTAGGGCCGGAAGACAACGTACTGGATTTCTTTCTCAAAGATCGGAGACTTGTGGCCGTAGGCTTTTCCAATAATGACGTTTTTATAGAAGGCGACGGTGCCGTCCGGGTTCATCGCGCGTGCACGATACTCAGGAAGGTTCACAACCACGGGCGGTTGTGGGAAGGAATGTGGAAGCCAGCGCCACCGTTCCAGCGTCAACTTGATCTGGCGAATGCGGACCGCCGGAGGCGTATTGAGTTCGTCGATCGTGCGCGCGTCGAGATTGCCGCTGGGAGTTTCGCCATGTCTGTCCTGGTAGTGCTTCACGCCGTCGACGAGAGCACCCTGATAGACGGTTGCATTTGGATCGAGCTGCACTCCGGCAGGAATGTCGCCGATGATTTGAAGAAACCGCCCCAATTGGACCACGCCAGCGTAGGGTTGGCCGGGCCGCACAGTCTTCGTGACCGTCGGGAACTTCTCTCCTTCAGCTTGATTTGCGTATCCTTCATAAACCGGCAAGAGCGCGAGCAGCTTCCGGTAGCCCAAGAAGGGCGGTTCCAGCTTCTGAATTTCGGCGGCTGCATCGCTCGCATTCAGGACCTGGGTCTGAATGAATTCCGCCAGCGGGAGTGGTTCTCCCCCCATATCGAGCTGAAACTTGAATTCCTTGGGATTTACGCGGCCACAGTGGATGGCACGGATGTAGCGCATTGCCGAGACCGTAAGCGCGGTATCGAACGAGATCAAGTCTTGCTCTGAAGGCTTCTGTCCCAGCTTGAGCAGGCGGCCCTGCCATCGCGACCCGTCGTAATCTTCGGCGTCGAGTCCTTTGGCGTCTGCATTTTGTAAGAGCCAGATCACGGCGAGCCCCTGAGGACGGACGCGGAGGTTCTGAACCCAAAGCAAAGAATAACTGCTCGTCTCGTAAAGTTTGGCGACCTCTGTTTTGTAGGGAGTAAAGTCGGGCCAGCGAAGATCGGCATTACGACCTGAATCCACAATACCGTGGAGCGCGGGAACACCCGAGGAAGACAACGTCTGGCCGACCAGAGCAGGCTGCTGCTCCGCGAAGAGCGCAGGGAAGGTCTTGCCGCTTGCAACAGACATTCCTACAACGACTACACTCGTTAGAACGATCACCCACCGACGCCGATAAGCAGGATTCTCCACAGTAACCCTCCGTCTGATGTTTTATTTGAGTATCGAAAACAATTCAAGGTTCCCTTTAATTGGAAAAGAATGACCCGTTTGGAATCAGGATCCACATCCACCACGGTGCCCAACCAAACACGAGTATTTTTCTGCCGGCTTAGGACGCTCCGAAGGGGCGACGCGATCTCTCCCGCCGAAAGCGAGCCCGTCGCGACTTGATAGAGTAGTGGTTGGAAAAGATGATAGTTCCGACGATCGATAACCGTCAGGTCAACCAAGTCTGAGTGCAAGTGCTGGGCCGCAGAAAGCCCACCAAATCCCCCACCGATGATAACTACCTTCCTGGTTCGCTCATTGCTTCGTCGCTTTCGTCCTAGATGTGGCTCATTTCCCGACTGGGATCCGGGACGAGGGTCGGCGCTGGCCTGCCGTTCAGCACCGCGTCCACATTGTCCAGGGCCAGCATGCCCATGGCTGTACGGGTTTCGATTGTGGCGCTGCCGATATGTGGCAATAGAAATGTATTTTTCAGCGAAACATACTCATGATGAAGTTTTGGCTCGCCTTCAAATACGTCGAGCCCGGCAGCGGCGACCCGCCCGCTCTTCAGAGCAGCGATGAGGTCGTCGTCGACCACCAGTCCGCCGCGAGCCGTGTTCACCACGATAGCTCCTGGGGGCAGAAGGCTTATGGCTTTGGCGTTTAAGAAATGACGGGTCTGAGGAGTCTCCGGAGCGTGCAAGCTCAAGAACTGGCTTGCGCGAAGCAGATCCGACGGATCCTTGTGGTAGACGGCATCGCCTGCGATTTCCGCCGGTAACTCCGTTCTGTCGTGATAGTGAATCTTCATTCCGAATCCTCGCGCTCGACG
>DATHPI010000240.1:0-7902 GCA_035484035.1 Chthoniobacterales bacterium
TCACCCCGCTTCGAACGGGTCCGGGTGGCCAAGGACTCGATTACTTGCGGGACAATCTGTTTCCAATCCAAAACATGGTGCCGATCCCGCCGGAGGGAGCTGGAGTAACGTTGGCAAATCTCCTCGATGCACAGATCGAGCGCGCAAAAGCGGACAAACAATCCATTGTTGCGGCCTGCGGTGAGTTTTTTCATGATCAGGGCAGCGATCACACGTTCGATTTCTCGCCCGAGCAAGGCGTGCATGATATCCACATGATGCAGGGGAACAGCGGAAATTTCGCGGACGACAATCGGGTAAATGGCGACGGCGCTCTATTCATTCGATATGCCGGTGGCGAGACGGTCGCTCTATTCGCTAGATTTTCAGTGCAGGATCTCACCACCGATCAGGCAACCGGAGCGCCAACACCAGATCCTTAAGCCGAGGAATCGGGCACGGGGCGCGCGGAAGAACGGTGGAAATTTGATGACGCCGCTCGATGGCCGCCAACAGAACACAGGCTGGAAGCCTAAGGATGTGTTCTGTTAGCACCGTTGGGGGAATAGAACCGTGACTATGTCCGTTACAAAAGCTGATGAGCGCCGCGATCGATAATTTGCAGGCTGCCCTGCAGCGCGCCTTGACCGGCCGACCGGCAGTGGGAGGATTCCCCTATCTGGCCGAGACGCTTCGTCGCGCGGGAGTGACACGCAATCTCTGGTTCCTGCCTGCGTGTCAGAGCTTGTACCTGACCGAGAAAGGACCGGTAGTGTCCCAAGGCATGCCACTGATAAGCGGCACGGTCGATGTGCCGCCATTCGATCGCGAAGCACTCATCACTGCTCTGCGAACTGACCAGGCCGGCAAGAGCACGTTCCCGGAGTTTCTAGCCGCTTCATGGCAGGCCGGAGTTGTCCGCTACGACATCGACTTCAGTAAACGCATTGTCACTTACTACGGCTGCAGTGGCGACGAATATGCTGAACAGTATCTTGCCGTTGAGATCTTGTAAGGAAAATCGGTTTGATCCTTCGGTCACCTTGGCAGATCTTCCTCGATGGCGTAAGCCAGAGGATCGGTACGTTACTGCGTCAATTCCAATTTAACGCAAGCTACCGGAGTCCAAGAAACAGGAGTAACGACATGACTGCATCGACTGAACGCGCGATTTTTGCCGGTGGCTGCTTCTGGGGTATGCAGGATTTGCTGCGCCGTTACCCGGGTGTGATTTCGACACGGGTAGGCTATACGGGCGGCGACGTGCCCAACGCTACCTACCGCAAACACGGAACTCATGCCGAAGCGATCGAGATTCTCTTTGATCCTCGGACGATCAGCTACAGGAGGCTTTTGGAGTTTTTCTTCCAGATTCATGATCCGACCACACGGAATCGTCAGGGCAACGACGTGGGAGCCAGTTATCGCTCGGCGATTTTTTATACAAACGAAGAACAAAAGCGCATCGCAGATGAGACCATTGCCGACGCCGACTACTCAGGGCTTTGGCCGGGCAAGGTGGTCACCCAGGTGGCTCCGGCTGGTCCCTTTTGGGAGGCCGAGCCAGAGCATCAAGACTATTTGGAACGCTATCCGAACGGCTACACATGTCATTTCATCCGCCCGGATTGGAAGCTCCCAACCCGGACGGAGGCGCAGCGAGCGGGTTGAGTAGCTACTGATCTACGCCAACTCGATATTTTGGTTTTCGAGTTTGCGGTTGATCGCCGCCCAGAGATCACTTTGGATTTTCATCCAATCTTCGTACTGATCTGTCCAGGCGCGAAGCTCCAGGGTGAGCGTCTTCGAACCCAGAGTTGTGATGAAGGCTTGCGGGGCAGGATTTTTGACCACTCCCAAAGTCTCATTTGCGGATTGCTTTAACAGTTCCCCCGCAGCTCTTTGATCTACGTTACGAGGAATCTGGATTTGAGCGCTAATGGCGCGTAGCCGATCTGAAAAGGTCCAGTTCGTGACCTGGCTGGAGATCAGGGTACCGTTTGGAACGATAATATCGGAACCATCCTGAGCGTGGACAACGCTGGCCCGAATTCCAATCTTTTTGACCGATCCAATCGCATCGCCTACCTGAATCACGTCACCGACTTTGATCGGTCGCTCGAAGAGCACAATCAACCCGGAGACAAAATTGTTAATTACGTTCTGCAAACCGAACCCGACGCCAACGCTGAAGGCGCCCGCCAGGATCGTGAATTTTGTCATATCCACCCCCAGGGCGGCCAGTGCGATGAAGAAACCGATCATCAACACCGTGTAGTGGAGTACGCTGGAAATGGCGTAAGGTAGACCACGCGCTAGCTTGAGCCGGCCGTAGATGTCCTCTTCCAGCAAGAAACGCAAGAACTTCGAGACTAGGAAGGAAGCCCAGACCACCAGAATGAAGCCGACTATCTGGCCCAGAGACAGGCGGAACGCGCCCAGCGCGAAGCCGGTGTTCAGCACAGCGTTCGCTTCATTTATCAAAAGATCGCTCAGCTCAAATTGGTTAAACACAAAACTGAGCCATAGCAGGAAGATCACCAATCTAAGCAACTGCGTGGTCCGACGCCGAAGCAAGGGTCGATGCTTGCGAACCGTCGCGGAGTAAGTCAAGGGCTTCGCCTGAAAGGCGACGATGACCAAACTTTCGACGATCCGACTCGCTGCAGTAAAGATTAATGCCAGATAGGCCGCGCGAAGAACGGAATTACCCAACAAATACGAGAGACTGCCGTAACCCAAAATATTTCCAATTAAGGCAGCACCCAGAAGAAATAGAGTGACTTGGACAAACCATCGACCAGCGCGAGGAAGAGACGGCGAGACATCGTCGCCGTTCGCGGTCCGAGGCCTCGAACGAAGCAGCCAAACCGTGAAGCAAATGCCGCCCAGCATTTGCACGATAAACAAGCAGCGAGTGACCAACGGGAGAGCCACTGTAATCGCGCGGATCTCATCGATGAAAAAAAGAATGATGAGAGCATAGAGCACCGGGAATGCTCTTCGATCCAGCAGGCGGCGGAGCAACATGACGGCTGGAAGCAAAGCCGCGATCCCGAGGATCGCTCGTAACAGTCGCGGCATTGTCGAAGGATAGATCACCGGGACAAACAACATCGACAGAGCGATCGCAGCGGCAATCGGCATGTCAAAAACAGGGACTGAGCGCTGCAGCGTCGGATCTTCTTTCACCCATTCCCGCATCCCGCGTCGCGCCCAGTGCAACGCCAGATATAGACAAAAAATGAGTGCTATGTGGACGAGGAATTTCCCCGGTTCCTGCGCCAAAAACGCTTCGAGCCTGCCTACCTGATCCGAAAACGTATGCCGAGTCGTTTGACTCGGAAAAGTGTTCTCGCGGAACGCCCAAATGGGTGGGCTCTCTCTGACAAGCAATCGGCTCAGTGTCCCTTGCTTGGCTTGCTCAACCGCGCTGAAGTCGATTTGGATGCGGGTCTGTTCCGCCGCCAGCTGGGACTGCAGGTTCAGGATATCGGCTCTACGGCTCTTGAGGCTGTCCTGAGTCTGTTGAATCAGTCCCACCGTCTGACCAATACGGTTAAGCACGTCTGGAGGGGCATTTTTGGCCTTGGCTTCAATTGCAGTCAGGTTCCAGGTCTCTGCCATATTATCCAAGCGAGCCAGGTCAGCACCTAAACCGGTCGCACGCTGAGTCAATTCGCGACTCCATGCCTTGGCATTGTCACCCAGGCTTTGCCAGATCATCAGTAGCTGGCCGAGGATATCGAGAGAAGGGCCGTTGCTGATAATCCGCGTGGACTCGGCATTGCGGACGTCGATGTCACGTTCAAAATCTGGCAGACCCAGCAATACGGCGGTTTTGACAGGATCAGCCTTAAGCTCGGCATTGATTCCCTGGAGGGTGTTTTGAGCAGCGCCGGCTTCGGCGACAATATCCGGCAACGCGATAGGAGTGGCCCTGGGGGTTGGAGTAGCGGCGGCATTTGGTGTTACACTGACGTTGGGCGAGGCGGTTCCCTGGGCAAGCAGACTGGCAGCCATAGAGATCAGCGTCAGGAAAGCTAGAAGAGACTTGGGCAGGTGGTTCATACTCAACGTGCAACCTACATAGGGTTGGATTCGCTTCTAGTCCTCGTCTCACAGGCAGCTGGCCGTGTGCCTCCAACAGAGACGACGCACTGGTTTGCATTGCGAGCCAGCAGGGAAGTTTCGGACGTTAACGCGGAATTCAACGGAAACACGCTGACGTTGAGGGCATTTGCCGGCTCAAAAAAAAGTGGTTTCGAATGTCCATTTCTTCCTGTCCCGTTCGTCGCATCCTTGAAAGCTCCGCGCCTTTTGACCTGAACCGTCAAAGCGTCCGTTGATCTTAAAACACTACACGAACGAAACAGAATGAATACAAGCCGCAATGTTGTTGGTTGGTTTGAGCTCTATGTTCAAGACATAGAGCGCGCCAAAGCCTTTTATCAGAAGACGTTTCAGATCGCACTCGAGCGTTTGGAAAGCCCGGGTCTCGAGTTGTGGGCCTTCCCAATGAGCATGGATAGCCCGGGATGCCCCGGTGCCCTCGTTAAGATGCCAGGTAAAGATTCTGGCGTTGGAGGAACCATCGTTTACTTTTCTTGCGCAGACTGCGCTGTGGAAGCCTCACGTGCTGTTCAGAATGGTGGAACAGTTCAGAAAGAGAAGACGTCCATCGGGCAATACGGATTCATCGCGCTTGTCCTCGATACAGAGGGAAACATAATCGGGCTTCACTCGATGAATTAGTCATCCGGGCAAGTCCCGGCGTTGTCCCTCAACTTTAGTGATCGATTCAGTCCTTTGATTTGAAGCCCCTTGGGAGCAAGCTTCCAAGGGGCCCTGTCATTGGAAGTTTCCCCAAAGCTTCGGGGCGAACTCGTTTATTTTGACGGTTCGCAGGGTTGAAACCCGATTTCAACGCTGATCTTTGAACACAATTTGTCGGCGGGAGCCGGTGACTCACCCGTCCATCATTCCAGAAAGCATCACTCAACGGGCGAACAGAGCACAGGCTGAAGGCCTATGCTACATTAACGCCGTCGCGTCGCCAGCGCGGATTCACAGCGATCGCTACCAGGATGGCTCTTAGAGATCGCTCAACAGTCCGGAGAACCAATGTAGCATAGGCTTCCAGCCTGTGTTCTTTTTCACCGAGCGATATCCCCGCAAACCGGTTTCTCAATCGCATCGGTGCCCAGAAGTAACGCCGCAGAATCAGGCAATTGACAATCTTGGTCGTCCGCAACTCTCATAGAACCCTTAGATCGAAATAACAACCTTTGTGTGATAGTATCCCCCTTTTTATGGGTAAAGTTCCAAAATCTCGGGTCACCCTGTTGGACATCGCGGCAGATGCAGCGGTTTCCCGTGCCACGGCTTCCTTGGTGATTCGCAACGTCCCCTCTGTAGCCGAGACAACCCGCAAACGGGTTCTACAATCCATAAAAAAACTCGGCTACGTCTATCATCGCGGCGCAGCAAACTTACGGAGGCAACACTCCCACGCCGTAGGGCTTATCGTATCGGACATTACTAATCCATTCTTCGCGGAAGTTATCGTAGCGATCGAGGATCGCCTCGCCACATCGGGGTTCGTAACCCTCTTGGGTAACACCGCCGAGGATCGTTCCAAGGAAGAGCGATTGGTGAGAACAATGCAGGAATTTCCCGCCGATGGCATTTTGATCTGCCGGACGCTTCATGGAGGGTCCTCGAAGGAGTTCGCTCACTTTGGAGACGTCTTTCCAGTGGTTGCTTTTGCACGGCGAGTTCCCGGGTTCGATTACGTCGGAATAGACAACGAACAGGGTGCTATTCTCGCGGTCGAACACCTTTATCGAATCGGGCATCGTCGGATTGCATTTTTGGGCGGTAACCCGAATCATTTCCCGGCGGTTGATGATCGTCTTAAGGGTTTCCAACAGGCGCTTTCACAATTGAAGGTAAAATTTGACCCGCTTTTAGTGGTTCCTTCGGACTTAAACCGTCGCGGCGGTTTTGATGGTATACAAAAGCTGATCAAAGCAAAGCACCCTCCAACCGCGGTCCTCTGTTTTAACGATGTGGTGGCGCTTGGGGCCATGGAAGGGATTCAACGTTTAGGCCGCAAACCTGGTGTCGATTTCGGGATCGTCGGATTTAACAACATCCCCGACGCTGCACAGTGCGTCCCCGGTTTGACGACTATCGAAAACTCCCCGCGTCAACTCGGCGAATCTGCGGCAGAGCTGCTGCTCAAAAGGATCGAGCAACGAGATGCCCCGATCCGAACTATCATTCTTCAACCGCAATTGATTGTGCGTGAGTCGTGCGGCGCCACTTCTCGAAATCAAAACACTCGATTGATGAGCAAAGAAGAGGAGCTTTAATAGTGATTGAGAAGACCTCAGCCATTGAGTTCGGCGACATAAATGGTTGATTAAAAAAACTTTTATTTAAAAAAGAATTTGCCTATTCATTAGATCGATCTAATATGCGCGCACCCAAACCCGAATCCTGTCTTAGATCGATCTTAAATGACCATTGAAAATCTAGATCATTCTTTCCTGGAAAACTCACGATCACTGACCGTCGCATTGATCGTTTCTGATATCGCAAACCCATTCTTTGCGGAAATCATCCCGGCCGTTGAGGGGCGGCTGGCTGTTGAGGGATTTGTCGTTTTCGTTGGAAATACTTCCGAGGATCGTAAGAAGGAAGAGCGCCTGCTGGCAAAGATCCGTGAATTTCCGCCAGATGGAGTTTTAATTTGCCCTGCCGTTGGAGACGTCGAACCCTCAGGAAGACCCCCTACTCTGGCAGGTCGGCTGCCCACCGTAGCTTTTGCCCGTCGAGCCCCAGGACTCGACTATGCTGGAGTCGATAACGCCCAGGGCGCGCAACTTGCCGTGGAGCACCTTTACCAGCTTGGTTATCAACGAATCGCCTTCATCGGAGGGAATCCAAATAGTTCGGCGGGCCAGGAACGCATCGAAGGTTATCAGAGGGCACTCACCCGATCCGGTCTTGCATTTGATCCCCTCTTGGTTATTGCTTCGCCTCCAACCCGGCGCGGCGGCTACGACAGCGTGCAACGGCTTTTGCAGATCGAAGACCGCCCGAATGCGGCTCTCTGCTTTAACGACGTGGTCGCTCTTGGGGTCATCGAAGCGATCCAACTTGCCGGCCTCAAAGTCGGTGCGGGCTTCGGAGTGATTGGCTTTAACGATGTTTCAGCCGATGCTGAACCGGCCTTAACGACCATCGACACAGCGCCACGCCAACTGGGTGAAACGGCGGCTGAGTTGTTGCTGAGAAGGATCAGAAAACCTGAGTCATTAGTCCAAACAACCATTCTTCACCCACGATTAATTGTCCGCGATTCTTGCGGTACTTTACCCTAATTATTAACGGCATTGAAACCAGAATGATAACTCGCAAAAGAAATTGAAGGGCGCATGATTCCGAAAGACAATATTGTCCGATACAATTTTACACTCCACGGACTGCCCCCATTTGACGCTCGTGCAAATCGAAGCCGAGATTCGTTCAGTTTCCTGGTTTTTGTTCAAGACGCATGGACAACGGTCAGACCAGATAAATGCTAAGCTCATGATCACTGCACAGTCCGCGCGTCACTTCGGCTCGCCGGATGATCTCGAACGTTCAAGCCGGACGCAGCTACGCTTGGCCTGCTGATTTTCTGGTCGGAACAATACAGATCGCTCTAAAGACCCCCTCAATTCCCGCCTTAAAACCTCTTGCCAAGGCGTAAGATCGATCTACATTTGTCCGATCGATCTGACCTCCAATCGTCGGTGCTCTTCTTTTTTTTGGCTATAAATCTCTAAATATGGATGAGGTTCAAAAACGGCGGGTCACTCTTCTAGATATCGCGGCTGATGCCGGCGTTTCTCGCTCCACGGCCTCTTTGGT
>DATHPI010000241.1:0-10774 GCA_035484035.1 Chthoniobacterales bacterium
CGGTCGCTGGAGTTTCTGAAGAAGAATTTAGAGTAGATTTTTTCCGATGACTGGTTCTGATTAATGCGGTTCGGCGCAGTCCGTGTTTGCAAGACGGTGCACGGGTGCATCGTCTCATAAGTGAGAGGCATACCGCCGTCGCGATTTTGCCATCGGCCCTCCGGGTTGGCTTGAAAAGCGTTCGTCTGCGTCGCTGCTCGTCGTCACGTGTCGATTTATTCCGGCTCGGACCGCCTTGCCGTCGGCCCATTTTGATTGCAACAATGATTGCAACAATATAGCTGCTGTTTCGGGGACAAGACACGAACATCCAAACCCTTTTGAAGCCAACCTGAAGAGGCAAGTGCTCGTCGGTGAAAACGGAGGCCAGTGTGGGGCGTGCCCATTAATGATGACAGGCACGCCCTCTTGAAGAAACTCTGGGGTAGAGGCATGGCTGATGCCCTTTAGCCGAGGAACTAACAAACGCTAGTTTAGTTTCCCCGGTTAAGTTCATAGCGTTTCCAGATGATGGGCGCCCTGAGGCCGCAATCGTTAAAGGCTAGTCGTTTATTCTCCGGTGGCCCGTCGGTGACGAGAGTGACCGGCGCCGCAATGATCGTTCGTTGGTCAGTCCATAGATGTCTCCAGTCGCCATAATCCCTCCGACGAGACTGACTAGTGCAAAAGTTGAGGCATTCTCTCAGAGATTTCCACCGAGGCGCGGAAAGAGGTATGAGGAGAGCGAGAACGAGGACGAGGACGAGAACGAGGAGGGGAGAGATGACCTTGCAACTATACCCGGTTTACCGGGTTTAACGAGGTAAGCAGGTGATGATCTGCGAAAGAGAGCGCCCTAGTCCGCAGAAAGGAAACCGTCACGCAGTGCTGGTTTTTTGCTCTTTCGATGAATGCGACGGCAATCAATCAATCCTGCACCGAAGTCCGCTGTGAACTGACAAAACTGAAACAACCGCGCTTACCGCCTTAACTTGATGAAAGCCCGCTATATCCTCCTCCTCGCCTGCCTGCTGGGCTCAACGCCTGGCTTGTTCGCTCAAAGTGTCTCGATCACGGTTGCGCCGCCGCCCCTGGTCGCTTACGAGCAACCGCCTTGTCCAGCGGAGGGATATTTTTGGAGTCCCGGCTACTGGGCTTACGGAGAGGACGGTTATTTCTGGGTGCCCGGCACCTGGGTTGAGGTTCCTCGGCCGGGATATTTTTGGACCCCTGGTTATTGGGCTTTTGCGGATGGCTACTATCTTTGGCACGGCGGTTATTGGGGTCCGCACGTCGGATTTTACGGAGGTATTAACTATGGCTACGGTTATTACGGGTCGGGTTTCTACGGCGGCCGATGGGACGGCAACGTCTTTCGGTATAACACAGCGGCATGGCATGTGAATTCGGCGGTCATCCACAACACCTACGTTGACCGTACAGTGATCAACCAGGGAGCGGTCAATAGTCATGTCAGCTTTAATGGTCCAGGTGGAATTGAGGCGAGACCAACCGCCGGGGAAGAGGCGGCCGCGCAGAATCGTCGTCTTGAGGCAACTCCAGCGCAGCGTGCGCATGAGCAGGAAGCTCGAAATGACCGCAACCAACATTACTCGGTCAATCAGGGTCACCCGAACACCGTGGTTAGAACAAACACCGCTGGACAACCTGCGGGCGTGCAGCACGAGGGCGCACAACCAGGAGCGGTGCAACACGAAGGTGCACGCCGAGAGGTGACACATCACGAAGCTATGCATCCGGAAACGGCACATCACGAGGTGGCGCACCCTGAGGCAACACATCATGAAGCTGTTCAAACTCAAGCGACGCATCACGAAGTAGCACATCCGCAAGCAACCCATCACGTGGCTGCGCCCCAGCAGCCATCACATCATCCGGCTGCGCATTCCGGCGCCCCCCATCATCCTCCTGCCCACTCACAGCCGAAAAAGTCGTCGGGAGGAGGCGAGAAGAAAGGGTAGTGGAGGAAGAAACGGTCGAGGATGAGGACGAGTGGTACGATCACGAGGATGGGGAGAGAAACGGAAAGGGTCGATAACGAGAACGAGAACGAGGACGAGCACGATTGGGGAGTGCGGAGGAGAAGAGCCGCTTGAGGGAGAAGCGGCTTCCTGTATTTTTCATCATGATCGCTTTGGTCGGCACGTCCGGATTCCAGTATCCTTCTTGGCGAGGAACCTTCTATCCGGAGAAGTTTCCTCCTGCGAAGATGCTGGCGTTTTATGCGGAACGATTCTTAACCACCGAAATCAATTACACTTTTTACCGAATCCCGAATGGCAAGACGATGGGAGCTTGGGATAGCGCAACTCCTGAACATTTTCGGTTTGGCCTAAAAGCGCCGCAAAAAGTTACCCATATTGCCAAACTCCGAAATTGCGAAGAGTTGATGGGTATTTTCCAACGGGTTGTTTTGGGATTGGGTTCGAAACTTGGACCGGTTCTGTTCCAGCTTCCGCCGAACTTTAAAAAGGATGCCCTGCTTCTAAAGGATTTTCTGGCGACTTTATCGAGCGGGATACGAGTGGCCTTCGAATTTCGTCACGTCTCCTGGCTAGATGACGAAATTTTTGCTCTTCTCCGAGATCATAAGGCTGCGCTTTGCATCGCTGAAACGAGCGATCTCGCGATTCCATCCCTGGCGACGACCGATTTTGGCTATCTGCGCCTGCGGCGGGAAGACTACCAACAGGAAGATATCGCGCGGTGGGCAAAATTCCTTCAGGCACAAGAGAAAGATTGGAGCCACGCCTTCGTTTTCTTCAAGCACGAAGAGAGCGGCACTGGTCCGCGGCTAGCAAAGCAGTTAATGAAAGAACTGGCGGTTGCGGTAGGGTGAGGCTCCGGATCCCCAGTTTGTTCCGCCGCAAGGGCAAAAGCCGGGTACGCTTCGCATACTGGCATGATCGGTGCTCTTTAATCTGAGACGCACCTAAGTAACACTAACGGAAGTTTTTTTCGGCATGAGCGATATCGACCCGACCTATAAATCGAACATTGTGTATCAACTCGAGGATAAAATTCCTCCGCGGACCGCCGCGTTTGTGGGGATTCAGCATGTGATGGCTATGTTTGTGGGTGTAATAACGATGCCTCTGGTGGTGAGCGGAGCGCTTAAGTTTTCGCTGACAGACACGGCGTATCTGGTGAGCATGGGGCTTTTTATCTCCGGGATTGCGACGATCATTCAGACGCGGGGAATTGGTCCGATCGGATCGCGCCTGCTGGCGATTCAAGGGACCAGCTTTGCATTTCTCTCACCGCTGATCCTGGCGGGCAAGATCGGCGGCATGCCATTGATGATCGGGATGTCGCTTTGCGGTGCACCGGTGGAAGCCGTGCTGAGCGTGTTTCTACCAAAGTTGCGTAAGGTTTTTACACCAGTGGTCACCGGCTTGGTGGTCCTCCTGATCGGCGCTTCGTTGGTGCCAGTGGGAATGAGAACGATTGCTCAGGGATTGAACGCGTCTGCGCCTCCATGGGCAGGTGTGGCGATCGCTTGTTTTGTTTTGTTGCTCGTTCTGTTGATGAATTCATTTCATCGACCTTGGAGCCGGATGGCTGCGGTGCCGGTTTCTCTGGGCGTCGGATGGCTGATCTGCCTGGCGCTTGGCTATACCAAACATGTTGCGGTGGCTGAAACCGGGAGCTGGATTGTGATGCCGATTCCGTTCAAATATGGTTTAGCCTTCAGGCCGGAGTTCCTGTTGCCATTCATCTTTGTCTACGTCATCACCACGCTCGAATCGATTGGCGACATCACGGCCACTTCTCAGCTTTCGCTGCAGCCGATATCCGGTCCCCTCTATTGGAAACGAATTCGGGGAGGTGTTCTCGCCGATTCGTTTAACAGCTTTCTCGCCGCAATATTTAACACCTTCCCAAACACGACCTTTGCTCAGAACAACGGCGTCATCCAACTCACCGGGGTCGCGTCGCGCCGAGTGGGATATTGGGTGGGCGGAATCCTGGCGTTTCTCGGATTGTTTCCATCGATTGGACGTTTGATGGCCATGATTCCTGGCCCGGTGCTCGGTGCCGTGACTCTGCTGCTCTTCGGTATGGTCGCGACGGCCGGCATTCGAATTTTACAGCAGATCGAGTTAAATCATCGAAATCTACTTGTGGTTGCTACCTCGCTCTCTCTCGGGCTCGGTGTGGAGGCAGTTCCAGAGGTTATTCAGCCGTTGCCCGAAATTCTGCGGCTGCTGTTCTCATCAGCGGTCACCACCGGCGGGGTTGTCGCTCTGATTCTGAATACGCTGATGCCGCAGGTTCCTGCGGCACCAGCATCGGAGCAGGCCGCGCAACTGGATGTCGCGGCGGCTGGTTGACCGATTCAAGAAAAGATCACCGACCCCGGCAGTCTTTCCAGTTATTTAGCACCCGCCAGGGACCGACTTATTAACCGTTCCAAGTTGCGCAGTGGGCACACCCCTTTAGCGAAAGTGGGAATCATTTGCTGAGCGGGTTGGTAGTTGTTGGCCACGGTGGTGACTAGTTTCGCCCAGCCTTTATTGTCGGTTCTGCGGGAGAGGGTGGTGGACAGCGAGGAATCCCGGGCGAGAAACACTTGAATGGGGGAGAGTCTCGCGCCGGCGTCACGGAGGGGATTGCGTAACGACAATTATAAGTCATTTTTTGGCGATAGTTACCTGGTCGTTTTGGGTTATCCGCCAGTTTTTTGGATCGAGAGATCAGGTTAAAGGGTGGGGTGGGGGGGACCCTTCTTGATGGAGAGGGGGTTGCTGGGCGAGTGCTGCGGACTTTTGCTTAAGAGTAAATAAATATGAAAACCAATACGCCCCGGAAGGAACCCGCGCCGTGGCGCCAATGGGGAGAGGGCTTTGAAGGGGAGGCGATGAAACAGATGAGCAATGCCTGCGCGCTTCCGATAGCCGTCGCCGGCGCACTGATGCCAGACGCCCACGTGGGGTATGGCTTGCCAATTGGAGGTGTGCTGGCGACCGACAATGCTGTCATCCCTTACGCTGTCGGCGTGGATATCGCGTGCCGAATGAAACTCACCGTCTACGACCGCAAGGCGAACACCATCGCCGGGCAACGCGACCGTCTGGCGAATATCATCGAAAGCGAGACGCGTTTCGGCATGGGTTGCCAGTTCAAACAGCGCCGCGAGCACGATGTGATGGACGAAGACTGGAGCGTTTCGCCGGTCACTCAGCGGTTGCGCGACAAGGCGTGGTCGCAGCTTGGCACGAGCGGAAGCGGCAATCATTTTGTCGAGTTCGGTGGGTTCACGGTGGACGCGGAGCGGGGACCGGCGCTCAGTCTGGAGCAGGGTGAATACCTTGCGCTCCTCTCGCATTCGGGATCGCGCGGCACGGGTGCGCAGGTGTGCGACTTCTATAGCAAGCGGGCGATGGCTTGCCACGAGCAGTTGCCGAACGAATTAAAGCGACTCGCATGGCTCTCACTGGCAGAGGCTGACGGCCAGGAGTATTGGGCGGCGATGAACTTAATGGGCCATTACGCCGCAGCGAATCACGCCCTCATTCACCGACACATTGCGCGCAAGCTCGGCCTGGACCCGATCCTCGATATCGAGAATCATCATAACTTCGCGTGGAAAGAAACCCACAAAATAGGCGGTGCGCTGCGAGAAGTGGTTGTGCATCGCAAAGGCGCGACGCCCGCCGGTGCCGGCGTGCTTGGAATTATCCCGGGCTCAATGGCGTCACCGGGCTACGTGGTAAGCGGGAAAGGTTCGCCCGGATCGCTGCATTCGGCTTCACACGGCGCGGGCCGGTTGATGAGCCGCACCAAGGCGCTGCAGTCCTTCACCTGGAGCGGGACCCGGCAGTTGCTGGCCGAGCGCGGCGTGGAGCTTCTTTCCGCCGGCCTCGATGAAGTGCCCGGCGTCTATAAGGACATCCACGCGATCATGGCTGCGCAGACAGATCTGGTCGAAGTCCTTGGCCGGTTCGATCCAAAGCTGGTGAAGATGTGCCCAGCGGGAGAACGGGCTGAAGATTAGTGTCAGTGTCGGTGTCAGTGTCAGTGGGGATTGACGGATTGTCCCCCCACCAGCAACTGACCACGAATGGCACTAAATAAGCATAAGCATATTTTAGCCAAAGTGTCGCGAGGTAGGTAGGTAAGGCGTCCCGCCTGACTTCTTGGGCGTTAGCGTTCTTTGCCCTGCCACGGGCTAAGCTTTCTTGGCCGCTTCGGGCCACGGATTGGAAACGTCCAAATTACAGGCCCTTTCGGGAGCCATCCCGTCGATGTCATAGCGGAATAGCCTCGCATTTTGATCTGCTCCTTGCAGTACGTAACAACATTTTGTCTTGCCGCCTTACCTCATTCTCAAATCTTCATGGTTTTCATGAGTGGCGATACATTTGTTTTCCGGTGAGGGATCCTACTGCTGGCGTCCGGCTCTTTTATTGTCTAAAAAACCGACGTGAAAGCTAACGGGCTAACGGGCATGGCGAGACGCTTTTTTAGTAACGAGTCGGCTAAAGCATTGAAAAGAAGGCTTCCTTTTCTGTTTTCCTGGCTGCTGGCAGGCATTGCCATCACCGCACCGCCCGCCGTCAAAGCTCGACCTAACCATCCGGCGGCTCCTATTCCGATGCCTACTCCATTTTTAACCGGCTTTGGGGGCTTATTAGCGGGAGTGACGGCTGATCAAAAAGCAGCGTGGATAGCGGGCTTGCAACAATTCCAGGTGGTAGATGGACCTGCCGATGGGCTAGGTCCTATCTTCAACAATCAGAGCTGTGTATCCTGTCACTCGCAGCCGGTCGTGGCCGGCGCAATTACGCCTGGAGGCGCTAGTACAGTTCTTGAAACTAGATTTGGCAAACTAACCAACGGCCAGTTTGATCCACTGACTAGTGAAGGCGGCACTTTATTGCATCAAATGGCGTTAGCGCCTTTTGCTCAAGATACTATTCCTTCTGATGCTAACGTGGTGGCCTCACGGAAAACTACTCCCACCTTTGGGCTGGGCTTAATCGAGGCTATTCCTGATGCTGCTATTGAGGCGAATGCGCATCATCCGCCTGTGGACGGTGTCACCGGGAGGGCAGCTATTCTGACTGACTCCGTTACCCAACTGGTCGGCGGGAATGTCGTCGGACGCTTTGGTTGGAAATGCCAGGAATCTACCTTGCTAGCATTCTCGGCTGATGCGGAACTTAACGAGATGGGAGTCACCAACCGGTTTTTCACCACCGACCTTGCTCCTGGCGGCAACCAGGCAACACTAATTCAGGCGGAGCCAAATGGAATGACTCCTACGACTCTCCAGGACTTGCCGGCTAATCCGGCGCTGCCCGAAAGCCCTACCAACAAGGATGATATTGCACGGTTTACTGATTTTTTGCAATTGAACGCTCCCCCTCCGGTCGTTCCTTTAACCCCGCAAGCACAACGCGGCCAAGCGCTTTTTGCCGCTGTTAACTGTATTGCTTGCCATAAACCGTCGATGCAAACCGGTCCGAGCACCGTGAGCGTGGCGCTGGCCTTCCAAAACGTGCCTCTCTACTCCGACTTGCTCCTGCACCGGATGGGCGCACTCGCAGACGGCATCGCTCAGGCAGCCGCCCAACCGGATGAAATGCGTACAGCGCCTCTTTGGGGCCTTCGGGCGCGCTCTCCCTTTTTGCACGACGGCAGAGCTTCGACTATCCTTCAAGCGATTCTCATGCACGATGGCGAAGCGCGTGTTATCCGGGATCGGTTCGCCAACCTCTCCGAAGTCCAGAAGAATGCCATCATCGCCTTTCTAGAATCGATCTAGTTTAGAAGAAACTCAAGGTTGCTGGTGATTGCTCGTTTTCGAAGATCGGCTGCGCCCTGCAGTTTGGGCATTTATAGAAGGTTAGGTCGGAGAATTTTCGCCTCGTGGTCAGTAAAGCCAATCCGTGGCCCGAAGTGGCCTGAAGAGCGTAGCTCAGGGCTTACGCTGGGTTAAGCTATTCTGGCCACTTCGGGCCACGGATTGGAAACGTCCAAACTCCAGGCCCCAAAGGCTCGGCGCCCTGCGCCGGCGGGTGGGGTGGAGCAGGATGGACAACCTGGGACTGCCATCCTTTTCGAAGGATCGGTGCAGAGAGGTGAAGGTCATGATATGAGCTAGCTAGGTAACCAAGCACCGTGACGTTCTCGCCAGCCTCAATAAATTCTCTCGGCTCGAACAGAGTTAGATCATCGAAACGATTGAGATCCGCAAAAAAGGCACCTACCTCTGATGGATTTTGTCGCAGACCGGCATGGGGCCAACTCGCCGGGCCGATGAGTTTCCAATCAACTTCGTCGGCGACCAACTTCAAAAATGCCGGAATGTCCCGGCGACGAAAAGCTTCGTAAGCTTGTTTTGTGATATCGAGGGCTGTGCTCATGGTTTGTTTTTAGGGGAAGAAGTGAGAAATAGGGACTCATCTATTTGGCCGGTGCCGGGGTGACGTTGAAGGCCAGCACCCGGATCTTCCAATCATCGCCCTCACGAATCACTGACCAATAGCCCGTAGCTGGTATAGGGCCCCAGTCTTTGCCTTGAATAGTCGCACTCCATTTTCCGGTCGCCCATATCTCATTGCCAGCCGTACCTATCATGTGTGGGGAATCCTCATCGGGCGTGGCGATATTGTCGCTTGAATGGAATCCTTGCTTGAAGTCATCTGCAAAATGTTTCTCTATGGCCTCGCGGCCGGAAATCGGGCCGCTCGGCGTTACTAGAATCCCGTCCTCCGTGAAGTTCGCGGCCACGGCGGCGGCATCGTTCTTGTCGAGCGCATCGGTATGTTTTTTGATGGCCGTGACAAGCTTCTCACGTAGTTGTGGTTCCGGCCTGTTTGTTTGTTGGGCAAAGGTCGGCAAAGCAATGCTCATTGCTAATCCTACAAGGGCAACTACTAAGCGGATTTTCATCGGTTCCCTCCCGGTGTCTTTAAGATCTATTTCGTCTGAGCAGGCGCCGGTGCTGGGGTGATGATCCCGCTGAGTTGGCAGATTTTCCAAGTATCGCCCTCTCGAACATTAATTTCTGACCAATAGCCCTTGATTGGTATAGCTTCGCCGTTCTGCCCTTGACCAGTCTCGCTCCATAAGCCTGCCGACGTTATAGCCGAACCTAACATGCGAAAAGAATTTTGATCTCTGTGGCTCTTGTGGTCTGTCGGATTCCAGGACGTAAAGATGTCTTCGTAGAACTTCTCGATGGCCTTCTGACCGTAAAGCGGTCCTGTGGCCGTCAAAAAAACTGCGTCCTCCGTGTAGAGCGCGGCGATAGCGGCGGCGTCGTGCTTGTCGACAGCTTCGTTATATTTGGCGCTGATCGTATTCTCAAGCTGCTGAATTATTGCTGGATCTACACCAGCCGCTTTTTGTTGCGCAAGGGCTGGGCCGGTAAAACCGATAGCCATCCCTGCTAGGGCAATTAATGAGGGTATTTTCATTGCGATGCCTTTTCTCTTTGAAGTTAGACCAAACTGGATCGTCTTTCTGGCGTCCCTGCTATCAGCAAATCTCGACAACCGAGTTGCCTATTGGGGATCGTCAAACACCTAGACCGAGCTACGCTTAAGAAATTAACGGCTTTGATGAGAAGGAAATCGGACGATAATGTGCGGACAGATCCAAACGCAGCTTATACCGGTCGCGTTAGTTGTCGCTACTCCAAATGGATGAGTTGCGATGGTATTGATCTTGCTAACGGGCTTGCAGCATCGGGCAAGCGAGACTCCGATCCACCGTTAAGCGCACGCTGCCGGGTCGAGTCATGATGGCGGACACATCGCCGGGACCGTCACAATCGAGTCGTGGGGTGTCCGAATGCCGTGGGACGAAAAATGAGGATGCAACTTTGCTGAAGAGCCAACTTGAACCTTAAAAGTGAGGATAGAATGAGGATGCAGCCATTACTTTGCTGATCTTTGGAATTTCAAAACACCTTTAAGTAGCTTGTATTCAAGTTTTTGCACCCGGCAGGGCTCGAACCTGCAACCCTATGATCCGAAGTCATATACTCTATCCAATTGAGCTACGGGTGCGCCTGGCAAGGAAGCCAATCGTGTGAAGGATGACACGGATGAAAGGAATCGCAAGTCCAGGGCACCGATCGAAGGCGTCGCAGGGCCGGGCGAGGCGGGGAAGCCCCGGCCCAGGTGGGGCGAAGCTCCGTCTGAGCCGGGGCTTTCCGAGTGACCTGTGCTCTCCGATGTAACCCCATAAAGTCACCGTCCGAGGACTGCGACGCACGACAGTTGCAAGATAAGAGATGCGAGAGTTAGCGCTGACGCGAATCAAGCTTGGCTTTGGGCGAGCGCGCGGTCGGGGAAGTCATGGGGGTGACGTCCTGGGGCAGGACAACGCGGGAAGCCCCGGTTCGGGCGGAGCCTCACCCTACCTGTGCCGAGGCTTTCCGCGTGATCGCTGGTCTACGGCGTAATCCCCACAGGATCATCGGTCGAACCGATTGCGGCATGCGGCAGTTTCGTGCTCTCCTCGTCGTCGTCCTCGATTGCTTTCCTCACCGGGCAGACCGAGGACGACGACGACCACGAGCACGATCAGGAAAAATCCCGCCGCTTCTTTATCGTGCTCGTCCTCGTCGTCGTCCTCGATTGCTTTCCTCACCAGCAAACCGAGGACGAGGACGAGCACGAGGACGAGCACGAGGAAGAGTGGTTGGAGCGATTTGGAAGGGAGAAGAGGTTGCGTCATAGGGCGAGGGATGCGATGTGATTTTCCCAGCTCATACCGCTTGAATGCAGGAAGCAGCGCAAAACGCAAGAGGCAGGAA
>DATHPI010000242.1:0-5944 GCA_035484035.1 Chthoniobacterales bacterium
TTCCCGATGATTGGTCCCCAAACGGTGGTCTGGAATTTAAATATCTCCGGGTCCCGGCCTCTGATTCTGATCGATTCCGACCAATTTTCGAACGGTCTCCAACCTTGAGGGCTTCGATAGAGGTTGGCGTCGTCCGATTTCGTCTCAACTAAGACAACGTCGTCGGCATCGATGTACGGAAAGGTTAGCCCCCAAACAACGTGACCATTGCTGCCAATGACCACTGGCGGGGCTCCGGGAACACTGACACCGCAAACGTAGTTTGCGGATTCGGAGACCGCCGCCGGCCACGAACAGGCGATTCGGTACCAGATGTTCGGAACTCGCAAGACCAGATGGGGATCGTTGGCTAAGATCGGAAGTCCGCTCTGCGTTCTCGGAGCAGCGACCACCCAGCAGTTGCTCCCAATCGCGGATCCAGGTTCGAAAAGACCTCCCAATAGATTTGCCTTGGGTACCATAAGATCCCGGTTCGTCTCCTCCGGCAACTTGCTCTCTGCCGTTCGAAGATCGAAATCGCTTTCGTTCGGGAAGGGCGCTGGGGAACTGGGTTCACTTCCGTCGAGCGGTGTGTCCCAGGAAGAGAAATTGGGAGCGAAAAATTCGAAGGCTTTGGGCGGCAAAGCCCTCCTGAGCGCCTCCAACGCAAGCTGAACGTGGCCCGGCTTCTCTTGCAGATCCAGCGCCATTGCGTAGACGACGAGTAGACAATCCTGCGGCGTCCACCTCCGGGGTTCAGCGCCGAGCAAATAGTACTCAAAAGGCTTTGCTTTGAGCTGGCGCAGCCCTGAATTTGCTCCATCTGCATAGGCTTGGAGGATTTCCCTTTCCTCTTTGTGGAGGCCATTAAACTCGGTCTCGGCTCGATTTTGGAAACGGTGAACGCGCGCCTCGCGGTCGGCTGGAAGAGTTGCTGGCCCGAAAAGCTCGGAGAGCTCTCCGGCGGCGCGCCGACGCAAGGTATCCATTTGGAAGAAACGATCTTGTGCGTGAACAAAACCGGTTCCATAAGCGATATCTTTTCGGTTTTGGCCGCGAATCGTGGGAATGCCCAGAGAATCACGCTCCACTGCCACTGGACGTTCCAGTCCGGCGACCGCAAGAATGCCGTCCAGAGTCGGCAGGCTTGCCGAGAGCGTACCCCAAACCAGGCCCAGGAGAGCCACCATCAAAAAGAAAAACAGGAGCAACATTCCGAAGAAAATCTTTCTGCGCATGGCTTGTTCGCTTTTCCTTCGCGTCCGTTAAAGAACTTTGGCCAAGTCCTCACCCTTCTTTTCTACCGAGCTTATATTCGGATAGGTACTTCGGGACAAACGATTTAAGATTGACTCGGTTCTTACATCAACCAACCCTTGCCGTCAGAGCATGCCGATCCGGACGATCCTTATTTCTCGCACCCGGTGTTGTCTAGCGCCTGGCCAGTGCGTGCTCACGTTTGACGATGGCCCCGCAGGGAAAGTCACCGACGATTTGCTAGCTGTTTTACACCAGTTCGGCGTCAAAGCATGCTTCTGCCTGGTTGGTTCGCAAGTCGCGATGCGCAGGGAACAGACTCGGGCGATCGCCAGTGCCGGGCATCTTCTGGTCAACCACACTTGTCATCATCGTTTTACCGATTTGTGGAACCTCGAAAAATTCAGCTTGGATCTGGCCAGGTGCGACGAAGCGATCTGCGACGCGCTCGGTAAAACGCACCATCCGCTTGGATGGTTTCGCCCGCCGTTCGGATTGGTGACAGCCGCTGTTCGAGAGGTTGCCAGGACGAGACGAATCCTGCCGGTCACCCACTTTATCATTGATCCCTGGGTTAGATCCGATCGGGCTAGAAGGCCTGCCAAGTGGATGATTGAAGATGCCAGGCGTCGACAGGGTGGAATCTATGTTCTTCACGATGGAATGATGACCAGCGGAATTTTGCGTTTAACCAGGGGGTCACCTGAGCGCTGCTGGATTCCCGATGTGGTGAATGAGGTACTGGGAAAGCTCACGGAGGCTGGTTTTGAATTTCCAAACCCGTCGCAGGTTTTTCAAGGCCCGCTGATGTAGGACGTTATTGGCGTGTCGGCGTGTCGGGGTGTCGGGGTGTCGGCGTATTGGCGTGTCGGCGTGTGGGCATGTGGGCGTGTCGGCGTGTCCACGTATCGCCATGGCGGATTAATCTTTTGGGAGTGACGTCATAAGGTGAGGCAACCCGGGAAGCCCGGGTTGGGGCGAAGCCTCACCGTACCGGGACCTGCGCTGACAAAGCAAATTTGTATGATATAGCCTTATGAATGTCCCACGATCTTTTCAAATGAATCCAGCCAACCAAGAAACGAGGGAGCGCCTGCCAACTCTGCAAGGCCAGAACGTCTGGATCACGGGTGCGGGCAGCGGTATTGGTCGGGCCATAGCAATCGGCTTTGCCGCGGCGGGTGCAAAGGTCGCATTAACGGGACGGCGTCTCGACTCCCTGGCCGAAACAGCATCGCAGATTGGGGAAACCGCACTGGTGGTCCCGGCCGACGTCTCCGACGCAGACCAGGTCGCAAATGCCTATGAAACAGTTTCCAGGACCCTGGGCACCATCGATGTACTGGTGAACAATGCCGGCCGGAATTCTAGTGTGCGTCATTGGCAACAACTTACGGTGACGGAGATGTCCAGCATGCTGGAGGTGAACCTGAAAACAGCCTTCCTCTGCTCCATGGTCGTCTTGCCTGCGATGCGGGCAAGGCAAACCGGCACGCTGATCCATATCGGTTCGATGTCGGCCACGATGGTGTTCCCCACTGCCGGTGCAAGCTATGCTGCAGCAAAGGCAGGTGTGCGGCAGATGAGCGCGCATATCAATGCCGAGGAGGGGATTCACGGAATCCGGTCAATCTGCATCCATCCCGGAGAGGTCGCGACCGAGATATTGGCGGCCCGCCCAAATCCACCGACACAGGCAGAGCGAGCAGTCATGCTGCAAGCGGAAGATATCGCCACCGTTGCCGTGTTTGCGGCGGGTTTGCCGGCACGTGTCACCGTCTCCGATATCGTGGTCGTGCCGACAGACAATGCAGCTTGGCGTTCCCACGCCCACGCCATAGCAAACGCATAGCAGGGCGTGAACCCGATTTGTCGGGGTAACAAACGCTCCGTCAGTCTGCCCCAGGCGATAGACCGAAACCACAAAAATTAGTGCATCGTCACATAAGTGGGAGGCACTAGCCTGCCCTTCCTATTCTTAAATTTGCGATTATTTGGGTTTTTGGGCGGCTGAGCAGTGGCATGTTTTGTGCTCTCTATCCGACCATGGCTGAGTTTAAATCAGCCAAGAAGGGCAGTTAGGGCAATTATCTTGATAAGCCGAACAAAAGACGGTCTTCAAAGCAACCGGTCAGAATTGATTCCTTCAGATCCGGCCGGTCCAGCAAATCAAAAACTCAGCGCCCGTTGGCACTTTGCAGAGTACCCCAGGGGGACCGCAGAAAATAGGGCTTACTTGAATCTTTAGCGCATATGAAAAAGCGACAATTATTTTTGAAATGGTGTTTAACCAACATGTTAACCGTGGTCATCATATTTTTAGCGGCAGCGTTTGGCGCTGCGCAAACACCAAATTTAAGCTTGGTTGGTAAATTGATGGTCCTAGCCATCCTAATAATCTATTCTATAACAACTATTTACGGCGGCTGGCTCTCTTGGAAAACAGACAAAGTTTTAGACGAGATAAAGGGGGCGGACGATGGGCAAGCTTCAGGGTTACACCAACAGTTGGCCGAACTAAATCATAAAGCCGATCATATCAGTTTTGCCGCTAACGAATGCCCATATATCGGATTGCTCGGCGCTATTACCGGAATTTATTTTTTTATGACCGGAAGCGCGGGTTTAGGAGGCGTCTTAGACTCTTCTCACATCAAAGAAATAATGAGTAATTCGTTAGCTGGTCTGGGGATTGCCTTTATTCCTACGATTACGGGGGTTTTCTTTCGCAGCGTCTTGTCGTGGCAGCATCATCTGATTGCGCACGAGGTGGTGTACGCTCTCAAGGGCTATTAAGGAACGCATGAAAAGAAGGGGGGAATTTCCAGGGATCGCCACGGTTGATGTCTGCATCAACCTGGTTTTCGTTTTTGCTGTTTTACTCAAACTGAGCCTTCTGGCCATAAATGTACAATCCGCCGAGTCAGCGCAAAAACGGCTCAAAAGTAGCGCCCTTTTTCTGATCAAAGTAGTGTGGCCCGGCGAATGCCAAGACGACGTTGACACTTATGTGAGTGATCCACTTTCGCACCTGGTATTTTTTAGACGCCTTCAGGACGGCCTAATGAATCTGGACAGGGACGATACTGGATCGAGCAACAACATGATTACATTACCCGACGGCAGAGTGGTTAAATCTGCGTATAACGAAGAGCAGGTAGAGATCCGCGGCCTTGTCGAAGGCGAATATATCGTCAATTTGCATATGTACCTTAAGGCAACTCCAACTCCTACCAAGGTGATTGTGACGTTGTATAAGGTGGCTGAGGGAGAGGATATTCAGATTCACGAACGAGTGCTAACGCTTACTGAGCAACGCCAAGAAGAGACCGCCTTTCGTTTTACCCTGACCAAGAGCGGAGAGGTGGCCGATATAAACGAGCTGCCGAAAAGTTTGACCCGGAACGGCTTAGCGGGAAATCCGTAATTAATGCAAACGTTAATCATTCCTGCGGCTTTCGCTTTTCTCGCAGCGATCCTCTTGTGGATCACCATCGGAATTCAGGGAAAATGGTGGATCAAGTTACTGGCGATGTTTGTCACTCTCCTGGTCAGTCTGGAGATGTGGCGATCCTTAGACAGCTATGTTGGCTATTTCAAAACAGCGGACCTTGGTTCATTGACCGACAAGCGGGCAACCTTATTTTGGGCTCGTGTAGACGAACCTGACGGGAATGGGAGCGATCCGGGGGCTATTTATATGTGGATGCGACTTGCAGGGGAAAATGACAAGAAGTGGTGGTTTGCCAACCCCTCGGTGGGCACGCTGCCCCAAGTGTTTAAGTTTTCTTATTCACGGGAATTTCACAAAGCAATCGTCTCGGCTTTAGGAAAAATTCTGGAAGAGCACGGAAATCCAATCGAGATTGCTTTTAATGAGACGGATAACCGGCAAGGCAAAATGGGGCTTGCTGGGGCGAATGGTAGTCGGCTTGGCGAGGGAGGTCCATTTCCAGGAAATGAGACCGGAAGCATGAGCTTAGGAACAGGGGTGTTTTATGTGCTGCCACCATCCAAACTTCCGCCTAAACTCTCCGTCCAATAATGCCATTTTTGTTCGTTATTCTGCAACCCCCACAGAGCAAAGCCGATGCTGAATTTTCTCTTGGATGAGACAAGTGCTAAGTTTCCGCTCAAGGTCGCATTGATTTTTGAGGAACAGATCTACACTTACGCCGACCTCCTACGACTCACCCAGAACCTGGCAGTCTCCCTGACGCAGCAGGGAATCAAACCGGGGGATCGGGTTGCCTTCTTGTTGCGAAACAGCCTGGAAATAGTGTTGTGCTACTACGCTTGCTTCAAGATAGGCGCCATCGTTGTACCGCTCAATATTCGCTTCGGCGCAGAACTCCTGAGGTATGCCCTTGATCACAGTGGTGCGCGAGTGCTCATCAGTGAACCGGAACTGTTCACGCCGATAGAAAAGATCAGACCATCGCTCCCGGCAGTCGAACAATATTACTTGACGACTGTTCACGTAGAATCCAACGGAGTGAGGGCCTTCACGGATTTACTCAAAACAACCTTTGACCCGGATTTTCCGCCATTGCTCGAGGAGCGCAGTCCGGCGGCGATTTTCTACACTTCAGGCACCACCGGGACGCCGAAAGCCGTTGTCCATTCCCACGCGAGCTTGGCAGCAGCAACGCAAATACAAATTGAACAGGTGGCAATTTCTTCTGAAGACAGCACGCTGATCATGTTC
>DATHPI010000243.1:0-2762 GCA_035484035.1 Chthoniobacterales bacterium
TCGAGGCATATCCAATTAATGGGACTGGCCCATAGTGTATTCAGTCGGGACCGGATAATCCATGCGGCTTAACCCTGTCGCTGTTTGTGCCGTGGATTTTTACAAACCACACGGACCACATTCTTTCGTTTTATAATTCTGCAGCTCTCACAGAGCCGCTTTACAGAAGGTCGCACTTTCATCAAAAATCGTCCTCAGGGGACAAAAAAACGCAACCCGAGGAGCTACTCTCTCAGGAGCGTTTCTCTTTCAAAACAATCTTACCTTTGCCGGAAGGTTATTCGCCCTTTCGTCAGGTCGTAAGGTGACACCTCTACCATAACTTTATCTCCTGGCAAGATCCGAATGAAATGCAATCGCATTTTCCCGGAGACATGTGCCAGAATCCGATGTCCGTTGGGCAACTCCACTTGGAACAACGTATTTGGCAGGCACTCGGCTACCTTGCCCTCAACTTCGATGACGTCTCTTCGCGCCATGTCAATATTTCCGGTTCACCTTTCGTCACCAAAACAGTGTGTTCAAAGTGCGCGGAAGGCAAATGATCTGCCGTGACAACGGTCCAGTCGTCATCCAGGACCTTGACCGCCGCGCGGCCCATATTGACCATCGGCTCGATTGCCAGAGTCATTCCAGCCCTTAGCTTGGCCGTAGCACCAGGGGTTCGATAATTCGGAATCTGCGGTTCCTCGTGCAGGTGCCGTCCGACACCGTGACCAACGAACTCTTTGACCACGCTGAATCCACTGGATTCCACTTCATCCTGGATTGCCGCGCAGACCTCGTTCAGCCGCCGGCCTTCGCGGACTTTTCCGATGCCTTTCTTCAGCGCGTCTTCGGTCACACTCAGCAGTCGCTGCACATCTTCGCTCACCACTCCGATCGGGATAGTGGCTGCCGTGTCCCCGACGAATCCGTCCAGGACAACGCCGATGTCCAGTTTGACGACATCCCCGTATTGTATCCGTCGAGAACCACCGATTCCGTGAACCACTTCTTCGTTCACCGAAATGCAGATATGACCCGGGAACCGCCTGTACCCCAGGAAAGCGCTCCGGCAGCCGGCATCTTCCATCAACTTCGCACCGGCCCGGTCCACTTCTTTGGTGGTGATCCCCGGGCAGAGCATCGCCGAAAGCTCTCTCAAGATCGCGCTCGCCAACTTGCAAGCGGCACGCATCTTTTCAATTTCCTGCGGTGTCTTAATTGGGATCACGAAGAACGATAAGCCTCTTCACCCTTGCCAACTATCGCTGGCTTACAAAAATGGAGACGGCCACGCCCGCGACAGCCAACAGAGCGAAGGCGAGCCACATCCACAAAAGAACCCCTTCTTTCACGACTTTACCCGTTCCTCCGACTGCCCGCTCAAAGCGGCCTCTGATCCGCCCTTTGCGCAAGAAACCGTCGTAATGCCGCTGGATAAGGTGTGTCTCGACCTGCCGCATCGTATCCAGGAGAACGCCGACAATGATCAGAAGGCTCGTTCCGCCAAAAAAACGCGCGGTCATCCGCGGGACTCCAAGCCAGGTGATCATCGTTTCCGGGATCACCGCGATGACTGTCAGGAAGAGTGCGCCGGCGAAAGTCAGGCGAGTCAAAGTATACTCCAGAAATTCTGCGGTTGGTTTCCCCGGCCGATACCCCGGGATGTATCCGTTGTATTTCTTAAGATCGTCCGCGATCTGAGTCGGCTGAAACTGAATCGCTACCCAGAAATAACTGAAGAAAAAAATCAGAGCCGCCGTTAAAGCATAATGCCAGAAACCTACGGCCAACGCGTTGGAAAGGGTAACGGCCCATTCTTGATTTCGGAATGCCATGCTCAGGATCGTGGAGGGAAAGAGCAAGATCGCCTGGGCAAAGATCAAGGGCATGACCCCAACTGAGTTGACCTTTAGTGGCAGGTACTGTGTCTGACCACCATAGACTTTCCGTCCGACCACCCGCTTGGCGTATTGGATGCTGACCTTCCGCTGTCCCTGGGTCAGTGCAATGACCGACGCAACCACCAAAACCAGAAACGCGATCATCAGAACGAGGACGATCGGGCTCACTCGGCTGGGAGCGCCGCCCGTCGGCACAAAGGTGTTCCAGACCTGTACCAAAGCCCCGGGCAGCGAAGCGACAATCCCTACGGTGATGATCAAGGAGGTCCCATTGCCAATGCCACGATCGGTAATCTGATCGCCCACCCACATCAAGAACATCGTTCCCGCACTTAAAGTCATCGTGGCGATAATCTGAAAGCCGAATCCGGGATTCTCCACCAAGGGCCCCAGCCGCGCCGTCACCGATTCGATCCCCTGCAAGAAAGGATTCGAGGAAGGATTCTGCATCGAGACCGCCAACAGATAGCCCTGAAAAATACAAAGGGCCAGAGTCACGTAGCGGGTGTATTGGGTGATCTTTTGCCGGCCGCCATCTTCACGAGCAAGCTTATTCAGCCGTGGTATCACCGCGGTCAGCAACTGCATCATGATCGATGCGCTGATGTAGGGCATGATCCCGAGAGAAAAGATGGCGCAGTGTTCAAGCGCGCCACCGGCAAAGATGTTGAAAAGAGCCGCTACACCCCCGCCGGCAGACTTCGACATCGAGGTTTGAAACCACTCGTTCAGAACATGAGCATTAACCCCGGGAATCGTGATGGCCGCTCCGGCCCGAACGATGACCAGCATAGCGACCGTAAAAAGAATCCGTTGCCGCAGCTCCGGAATTTTGAAGATGTTCGTGAATGCGGAAATCATGGAGGGGCGAAC
>DATHPI010000244.1:0-8993 GCA_035484035.1 Chthoniobacterales bacterium
GCTGCGGCAAGCAAATCGATCGATTTCAGAGATTCGCTCAAGGGAGCGCACTGCTTCGGCGACATTGCCAACCAGAAAACCGGTTTCCCCATCTCTGATCACCTCGGGGCAAGAGCCGAGGTCCATAGCGATGACAGGCACGCCGGCAGCATTGGCTTCGACCAGGACGAGTCCGAATCGCTCTGGGATAGTGTTCAGGTGGAGTAGAGCTCGAGCTCGGGCGAACAGTTGGTTTTTGCCCGCCACGTCGACGGGGCCGATGTAAGAGATATTTTGATCATCTAGATGAGGTTGGACCTGCTCTCGGAAATAGACCTGGTCCTGGATGATACCGGCGATAATCAAACGCCTGCCACTCAGACGAGCCACCTCGATGGCCAGATGAACTCCTTTATCCGGGTGAATCCGTCCGAGGAAAATCAGGTCATCACCGCCGCTTTCTTGAAGAGGGTACAACGCGAGATCGATACCGTTATAGACAGTGGCCAGGTAGTTCAGCCCTGCGGCTCGATCGGAGTTGCTGATCGATACGAAATATCCGTTTTGGTACTTCCGATAGATGGGAAGGATTTTAGCTGACGAGAAGCCATGGATGGTTGTCAGGACGGGCGTCTTGACCAGCCGTGAGTAAGTCAAAGCCATGAAGTCATAGTGGCTGTGGATAAGGTCGAATTCGCCCGCGTGCTCGAAGGCTTCGGAGATGTGAAGGTATTCGGCCACTTTAGGATCGACAGTTGAATCCTCTTCGTACCCCTTGTCCACCACGGCGTGCAGGCGCGCGCGGGTCACAGAATCCCTGCTGGCGAACAACGTCACGTCCCAGCCACGAGCGACGAGGCCTTCGGTGATGTTGCTAGCTACCGTTTCCCAGGCACCATATTGCCGAGGCGGCGTGCGCCAGGCTATGGGCGAAAGGACAGCTAATCTTTTGTCGCGAGCGGCGTTTTCCAAGTTTCGACCGTTCTTCCGCGTTTTACCACCGTTCGCCACAGACACAAAGCTAAGAACTGGGAGTGGAGTTCGGACTTGGCGTCGGCTCAGGACTTGCGTTTTCGCTGGGAGGGGGGGAGGCGGTTGGAGCCGGTGACGGAACCGGCGTTGGGGAGGTCGTTGGTATGGTCTCCCCGGGATGAGCACCGACCGGGCTGGGTGAGGGGGCTGTCGTCGGTTGCTCAGTCGAAAGGCCGACCGGATTGGGTAAAAGCGTGGATGGAAGCTCGGGAAGTGGGGCAACTGCCGGACTAGGCGAGGGAGAAGCCTTTGAGACGATCTCGTTGCGTCGTTTCAAAAGCTGTTCGAGGTGCCAGTCGGGCACGAGATAAACCCACTTCTCAAACCTCTTTTCCTTCTCAAGACGCTCTTTCAGACCGGCATTCTTTTGATCAAATTCCTGGTCCTTCTTTTTTTTGTCATCGGCATTTTCCTTTGGGTCCGAAAGCCGTGCGGAGGGGATATCGGCGCTGACGTTCACCTGCAGGTAGCGTGTTTTGTCCGGGCCGTCCCTGCCCAGCAGGAAATCGTAGGTGAAACCATCAAATGTTTTAATGCTGACTTTAAACGGATCCTTTAACCCGGTCTCATCAGGAGAAACAGAGGGTGGACGAACATCGACGAAGGAAAGTGCAAAGCTGGAAAGACCTTGCGAGAAAGACTTATCCAGGCTTTCGCCAGACTGCGGGTCTTCGAGTTGCCATTCTCCTTTGGCATCTGTGCGAGTGACTTTCCAGCCAGGGTTGTTGGACCAGGCTGCTTGATCGACTTGCTTGAGTTCTCCCGGCGTAATAAACGTTTTGTCCAGCCAAGACCCAACGCTAACCGGGTCCACGCTTAAAAAGGACTCCGAGACCAGGTAAACGCGATCCTTGACTGCGGGATTGTAGACAAATCTCCCGGTGGTAGCCGCGGCGGCCGCAGCGTTGCTCTGATCCGCGGATTTGCCGATGATCAATGAGGCGATCTGGCTTTCTTTCTCACCTTTCAGGTCGATTTCAATTCCAGCCTCAGGGCCTTGTCCCGGGGCGGTTACCTTGAGGCGGCCAAGTTGCGATGGTCCAACCTGCATTTCTTGTCCGGCTTTTAGCTCCCACAACGTCTTGATGAGCTCCCGGATCTTGGCAAAATCGGCCGGATAATCTTCACGTTCGGCAACTCGCCACTCGTCTTGCTTCTTCTCGAGCGTGACACTGGCGGTGCCAGATCGAATCTGGATCTGGGAGATATCGTTAACGGGCAAGTTTTGGAAAATCGTTCGATCTGTTTTCGAATCGCTCCATTTGGAGGATTGTGCGACTTGGAAATAGATGCCGGCCAGACCGGCTACCACCGCAACAGCCAAGAGCAACAGGAGATGGTTCTTCTTCATCGCGCGGCGCGTCTACTACGTTTAGCGAGGGCCAGCACCAAACCGACAATGGTGACGATCAAAGCCATCCCGGCAATATCGATCCATGTCACGGTGGTCTGCAGCGAGTCGATCTCCTGACGAAGATTCTTGCGGACCTGTTTCAATTCTTTATTAACCGTTGCTTCGTTCTCTTGAAATTTCTTGATCTCGGCTTGTTGCTCGGGAGAGAGAAGCGTTTTCTGGTCAGACTGTTTGCTGGTTTGCAGTGACGCGAGTTTCTGCCGGGTCTGATTTAGATTGTCTTCCAGATCGTCGATCTTGCTCTGGTATTTTTGCTGAGCCGCCGCCTCCATTTTGTTGACCACCACGAAGGGGCGATTGCCGGAGGATCTGCTCCGGATCCCAATCAGATCGGAATCGCCAGCCAATTGTTCGATGGAGCTCTGGATGAAATTCAAGTTACCGTTGGATGGAACAAAAACCGTCTGGTTTAAAACCTGTTGAGCGCGTCCAGCGATCGCGTCGTAAGCGAAATCGGAATCGCCCACCAGGACGACGACACCTTCAGATTTGCCTTCCTTCAAATAAGCCTCTTTGGACGCCGGTGAAGCCGAAACACCTACTTGAGGTGCCGGGCTGGGTGAAGGCGTTGCGGAGCCTTTGGTTTCTGGTTTACCATCCGGATAAGCGGTTTTGAATTTACCGCTTAATCGAATAGCGATGGGGTAAGCCGTTTGGTCGCTTTTCAACCCTTTGCGGATGGCATCGGGTCCAGCCTCCATCAAAGACACGTCGACCAGTCCCGCCTGCGTCGAGGATTTTACCAGGACATCCTCTTTCAGACCTTCCGCGGGCTTTCCCGTGAACGCTCCGGTAAATGGCATCAGCAGATCGCTGACCGCGGCACCGAGCGCATCCTCTTTATTGATTCCTTCGCTGGTAATGGAGAGGATCGTTGGATCGGACTGGACATCGCTGTCGCGCTGGACCTGGGTGGCAAAAGTTAAATCGGCGATCATTTTGGTGACGGAAAAATCGATGCCCCAGGCAGGCAACAACTTGTCCAGGGTGGAACTAAAGCCGGCCCCACCGCCGTAGGGCCCGGCTGTTTGGGCTTGCACAAAAGAGTAAGGATCTAGCAACGCCACCATTTTGCCCCCTCGAAGCAGGAATTGATCGATGGCGAATTGAGCGTCAGCGGTGATACCCTGAGGGTGCACCACCACCAGCACGGAGACGTCGTCCTCGATCTTGTCGGTGGTCAACGGAATATCGCGTATCACGTAGCTCTCCTTAAGCTCGTTGAGGAAAATCCAGGGCGGGCTTGGTTGCTGACGCTGCTGCATCATCATTGGACTGGCCTCGTGTCCGGTGACGGGCAACGCGCTCATCAAACCGATCACCGCTTTCTTGGGATTCGCGACGCTAGAAATTGCCCTGGACAAATCGTATTCCAGGAGGTTCGCCCGGTCCGGACTTAGATAGGAAATGGTCGTTTTAGCATCCAGACAACTGATGGCGATTCCGAGATAGACCTTGTCTGATAAATTAACGGCCTGACCTTCGATGCCATCGAGATTTGCCGAGTCTTCCGCGTCCGAATCCGGTTTGGGATCCAACTTAATGACTTTAACTTTCCCGTGGCTGTATTGTTGGTATTCGTCTAGAAGATCCTGCACTTCCTGCGCGTAGGTCCGGAGCGGTACCGGTACGTAGGCGTTGTCCTTGCTGAAATAGAGGCGAACGACCACATCTGTATCGAGTTTGTTAAGGATCTTCTTCGTACCGTCGGAAAGTGTATAAAGCTTATTGTCCGTCAGGTCAGACCGGAATTTGAAGAAGCCGCCAAACAGGTTGATCACGACGATGATGACCAGAACGGCGATCACCCCGACTGCGGAATAGAGTAATTGATCAAACTTCCCCTTCATACGGCTATGCTCGACGCGCGCGAAGAATGACGCTGGTGGTGAAAAGAAAGAACACGATCATGGATAAAAAGAAGATCAGATCGCGGCTATCGATCACGCCGCGCTGGAATCCTTCGTAGTGGGTCATGACGCCGGTGCCTGCGAGGGTGTCCACTAACCAGGCGGGCGCCCAACTGACCACGATATCGGTGACTGGCGGCCAACTGCAAAGAATCAGGAACAGGCAGATCACCACAGAGAGAATGAAGCTAACGACCTGATTGCGCGTCAATGACGAGGTCATGCAGGTGATCGCCAGGAAGGCGCCCGCCATCAGGAAACTGCCGCCATAACCGGACAGGATCCGGCCCAGATCCGGATGCCCCAGGTATTCAACGGTGACCACCATTGGAAAGGTCAGAAGCAGGGCGATCAGGAGGAAGATCCAGCTGGCCAGGAATTTTCCCAGAATCGCCTGCCAAGTGGTCACCGGCATGGTGAAAAGAAGTTCCATCGTCCCCAATCTCAGTTCTTCGGACCAGAGCCGCATGCCGACTGCCGGTACCAGGAACAGGTAAAGCCAGGGATGCCACACGAAAAAGGTCAAGAGATCGGCCGATCCGCGTTCAAAGAACCGCCCCACCATGAACGTAAAAAAACCGGTGAGAAGCAGGAATATCACGATAAAGACATACGCGACCGGCGAGGAGAAATAGGCGCTCAGCTCTCTCCTGGCGATCGTCCAGATAGTTTTCATTCGACAGAAGCTCTCTCGGTGTCGGGCAGAGTGATTGACCGGAACACGTCATCGAGTCGGCCTTCATCCACATTCAGATGTTCAACCCGCCACTTTTGTCTCTGTGCTAAAGCCAATACTTCGGGTAACAAATCCCCGTTTGGCTGGAGCCGGAGCATCGTTCGCGAGTTCGATTCAGAGATTAACTCGGATTTCCCCAGAAAGTGCAGCTCGGCCAGCCCAGGCTGAATGGCTTTCCAGGTAATGCCTCTCAGACCGACGACAATCGTTCCTGCTAACGGAGCACGGGCTTTCAGTTCATCCGGTGTTCCGTTCGCGACGATCTTCCCACGATCGATGATGATCGCCCTGGTGCAGGCGGCTTCGACTTCTTCGAGAATGTGGGTGGAAAAAATAATGGCCTTTTCCCGTCCCATTTCTCGGATCAGGGTGCGAACCTCGTGTTTCTGGTTTGGATCCAGGCCATCGGTCGGTTCGTCCATAATCAACACTTCCGGGTCGTGGATGATCGCTTGCGCCAGGCAGGTCCGGTGACGGTAGCCCTTGGAAAGAGTATCAACATTCTGGAACAGTACCGGCTGAAGAAAGCAGAGCTGAACCGCTCGCTCAATGGCCTTGTTCTTAGCGCTGCCGAATAGCCCGCGTAACTCTGCGCAGAAGCTCAGGAAGCCGAACACCGACATGTCGCTGTACATTGGTGCGTTTTCCGGCAGATAGCCGAGCTTGCTCCGGCTTTTCAACGATTGTTCGACCACATCAAAGCCGCAGACCGAGATTTTACCGGAGGAGGGCAACAAAAACCCGGTGATCATTCGCATGCTGGTGGATTTGCCGGCACCATTTGGCCCGAGAAATCCCAAGACCTCGCCTTTCTCAACGGAGAACGAAATATTATCGACCGCGAGCTTCGGACCGAAGCTCTTCGTTAACTTCTCGACGGTGATCATCTTCGGGGTAGGGCACGTGAATCAGCGGGATTGGGTTAGAGTATTAGGGAAGGCGTTTAAAAAAGTCGGATGCCGCAATTTGTCAAGAGAACCCGGAGAATTTGATAGGTGGACGCGAAGGCTTCTGTGCGGGAAACAGGCTTGATGGGGAAGGCATCGCACAGAGGTCACAGAGGTCACAGAGGTGGAATGGAGGTCTTGATGGTGGTGGTGCTCTTTCCGTGAACACCCGGGGCTGCCGCGCGAGAAACAAGCGCAATGGGGAAAGCATCGCACAGAGGCCACAGAGGTCACGGAGGGGGGAATGGAGGTCTTGATGGGTGGGGTTCTTCCGTGGACACCGGGGCTGCCGGGCGAGAAAATAAGCGCAATGGGGAAAAGCATCGCACAGAGGTCACAGAGGGGGATGGAGGTCTTGATGGTGGTGGTTCTTTCCGTAAACGCCCTTCGCTTCCGTGCGAGAAAAAAGCCGACACTCTCTTTTACCGGCGTTTTACCGATAGGATTTCTATGGGCACCAACCCAAATCCCCCCCTCCGTGACCTCTGTGCGATGCTTTCCTGTTGAGCCAATTTCTCTGCCCTGAAGCCAGGTGTTGCCGATAGAATTTCTGTGTGCATTAACCCAAATCCCCCTCCGTGACCTCTGTGGCCTCTATGCGATGCTTTCCCCGTTGCGCTTTTTCTCGCCCAGAAGTCACGGTGTTACCGATAGAATTTCTGTGGGCATTAACCCAATCCCCCCTCCGTGACCTCTGTGACCTCTGTGCGATGCTTTCCTGTTGAGTCAGTTTCTCGGCCCAGAAGTCACGGTGTTACCGATAGAATTTCTGTGTGCATTAACCCAAATCCCCCCTCCGTGACCTCTGTGGCCTCTGTGCGATGCTTTCCCCGTTGCACTTGTTTCTCGCCCAGAAGCCACGGTGTCCGTGTGACGACAACGGATTGCGTTCCTTGCCGAGGCGCCCTAACGTTTCGGATTCGACGGCCTTCAGCCACCCGAGATCAACCATGGAATCCGCATCTTCCATCGAACAACCGCTTTGGCGGCCGCCGCCCGAGCAGATCAGCCAGAGCAACCTGGCGCGATTTTGCGAATGGTTGAGAGAAAAACGATCCTTGAACCTCCAGGATCATCGCTCGCTCTACGATTGGTCGGTCCGAGATCTGGAGGGATTTTGGAGCGCGATCGCCGAATTCTTTGCCGTCCGATTTCAGACACCCGCGGAGCGAGTTCTCCAGCGAGCCGAAGATCCGATCCAGACGAAATGGTTCCCGGGGGCAACCCTGAACTACACCGAGTATCTGCTGCGATTTGGATCGACTGAAATTGGGCAGTTCGATCACCGGCCGGCGGTCATGTTCTGCACGGAACCGGGCGTGCCTGAAAATCGGCAAATTTTGACCCGGGCCGAATTAGTTATGCGCGTGGGACAGTTGGCTTCGGCACTGAGCCGCCTCGGTGTGGTACGCGGCGACCGCGTGGCAGGTTATCTTCCAAACCGGTTCGAGACGCTCATTGCCTTTCTTGCCACCGCGAGCCTCGGAGCGATCTGGTCCAACTGCCCGCCGGAACTTTCGAGTCGCGGTGCCGTCGATCGCCTCGCTCAGATCGAACCTAAGGTGCTGGTCGCTGTTTCCGGTTACCGATACGGCGGCAAGAGCTACGATCGCGCGGCGGCACTCACTGAAATTACGGCGAACCTGCCTACTCTCCGTCACCTGATCATCGTGGAACAGGCGGCGGACGAGCGGTTGCCGGACTGCGGACTCGCCATTTCAGCGTGGCGCTGGTCCGACTTGCTCGCGCGGCAGGAAACGGATGCGCCCCATCGTTTCGAGCCGGTGCCGTTCGATCATCCGCTCTGGATCCTCTATTCTTCAGGGACGACCGGCACGCCCAAACCGATTCTCCACGGACATGGGGGCATTCTCCTTGAGCACCTGAAGGCTTTGTCTTTGCACCTGGATCTTGGTCCAGCTGACAGGTTCTTCTGGTTCACTACCGCCGGCTGGATGATGTGGAATTTTTTGGTGTCGGGCCTGGCACTCGGCGCTCAACTGGTACTCTATGACGGCAGCCCTAAGTATCCCGACCTGCGGACACTCTGGAGGTTGATCGAACGCGAGGAAATTAATTATTTCGGTACCAGCGCTCCCTTCCTGATGGCTTGTCAAAAAGAAAGGCTTGAACCTCGAAAAGAGTTTCAGCTACGCGAACTCCGGTCAATCGGATCGACCGGGGCGCCATTGTCGCGCGATGGTTTCAAATGGGTTTACGATGAGGTCAGCCCAAGCGTCTGGCTCGGCTCGGTGAGCGGTGGAACCGATGTTTGTACAGCCTTCGTTCTTTCACACCCCTGGCTGCCCGTCTATCCCGGAAAATTGCAGTGCCGAGGCCTGGGCGCTCCGATCGAAGCCTGGGGGGAAACCGGTGATGCGGTGTGGAACCAGGTGGGCGAACTGGTGTTGACTGCGCCAATGCCCTGTATGCCCGTCGCCTTTTGGAATGATCCGGACGGTTCGCGGCTCCGTCAGGCGTATTTTCAGCATTTTCCAGGCATTTGGCGGCATGGAGATTGGATTGAAATCGATCCCGACACCGGCCAGTGCCTGATTTACGGTCGTTCCGACTCAACACTCAATCGCGGGGGGGTGCGAATGGGCACCAGCGAATTTTACCAGGTTGTGGAATCCCTCCCAGAAATCCTTGGATCACTGGTCATCGATACGACGGGATTGGGTCCCGGTGGGAAGGAAACACCAGGGAAACTGCTTTTGTTTATCGTGCTGCGGGAAGCCGTCGGGTTCGATAATTTCCTGGCCAACCGGATTCGCGAGCGAATTAGAATCGAATTGTCCCCGCGCTACGTGCCCGACGGCATATTCCAGGTGCCGGAAATTCCGCAAACGTTGAATGGGAAGAAATTGGAGGTTCCCGTTAAACGCATTTTTCTGGGAATCGAGCTTTCAAAATTGGTAAGTCGGGAGGCCATGAGCAATCCTGATTCGCTGAAACCGTTTTTGGAACTGGCC
>DATHPI010000245.1:0-5077 GCA_035484035.1 Chthoniobacterales bacterium
CGCGGACGTAAGCGCTTCTGGACTCGAATTGCTGATGCGCCACCTGATCAACAGCGGTGATCAGGCGTTGCGGGACAGCCAACTGCAACAGTGTGTCGTTACGAGCGCGCTCATGCGCCATGGTCTCACCGATCGGGTTGCATGGCACGGGCAGATCAAGAGCGCAGGTATCCGCGTTCCGTCAGCACGCGCCAAAAACGGCATTCTCAGGGGGGTTCGTTTTTCGATTGCCAGTATCGAATATGTTTTTGATGGGAAAAGCCCACCACAGGCAGCCGCTTATCGCAGGTTACGCGGACAGCCCTTTACGCGGCCTGTCAGAACGGACGTGGCTTTGCGGAAGCCTGTCAGGAACGTGTGAGCTTGCTCACAAGCAGTGGACGCACGAGGCCCACGATTTGAATACGTGCGAGGGTCGTCGATACAAAGCCTCGATTATCGGCTTGGCCCGTGGGTTTCGAATCCATAGGCTCGAGATTAGTCAAATCTATAGGGTAATATGTAGAATGTATACAGTAATTACACCAAGTAAGCTTTAGTAATATTATCACATATACGTGAATCAGGAAAGTAATTTCAATTAAAGATCGCACTTGGCGACGAATTTATATTCGTTTGTTGGAAAATTTCGGCTCTATGATCCCTTCTTATTGCGTACCTGCGTTTTCAACTCAACGAGGTCGCCATCTTTCGCTATTTGCTGTTCGCGCTCACGAACGCGCTCCACAATCGCTGTTCGCCTTGGTATCAGCGCAGCCTCATCCGCGAGCCGCTCCGCAAGATCAGCGTGATACTGTCGGATGACAGTGGCCAGCTTACGATGGTGCTTGGCAAGTAGCTTGTGCATGGCTGCGAGCTGTTCCTCGGTCATGGATCGCGCCCTGGCCGTGAAGGTTGGGGACTGCTCCGTTTTCCCCACTGTCAGCCCGGCGAAAAAGGCTATCTTGCCGAGCGGGCGGTGGGGTGCGTGAGGTGTTGGGAAGAAGAGATCTACTCATGGTCAGTGGGCTAGCAGTTTTTGCCGTTTTCTGCATTGCGGCCTTGCTATGGTTGGGGTGACGCCATGGCCAGAGGCACCCTGACTGATCATTGGTTCGTTTCAGTCCGACTAAGACGAGGGCTTGGACCTTGGACATCTCCCAAAGAGACCAAAACATTTCCGACGGAGGCCGAAGCCAAGCAATATGCGAAGGAGATGCTCTCCAACGACAGTCACAAGATCATGGCGGGCACATTGCTGAACGGGTATCAGCCAGTTCGTCGTATCATCCCGGCTTCAGAACTAAATCGCTGGATTGAAAAAAAGTAGTTTACGCAAACGCCTCCATCACTCGGCTCATCGCGGGATGTTTCCGGTTCTTGATCTTGACCCAGTGCTTCGGTGATAGGGTTCGGTCCGGTGGCGAAGAGCCAAGCCGAGCCAAACCGACTGTCCTCACTTGCCTAACACCGATTGTCCTGGTGCGCGATCACAATGGTGGGCGAGCCTTGCCGAGGCCCGTTGTACCAAAAGGCGCGGTCTCGCTAGTAGCCGTCCTTTTGTCGACCCGCTCAAAAGTCGTGAGGACTGCCATGAGGATTGCGATAATCACCGCGACCGCGAAGAGTAAGAGGGCGGTTTGGTGGCTGTTCCGCTCGTTCCTCATGAGAGAGTCTCCTCTCATTGTGGTTTGCGCAGCCAATGGTTCGGTTTGGCTCGTTTGCCGGGCTGAACGCCAGTGGGGCCGCCCCGTGCGCTGGAAAACCAGAGCGGCCCCTGCCAACTGCTTCAATTCCGGACCAACAGCGCTGCAGTTGGACTAAACATCTTAAGTTAAAGGGCCGGACAACTGCAGTGATACGCATCACAGCGCGACGGAATTTTTGACGAACGTCTGCCGAACATTCTGGGAGGCGTAAAAAATCCTCAGTACCGGCTGGCGGTCTCCAAGAATTTGAGGACTAGGATGCCCCCAAACGAAGCCCCGCCCGCACTTTCCTCCTCGGGGCGGGGCTTATGTTGCTCGGTTCGCTGGTGCTATCACTGCCTATTTTTTTCCGTCGTGCTGTCCATGTTGCCACCGTTGGCGACGCATTTCCTGAAAAACTCTGTTTGGTCTCGCCACGAACCTTTGGCGCTACCGGCTGCCGGATTGCCGATCACACGCGGAGGGAATTGCTTTTCCCGAAGGATTTGGCACTTCTTTGCCACTTCCGCAGTGATGGCGTTGGCGCGGGTGACGATGCTGACCAGAACGGTGGCGCAGATGAGGCTGACCAGGAGGCTTGATCTGAAAGGCACAGCAAGAACCTCTTGTTCAATGTTCTAGGCGTTCGCCATATCTAACGAATGCAGAACCAAACCGGAAGTGCAGCTACTCTTCACTGCCGGTTGGCCGTCTCCAGAAACGCGCCGCAGGACAAACCGCGCGGCTCGAACGGACAGCCGGCCTCTGGGCCATCGAGCCGATCAAGGGTCAGGGCTGGGTCAACCGGCCCTAGTAAGCGCGTGCCTACAACGCTATACTTGACCTCCGATTTGGTCTCTCGAGTTACTCGAATGGCGTCCAAGTTTTCTCATGCGGTGGTATTAAGCGCACTCCTGCTTGTGGGCGGCCCTTTGGCGGTGTCGCTATTCGCTGAAGATGAAAAACGCTGGGAAGCAAATCCCCTTCAACCCGGCGGATCAGAGATCGCGTTCGAATGGCAATATTCCTGCCCTAACGGGAAGGGCTGCTCGTTTAATTGTCCAGGAGCGGGCGGTGGATCGAACGTCACGACGCTCGCGATTCATTTGGGGACCATCCCTCTCCGCGGCACCGAAAGAGCCTTTGGCATATTTTATGAGTTTTCGACCATGGAGATTCCGCGCGCCAACGGTTTTAGCCTCACGACCGGAATAAGCACGCTCTCATGCCAAGTGAGTGGCATGAACCTCGACTATTCCGGACCACCGAAAGACCAGTCTCTCCCGATCAACAGACCGCGCACGCCAGATGAGCGCATTTCAAAAGGTCTGGGGGCGGGCAGACATGCCCCATGATCGCGCGATGAAATTGAGTTGTGAAGCCGCTGAATATTGGGGCCTCGCAGATCGGAGCCACACTAAGACGCGCTACGCCTATGACGCGCGGCTAAGGCACTGCGACGTGAATCAGAGGCCGCTGGTGAATTGAAGATCGATGGGGCGACAGACTGTCATCGATTGCTACACTTCTCGCGGCTACAAAGGATTGTCCTGACGATCGGGACAGCCTCGAAACTAATTTTGAATTTTTCTTCTTCCGGTTTAAGTGACCTGTTGAAGTCTTCGATTAGTTCGCCTAGCGGCGCAAAGTCTGTGAGGTAGCTCTTACGAGCTGCTGTGTCGCCCGGCTTCGGAAACTCTAAATACTGGTCGTTATTTGCCCTAGGCGGGGACGCCGCTCTTGCGGTATCCGGATTTTCGCAAATCAGGCTCGGTCACACTCCCTGTCCGCCTTGCGATTGACCAACCGCTAGAGGCTAAGCGGCCGCACTGGGCACAACAACTGTGTCAAATTCCATGTTCATTTGAGCGTCGATTATTGGGCGATCTGGCAAGTTTTCCGATGGATCATACCATGGTCGCCTCTCGGTAATTCCGCCCTCAACGGCATGTGCGATCAATCTGCCGATCTCGTCGCCTTCTAAAGGCACGAGCTTTTTTTCAGAATCATATTTGTAGAGTTGAGGGCAAAAGAACACCGCATGAATTCGTGGATCATATCCTTCCAGCACAAGGAAATGTCTCGCTTTGCGCATAAACCTGTACTTTTTTACAATTTTTCGCTCCAGAGTTGATCGGGCAACGCGAAGTCTTTCAGGCGACGGACCAATGATGGTGCCAGCCTCCAGCAAAATAACCCAGTCGCTGCTTGTGGCGTTTTGGGAATTCACCGGGATTAGATGACTTGACACTTTTGTTCGAAAGAGGCCCATGGCAGTCCTTCTAGCGAAGTGAACTCAACGACCTAATCGAAGGCCACGCCGAGCCGACGAAAATGTCTCCAAACGACATGACAGTGAAAACGCGCGCCACGGCCCAGAATGTCTAGAATGATCTCATGGGGGATAGCGTCTGAGGTTTCAACTTCGATCATCGCTCCCGTCACCGAAAGGTTTCTTACCGTGCAATCCACGCGCTCGCAGCCAAACGAGACCTTTCCAGCTTTGAAAACTCGCTCCCTTCGTGCCGCACGTTTATCGATCATTTGAAGAGGATACGACGCCGGTTTTCAAATTCTAGTAAATGAACAATCGAGAATGGGTACCCTGCTGCTAAGGAATCGATAACCTTCGAGAGACTACCTCGCACAGCGGAGTCGCGCATCGCTACGAAGCTGATCTTGGTCGGGCGGTCGGGCATGGCCCCAATCATTCCGCCGATCAGGCCACGAGTGAAGCCGCCACCTCTAGCTGCGCTCTCAACAGGCCTGTACGTTCGGTTCGACTTAGCGGTGCCATGTTGACGGCTTAGAGCGTCAGAACAAGATAGACAATGGCTCCGCCGAGAGTAGCTGCAATGGCCCACACCGCAGGATCGAAGCCGTTCTCGGTGGACTTGGCTTTAAATAGCATCTGTCAGCTGGCTTCGAGCTGTTAGAGGTACGAGTTATCTTCTCGTGCGCGGCGGGGCCTGCAGCAAAAACTGTGCTTAATAAATCGTTACCCGTCTAACTAGAAACGCGGACATGGTTAACGGGCGTGATTGAGCTCCGACCCGTTGGAAATCAGAAATAGCCGTCTGCCATGGGCCTCAATCTCGGAGAGCCGCAGCTCGTCGGGCCAGTGATCGCCGCTGTGTCGTGCCCACCACGCAGTCCTTTCGAACCGGGTAATTTCCAGCCGGGTCCAGATAGCCCTCTTTGTGCCGGGATTTCCGCTATCGGCTGTGGCCCCTTTTAGTCTCTGCGGACAGTCCGTGTCTCTTGTGGCGATTTTGGCGGCCCTGTCTCCGCATCCAAAAATCCCGTTCCTGGCGGACCGGCCTTGGCGGAGCAAGCCTGCGACTTTTGCCACTCTGGAGCCGGACCTCGGCGGCATTGACCCGGGCGGTGGTGGGGGCGTGCGCTATTGC
>DATHPI010000246.1:0-19914 GCA_035484035.1 Chthoniobacterales bacterium
AGCAGGTGGAAGTCTACGACCTGGAAAAGCGCCCGATCATCAAGGATACGATGCGAGCGCTAACCGCAGGACTGAATTTTCGGGAAGTCGCCACCTACTATGCCATCGAAGGGTCGAAAAATGGAAATGAGTACCAGCTCACGCTGACCCCAAAGACGGCCGCCGTCCGAAAACTGGTGAAAACCGTCGATTTGACGATCGACGAGAATCTCACGCCTAAACGAGTGGTCATTCATGACAGCAAGGATCAAGTCTTTACCGAAACCTACACCAACGTTCGACGAGACACGTTGCCGGCTTCGACCTTTGAATTCTCACCTCCGCCTGGGACCAAAGTTTCCACTCCTTTAGGCAATTGACTTCTTGCCGTTTTACGGTAACGAATGCTCCCGGCATCTGTCCGATTATTGCCTCGTGGTGTAACGGTAGCACAAGCGACTCTGAATCGCTTTGTCATGGTTCGAATCCATGCGAGGCAGCCATGTGAGAGAACCAAGTTTCGAGCTGGCATTGGGAAAAGAATTCGTTACATTTTGTCAAATGCCCGATGAAGTACTAAGCCCTGCCTATGATCAATCGGCGTTGCAGGACCTCTTAAAGGCGCACGGAGGCTGCATTAGCAAGGCCCAAGTCGTTCATCTCATGGGATTGCAGGAGACGTCGATCGTTGACCGCTGGCGCAATCACCGGCAAATCGTGTCAGCCCGAAATGACGCCGGCCAGTGGGAATATCCCATTTGGCAGTTTGCCCGCAAACACAGGCGCGTGATGCTTGGAATCAGAGACTGCCTGGCTGAGCTTCCCTTTGAAAACGAATGGGAACCGGTGGCATTTTTCCTGAATCGCATGGAAATTCTGGGAGGCCATAGCCCTTTGGATCGTTTGCGGACGGGCAAAATCGAGGCGGCCATCCTGGCGGCCAGGCAATACGGTTGGCGGAAAAACAGCTGACTGGCGGAGCTTACCAATGTCGCGGCCGGTATTTCGATCCGGCGTCGCGTCCTGCGGGCATGTGGGATCTGTTTAGAGTCTCATTCTCGCCCTCGTCCTCTCCTCGGCGTCCTCCTCTTCCTCGTCGTCGTCCTTCGTCCTCGGCTGGGGAACGGTGAGATTGCCCGCTAGATGGAAACGGAAATGGTGGGAGGTTTTCGCGGATCACGCGAAAACCGGACGACGAAGGACGACGACGACCACGAGGACGAGCGGGACATCACGAGGACGATGACGACCACGAGAACGAGTAGGAACGAATATCCTCCTCAATATTCCCGGTAGCAGGGAATTAAAAGCGAACCTCCAGCCTCTCATTGGAGATCTCTTCGCGAGTAATCTCAATCGAAAGCTAAACAGAAAATGTTACCATCCAGAGCAATCATCGCCGGGGCTGCTGTCGCCGGCCTTTTAACCGGATCCTTCGCTGTCACGTCGTACGCCAGAAGCGTTTCCGGAACACCAACCACCCCAGCCCACATCCTGGCAGATCAGGACAAAGGGAAACATGGATGTAAAGGCCAGAATTCGTGCAAGGGACAGGGTGGATGCAAAGCCGGGGATAACGGATGCAAGGGCAAAAATTCCTGCAAAGGCAAAGGTGGATGCAAAACGGCCGAAAACAGTTGTAAAGGAAAGAATGGCTGTGCCGCCGGTGGCAAGATCTAGTAAAATTCTCATCTTAACTCTTCTGTGAAAGCAATCTTCCATTTTTTATTAAGCTTCGCGTTGAGTATTCTCACGGGAAGCTATTTGTTGACAGGTATGGCACAAGCTCAAGATTCCGGATCGAGTTCCACCGTTAAAGTCCGCCTGATTGGCTCCAATGGCCTGCTGACCGAGCCGGTCACTGTTCCCAAGGTCAAGAAGACGGATGCCGAATGGCGCAAGCAGTTGACGGCCGAGGAGTATGCAATCGCCCGAGGACAAGGCACCGAACCCGCCTTTTGCGGCACCTTGCTCGATAACCATCGCGAAGGCATCTATCACTGTGTCTGCTGCGGACTGCCTCTTTTTGCTTCAGACTCGAAGTTTAATTCAGGAACGGGTTGGCCGAGCTTTTTCCAACCGGTCGCCAAAGAAAATGTTCTGATGAGAGTCGATAACAGCTATGGAATGCAACGCGAAGAGATACTCTGCGCTCGATGCGGTGCCCACCTGGGGCATGTGTTTGACGACGGTCCGCCACCCACAGGCTTGCGTTTCTGCCTCAATTCGGCCTCAATGACCTTTGTGGATAAGGGCAAGGAAGTTCCGGAGGTTGTTCACTCGGCTGCGGCCAAGTGACTAGAAAAGGAGTTCAGGAGTTGCAGGAGTTCAGGAGTTGCAGAAAGCAGGCTGATTCGGGCCTGTAATCGTTTCCCTCATCTTACTCGAACTCTCATGGGGACGAGTTCGAGCACGATTGGGGGCGAAGAACGAATAATGCTGCGGGTTAGGAATGTTCGCTGTTCCGAACGCGGGTCCAAACATCCGTGCGTCCGATCAGCGAAATCCCGATAAACCCTCGCACTTTAATTGTTTCCGGGCTCTCAAGCTCCATAGAACCGGAGTAAGTGTTTCCGGTTTTCGGATCGTAGATTGTTCCATCTTCCCAGCGCGCATCACTTTTCCTGGAGAATCCGGACATGAATACCAGGCCGACGATTGGCCTCTCTCTTTTGCTCGGATCCGGATTGTGGACGTCCAATTTTTCCTTGCCTTCCGGGGTTTGCGGTTCTTTCAACGCGATAATTTTACCGCTCAGTCTCCCTTGGTTTTCGAATATCTCGAAAGTGGCATCTTCATTTCTCCAAACTCCGACGGCCGAAGGGTGATCAAGCGCACAGCAAAGGTTGACCTGCATCAAAACGAAAATGAGCGCGGTGGCCTGTAATTGAATTCGCATGCTGGTCATGGGATGGAAGCAGAAGTCAGGAGTCAGAATTCAGGAGACGGGAGCCGGTAGTCTGTGCGATTCTTTGCCGCGCCAAATCTTCGCCCGTTTACCTCGTGTGCTGCTCGACTCTGACTTCTGAATCCTGAATCCTGAATTCTGAATCTTATCACGATATAACATCGATTCACTTCCAGAGTGCGGTGGTCGTTGGCGAATTATCACGCACGCTGAACACCTTGGATTGCACGATGATGACGAGTTCCGGAGGATTAGCGATAATCGATGCCCGAATCGTTCCATCCTTGCTTTCATAGCGATGAAACTTCCCCTTCGGACCGTCCGCGTCATCCTTGTAGTTTATTTCGAGTGACTGGCAAACCTCGGTCACGATGTCGACCAAACGGTTCAGGTCGGAAATATTCGCTACCAGGGAGGCGCATTCGGTCAGGCCGGAGTTTCCAAGGATAACGTAGGCAGTCCCTTCCGGGGTCCTGAATACGGCGCTCTTTCCATTGTCCGACTTGGGCGGACCGTAAGAAGCAGCCCAGGCGGACAAAGGTTGACCCAAAAGCAGCTTGATCTCCGGCTTCGTTGGATCCGCACCGCTTGGGGGAGTTCCTCCAGAACTGAGAGCCAAGGCAAAAATCAAGGGAACGGTCAACAGAGCTTTCACAATTTCACAGATTGAAGATTAATCGAGTCCGAAGAGGCCATAATGAGCCTCCGGAGCGGTTACCGATCAGTCAAACGATTTTGAAATTCACCGAATTCTTGGTGACTCACTCACCCCGTCTCATGGTTTCGTGGCACCGCCGACGCGACGATCTGCTTCCGACACTGGAGCTTCCTCACGGTGCCGGGACATGAATTCCTCGAGCGCGTGACGAACGGTATCCGCAAACATGGCTTCGGTAAAACGATACTCCAGATGCTCACTTACCCACTCAAAGAGTGCCTGCCGAAGTACCTGGAGCTTTTTACGACCCACAACCGCGGATTGCCTGCACAGGAAATCAATTTGCTCTGGCGACAATCCTTCGGCGACCGCGGGATTAATTTGATCGGTCTCCTCATCCCCTAGAGGGTGTGTCTGGTCGCTGTCGGTCATCTTGCAAATTCCTATCTCCCCAAAATGCTTTTGGCGGCGGCCCACGTGAACGCTGACGTCAAATCTCGTCAGCAAAGTCCATGCGAAAGGTCGCGTCCACCAAGTTATGGGCGGGGCGATTCGAATTCCCCTGAAGTACATGATTTTCCAGAATTACCATGAAATTAAATAAATTGAGATGCTCTTGGTAGAGGGAGGTTCCGCCTGAACCGGGGCTTGACACCTCGACCCTGACAGCTTTCAGGCGAGGCCGCGCTGGATGCCCTGGTTCGGGCGGGAGCCTCACCCCACCCTTGTGCTAAGCGGAAATCGCGGGAGCGCCGGCGCCTTTACTTGCCCGATGATGTTTGCTTTGCAGCTCCTTATTGACGCAGAGAAACATTTGCTCCCCTAGAGTACTGCTTCCGACGTGAAAACTCCTGACCCGTTCGAGGATAATTTTTTCGGCTTTGGTCAATCGAGTGCCCTGTAACAGATATTGGCTCCAGGAGGGAACCATAACCTCGATCCGGTAGGTGTTCACCCGACCTAAATCTTCGTGGAGACGCCAACTGAAGGCGCCGTTTCGGAGATAGACCATCCGGGCGTGCTTCGTCGTTTGCAGGAATTCTTCCCTGCGCACCGGATCCACTTCGATGTCAAAGTGAATGACCACCGGCCCATCGTCTGCTTTCGGAGTGTAGATGAGTCTATGGGAGAAACCGGTCACCGGAACCACCGAGAGATCAAGGGTTTTAGTGAAATTGATGGAGAGCGGGATGGCGGCAATCAGGCTGACAAACAGTAAAACCGCACCGCCGATCAGCGTCCGGTTTGGCCCGTAGATGGACGCGGCAGTTCCCCAAAAAATACCGCCGAGAACCATTGCTCCTTGGGTGATGGCGAAGAAAGTAGCGTTCATTCGGGCGCGCGCCCAATCTGGCACGGCACGCTGTCCGGCCACCCAAAGTTCCGAGGCGCACAATGTCCAGGCGATCCCGGCAAGGCAAGCTACAATTATAAAAAGTGTTTTATCCCTTACGAAAGCCATCAGCAAGAAAACAATCCCCAACAACAGATTCGCCGAGATGGTCAGGACATTTGGAGAAAAGTGCGTTTGCGCCCATCCCAGGAGTAGAATTGCGGCGAACACCGATCCGGCACCGATCGCGCTGAACATGAGTCCACAGCCAAGGGCATTCAGTTCAACTTCTTTCAGGCCGATCACCGGGATCAGCGAGGGGATCAAGGCAATAAAAAAAGCAAAGAGCGCGTTCCTGATCAGCACGACCTGAACCCCTGGGGAGTGACGAACATGCCGAATAGCGGTTAAGAACGACTCAAGAAAAGTTTCTAACGGCAGTTTGGGCGAGACGACCGGTGGTTTCCACTGCAATACGGTGAGAGCGACAATCAGAAAGCAGACCGCATTCAGGCTAAAGATTGATCTGGCGCCGATCAGCGGCAACAGCAGACCGCCGATCGTTGGCCCGATAACAGCCGCTATATTAAGTTGCAATCCGCCAAGGGTGGTCGCCGAAGGCAGTTCTTGGGCGGAAACCACTTCGGCGACAACTGCAGGCCAGGTGGGAGCGGTGAATGCGAAACCAACCCCGACCAGAAAGACACAAAGGAGAACGAGGTAAGGGTTGAGTAACCCAAGCGCAGCCAATACGGCGAGCGACCCGGCGGCTACAGCCAGCCAAAGATTGCTGACCCAGAGCAGTTTCCGCCGGTCCACAATGTCTGCCAGGGCGCCGGCCGGCAAAATAAAGAGAAAGAAGGGCAACGATGCGATAGAGGACATCAGCGATAGCAGCAACGGCGACGCGTTGAGCTTGTACATCGCCCAAACGGCGGCGCAATCGTAGGCTGCGACACCGATTCCGGAGAGAACGCTGGCCAACCAGAGCCGTCGAAATGCGAGATTCCGTAAGGCGACGAGTGGCGAATTTTCCGTATCACTAGGCATAGTAAGGCCGCAGCTTCGGCGGCAGCGTTCCGACCAGCAGAGCGTTCTGGATCGAGCGTCCTGCTTCCAATCTCTGATGTTCTAACTCAATTACTTGCCCTGCCTTCAGTGCGGCGATCGGTACTCCGTCCCGCAGAAGGATACGATGGCTCGTGACAGCGGCGATCCGCGGTCCGGGCGTAAGGATGCCGATCAGATTCAACGGATCCGCGGCACTGATCGCAATGAACTCGCCTTTGGCTTTCGTTTTGCGGATCGAGCGCAACAATCCTATGGCCTCAGGCCTGGCAAATTGTTCACCGCTTAAGCCGCCGACGAAATAGCCGCCTCGAATCTCCCCACGCGCTTCAAGCCGTCGAAAGACTCGGATCAGTTCAAGCCAGGAAACGTGCAAGGATTCTTTCTCCGAAATTCGTCGTGAGACCACACCGTACCGGCGAAGGAGGACGCGGGCGAACGCTTCGATCGAGTCTGCGCGATCGGCACTTTCCGATCCTGACGGACCGGAGGCTGCCGGGAGCGTTCTTCGCAGGAGCGACCATCTTCCGCCGGACTCCACACTGGTGACGCTCTTATGGCGCCTGCGGCGCTCGGCGTTGCCAAACGGCGCGCGCTTGTCTTCCGGCAGCAAAAGCGCGCGCAAACCTTCGAAACCGTCAGCAGTTACGCAACCCTGGGTCACCAACTCAGCAAGCGCCTGTTCGACTCGCGACGGTAACAAGCGCGTGGACCTGACGATTTCACCGACAAACATCGCCCCCTCCTCCGAGAGGGCCCTTTCTATTTGTTGCGCGTCCGGCGAAAACTCCGTGGGAGCCGATGCCGCGCAGAGCGCAAGCCAATGCTGAAGGTTCTCGCGCGCAAAGAGCGACATTGGACTTGAGCGCACCGGTCCGAAGGGCCCCCCAGCTCGCGTGTCCGGTATCGTTAGCCTGCCCCACCCGACCCGACCGGTAAAGCAGAGCTGATCGAGCAACGTTGGAGCATAATCCTGGACACGGAGGGCCAGCACTTCGGGTTCCCACGCGGCTGCGGGCAATTCACACCCGTCCAGCAACTCCAGGACAGCTTGGACGCCATCGACGCCGATCGCCCGATGCTCCGCATCCACCCTCTGCCATGCCACCAGGAAGCGCTGATACTCGGCAATCGAAACCGGCTGGATCTCCGCACGCAACCGGTTAATCGTGAGGCGGTGGATCCGCGCCAGCAAGCGGCGGTCGCACCATTCCAGCTCGGCAGATTCTGGATGAAACTTACCACGCAGGATGAAACCCTCTGACTCCAGAGCCAAAAGAGCGCCTTGAACTTCCGATAAAGGCAGCCGGAAGAACTCACTCAGCGCTTCCGCAGTGATCGGGCCCGTAACTTCCATTCGCCCCCGAACCAACTCGCGCACAGCATCGGCACGTTCCCACGAACGTCCATGTTCTGAACGCGGGTCTACCAGCGCTGGCTCGACATCGCACCCTGGATAAATCGCCTGAATCATCGCCCACCGCTCCGCCGCAACCCAAAAGGCCTGTGACATGGCGAGTTTTCCGGCGCGTCCTTCGGCCCCGAGCAATTCGAGCCATGTTGCCGAATGATCTGCCAGATTTCTCGCTTCGTTCTCCGTCAATGCGCCCAGAAGAAGTAAAACTTCATGCAGTTCATCCAGATTGGTCGCGCGCGGCCACGCTTCCTCGCACACTTTCTTAATTGCGGATAAGTCGAGCACCCCAAGACCGCCATCTGCCGATGGATCACCTGCCCGTCGCGTGTAAACGGCCTGTGTTCTGCGTTCTTCCAACGGCGCGTTATCGAGAAACGCGTACGGCTTGGCATTGAGAATCTCGTGCGCCAGCGGAGAAGGTTCCGGGAGATCGAGTCCGATGCATTGAACCGTGCGGCTCTCGATTTGCTTGAGCAGACCGATCAAACCGTGGATATCCATTGCCTCGATCAAACAGTCTTCGATCGTCTGGTAGACCAGCGGATGGTTAGGAATCACCCGGTCGCCCGCAATATTTTCCAGGCAGGCAAGCTGGTCGGGAAAAACTGCAGCCAGGAGGTTTTCCGATTCCATGCGTTGCAACGGCGCAGGGATTCTGTGCCCTCCCCGTTGCCGCGGCAGAGCGAGTGCGCGCGCCGCATTCCATCGCCACCGGATAGCAAACATCGGCGCGTCCAATAGTGCTTGCACCAAAAGGTCACGGACGGTCTGGCTGTTCAAATAGGCGAAAACCTGATCGAGGGGAAAGGAGTGCTGAGTGCCCAACGAGAGCACAATGGCATCATCGGTGGCGGCTGCCTGCAACTCAAAGTTGAACGATCGACAGAACCGTTTGCGCAACGCCAGTCCCCAACCCCGATTCAACCGTATACCAAAGGGCGAATGAATGACCAGTTGCATTCCGCCCGACTCGTCGAAAAAGCGCTCCATTACGAGTTTGTCCTGAGATGGAATCACTCCGAGTGTTCGGTAGGCGGCAAAAAAATAAGTAGCCAGCTGGCGAGCCCCTGCCTCAGAAAGACCAGGCTCCCTCTTCAACCATTCGGCCAGATCTTGCTCGACGGCCCCGATGTCAGATTTACCCCTTTCGAGTGCTGTCTGGAGTTTTTTTTCAATTTCCGCCCGCAACGTGGAGACCGCCCGCGACAGTTCCGCGGTGCGCCCGGGCGCTTCCCCCAGCCAGAAAGGAATGCCGGGAGGTTGGCCTCGCGCGTCCTCGACTCGCACAGCGCCGGAATTGATTTGCAGGATCCGCCACGAAGCATTGCCGAGCTGAAAGACTTCTCCAACCATACTTTCGATGGCAAAATCCTCGTTAACTGTGCCGATCAAAGTTTCACCGGGTTCCAGCACGACGCGATAGTCCGCGTTGTCCGGGATTGCACCGCCGGAAGTAAGGGCCGTCAGCGCGGCACCGCGCCTTGCGCGGACCCGCTGGTTCACCGCATCATGATGAATTAAAGCTGCCCGCCGCCCCCGGCGGGTGCTGAACCCCTCGGCGAGCATTCGCAAAACGTCATCGAATTCTTCTCTCGAGAGATCGCGATAGGGGTAGGCCGAGCGCATCAGGTCGTAAAGTGTTTGTTCTTCCCACTCGCCGGATGCGGCACAGGCGACGATCTGTTGAGCCAGCAAATCGAGCGGCTTCTGCGGAATCTCAATCTCGTCGAGTTTCCGTTGGCGAATACTGCGCAACACGGCAACCCCCTCTACCAACTCATCACGGCTGAGCGGGAACATACGTCCCTTTGGGATTCCCATCCGTCGATGATCCGCCCGGCCCACCCGCTGCAGAAAGGTTGAAATTGCGCGTACCGAACCGATCTGGCACACCAGATCAACCGAGCCGATATCAATGCCAAGCTCCAAGGAGGCCGTGGCCACCAGAGCCTTTAGGTCGCCTGCTTTCAGTCGGCGCTCTGCTTCAAGTCGCAGTTTAGCCGAGAGGCTGCCATGATGTGACATGACCTTGTCTTTGCCGAGCCGGTCGCACAGGTGGCCCGTGACACGCTCCGCCAGGCGACGGGTGTTCACGAATACAAGGGTCGTTTCGTGAGCTTCAATCAGATCCGCCAGCCGGCCATAGACCTCCGTCCAGACTTCGTTAGACATCACGGCCTCGAGCGGCGCCCCCGGCAACTCAATGGCCAAATCCATTTCTCGCAAGTATCCACAATCAACAATCTTGCACCGCGCGTCGCCTTGCTGATCGATATTGGGGGTTCCAACCAGGAACCGCGCGACTTCCTCAATTGGCTTTTGCGTCGCCGACAACCCGATCCGCTGCAACGGACGCTTCACGAGTGCCGCCAATCGTTCCATGCTGAGCGCCAGGTGCGATCCCCGACGATTGCCAGCGAGAGCGTGAATCTCGTCCACGATCAGCGTCCGCACGTTAGCCAGAAGTTTGCGGCCGCCCTTCGAGGTCAACAACACGTAGAATGACTCCGGCGTAGTTGCCAGGATATGAGGGGGCCGGCGGATCATGGCTTGCCGTTTCGCGGCCGGCGTGTCACCCGTGCGCACTTCCGCGCGGATGTCCACATCCCGACCCTCGCTAGCGCGCAGTGCTGCACGGATACCGGCAAGGGGTTCCTCAAGATTTTTATGAATGTCGTTACTGAGTGCCTTGAGCGGCGAAACATAGATCACTCGCGTTTCGTCGTTCAGTTCTCCAGCCAGCCCGTCGCGAAACAATTGATCGAGTGAAGCCAGGAATGCAGCCAGCGTTTTGCCCGAACCCGTCGGCGCGGCAATCAGCGTATGGGTGCCGGACTGGATCGATGGCCAGCCCTGTTCCTGAGGTGCAGTCGGCGTTCCGAACTTCTGCTCGAACCACTGCTCCACCACCGGATGGAATCGGAAGGACTGCATCACTCTGATATATTAGTATCCTGTCCCCCTGCAACTCCTGACTTCATGAAAGGTTTCAAAGTCGTGAACGACAAAATGCCAGTTCAAAGCTCCTCGTTGAAACATCGAACGGAACTTCTCAAAACCGTGGGCGTTGCAGTGCTTGTCCTTGGCTTGATCGCGTCAAGCATCCTTTTTTGGGTCGGAGAAGGGAACTTCCTAACCAGCTCGCGCGGGCAAGCAATATTCGAGCCGGGAGGTTCCTGGAAAGATGGCACTCTGTCGCCCGAAGACACGAAGGGATCATCTCGAACCACCGAAATGAACTTCGGGAAGATTGGCGTTCTGGTCGCCGGCTGGCTGCATCGATTTGAGGAATTGAAGCCGCATCAAATGCTGGCCATTGTGATCGCTGCAATGGCGGTACTGATTGCCATTGCCTGCTTTGTCATCGCCCAACGTTTGCGACACCAACGAATTTGATCCGTCCAAATCTGTAATCTTGCCAAATCCAACCATCTAATCTAAGAGAACTGCTTATGCGTTCCCTCACAATTCTGATTGTTATCATGACCGCGTTCGTAGCGGCCCCTCTCGTTCGAGCCGCTGATCCGACTCCCAGCCCTACTCCGGAGGCCTCGGCTTCCCCGACAAAGAAGCACTCGAGAAAGACCAAAGCGACCGCAGCTGCCACACCTACCCCAGCTGCTGCCTCTAATCCGGCAGCGACACCAGCTGCCGCGCCCACCGTAAAAAAACATAAGGCGCCGGAACCTCAGGCGGTTCAGGCCGCCGGCGGCGGAAATGGCCAAGTTTGGGTGAACACGGAGACTCATGTTTATCACAGGGAAGGCTCAAAATGGTACGGCAAGACAAAGCAGGGCAAGTATCTGAGCGAAGCGGACGCGACCAAAGAAGGCGACAAACCCGCCAAGAACGAGAAGAAGCCGTAGTGAGTGATTCTGGCGTTCTCCGATTCGCCTGAAATCATTACTGAAGGTCGAGAAAACTCCGGCTGGGCTGGCACGAGTCAGTCCAGCTTGTTTTTCTACCCAGGCAACTGGTGATTCCCGCATTCTTCGGTAACCCCTGGGAGCAACCGGCGTCTGGAGAGATATCAAGAAACTGCCTTGCATCGTGATGCAGGCGGTCAGGACAATCTTTCGAAAAACAATATGAAGAGAATTGCTTTAATGCTCCTCGGGCTCGCATGGGCCACAAGTTTATTTGCCCAAACAATAGACCCGGGCGCTGCGGACAAACCTAAGCTCCCGGCTCGGCCGCAATGGGAACAACGTAGGCATCTCTTTTGGGATCGGCTTAATTTGACCGACGAACAAAAAGAGAAACTAAAACAAATCCGTGAGGAAGATCGCCAGAGTCTTCGTTCGGCATGGGCAGAAGCGAAGATAGCTCAAGAATCTTTGCACGCGGCGCTCTTGGCCAACCCGGAAAATACCGCGGATATTCAGGCCAAAGCAACAAATTGGGCCAATGCCCTCAGCACCAGGACTGTCCAGTTCGCGCTGCACGAGGCAAAGGTCAGCCAAGTGCTGACTCCGGAGCAAAGGGTCGTCCTCGACGAGGCTATCAAGGCTCGCACGAGACGTTGGCATCGACGTGACGGCGGCCCGGAGAATGGTCGCGGACGACAATCAGAGCGCCCGTGGGATAAAACAAACCCGGCCTCGCGGCCTGCAGCCCCAACCGCAACGCCGAACATCACCCCTCCGGCTCCCACTAACTAATTAGTTTCCTGCTCTCGCAAACCTATTCGGAAATTCAGGAGGGGTACCAGGTTTCAACCCTGGGAACCCCGAAAGATAAACGGTTCCCCCCTGAAGTTAAGGGGCGAGAGGCTGACCTGATAAAGCTCGCACCTATTGCTGCGCCAAAATTAGAGTACGCGATTGAGGCGTCCTACAATTGGACTTAACTGCCGCGTTGTTAGTAAGCTGGATCATCAGACTTTTCGACAACTGCACAACTTTAGCTGGCAACATGGGTTATGACGCTTTCAGTGAGAGCGTCTCCCCTGTCTGAGCCTACGGTTTCAACCCTCGGAACATCGCTCAACGTGCGACAGAACACAGGCTGGAAGCCTATGCTCCATTGGCCTTCCGGACTGTCGAGCGATCTCCCAGAGTCACCCCTGGAGCTATCGCCGTGCACCCGGAAAGACGACGGGACGGAGTAAAGTAGCACAAGGTGATAGCCTGTCCTTCGGCGCAGAGCCCTCAGGTTTCGCAGTTAGTCCCGTAAGCTATGATTCAACTTCTCCCGTAATCGGGAACACTCATCCCGGAAGAGGCAAGTGCATAAGTGATCGCCGAAAAAAAGTTACAGAAGCGTGAGAGTGCTCGTGCCTGGTCGAGTGATCTGCTTTAACGGTAAGATTCTGGAAACGCTTCTCGACATTTCCGAGCGACTTCGTAGATGAGAGTTATGGCCAAATACACGCCTGTGGCGCTGCTGCTCTTTTGCGCTTTATCCGCGGCCCAGGCCAGCGACAAGATACCTATTTCCGCGGTCCCAAAGCGTGTCAGAGCAGCAATCGAGTATTACGCCCCAGGCGCTCAACTGATCGAAGCCAAAGTGAGCGATGACCGCGTTTATCGAACAGTCTATAACTGCACCTATTTTCGAAATGTGCATCTGGGTTCGATCAAGTTGAGCTACCGCGGCCAGTTGCTGGATATCGACGAAAGCCTGGTCATTGAAGACGTTCCGCCAGCGGTCCAAAAGACGATCCGCAAAGAAACAAAACAAGGGTTGATCCAGAAAATAAGATTGGATGCACTTTACGGCCGCGAGGTTTACAGAGTGAAATCGTATTACGGGGATTCAACGAAAATTCAAATTTCACTCACCATCACGCGCTCAGGCACCGTCGTGGAACGCAAAGTCAGCCAAGGGTTGCTGATCTTTTGATTAAATCCCTTGGGCTCGTTCGGTTCAAAATGGATCGTCTGCGAGGCGTAAATTCCACAGAAAAATGCGGCTCGCCCGACGCCTCTTTCTCGACTTTTGGTCGACAGGACGCTAAATCTTTGGATAATGCCTTTGGAGTCTACTCCTTGACGTGTTTTGTCCCCGCAACTATTCTCGGCGTTTTATGAATAGAACGCTGCGGTTTGTCCTCCCGCTGACGATGCTGGTGCTGCTCTTGTGCCCGCATCGCGTACCCGCCCCCATTATTTATCGAGATGGGGAAGGTTGGAACTCGTCAGACCTGAGTGATATCGAGATCAAAAAGAACGCCGAAGAGCAGTTCAAATTGGCACAGCGCTACGAGGCACAAGGCGATTATAAGCGTGCGGGCGCCTCCTACCGGCTCGTGGTAAGGCGGTTCCCACGATCCGACATCGCGGAGGAAGCGCAGTTCAGATCAGGGCAGATGCTCGAGCGAGAAGGCAAATTGCTGCGCGCTTTCAACGAATATCAGATTTTGGTGCAGAGGTATCCCAGGAGCACAGAGTTTGAGGCTGCACTTCAGGCTCAATACAATATTGCCAAGGAATATCTGAACGGAAAACGAGTCGATGTCTACGGGGTTCCAACTCTTCCCTCCATGACCAAGGCTCAGGAAATGTTCCAGAAGATCGTGACCAACGCTCCTTACAGCCGAATCGCGCCATTAGCTCAATACGGAGTCGGCCAGGCTCTTGAAAAAATTGGCGCCGTCGCCGCTACCGTCGCTGCCTACCAGCAGGTTGTGGATCGCTATCCGAACAGCGACGTCGCTCCGAATGCCATGTATCAAATCGGATACGTCTATTTTCAGGCGAGCCGGGTGACCGGTTACGACCAAACCGCTGCGGTGCGCGCCCAAGAGTCATTCGACGATTTTCTGCTGCGCTACCCAACTAGCGAAAAAGTACCCCAAGCTCAGGATAACCTGAAAACGTTACAAAACCGCAAAACGCAGAATTCGTACGAAATCGCGAGGTTTTACGACAAGGAAAAGAACTACAAAGCCGCCTACGTTTACTACAATGAGGTTCTCCAGCAGGAGCCCGATTCTCCGGACGCAACGCGAGCAAAGCAACGAATGGATCAGATTCGCTCCAAAGTGGGCGAAGACGCTCTGCAGATCGGAGCCAAGGGAACCGCGACCGCTCAGACCGCAGCTGACCGTCGGAAACTTCAGGCGCAAGCGGATACCGCTGGGCGACCGGATTTTGTGGGGCCACCAGCTCCGACCCCCTCCCCTTCACCCTCCTCGGCCGCCGCTCCGGCGCCAAAACCAGAGCAACCCGCTCCCGAGCAGAAACCAATGCGGACCGCCCCGAGCGATGTAACACCCGCTCCTGTTGAGCCCCCTCCTCCTCTTCAACCAACTCCGCTCGAACCTGCCCCAGCCGAACCGACGCCAGTTCAACCAGCCCCTGTTGAACCTGCTCTCCCCTCCCAGTGATCGGTCGATCGTTAAGCAGGCTGTTTCTTGGCCTTCTGCTTGGGTTCTTGACCGGTTGTGTCGGTTATACCCTGGGTCCGACTCCGCCTACCTACATGAAGGGGGTTCACCGGGTTGCCGTGCCGATTCTTAAAAACGCCACCACCACCCCGGATATCCAGGCGGTCGCCACGACGACAATGATTAGTCAGATCCAGCAGGACGGAACCTACGAAGTCACCGGAGTCGATCAAGCCGATGCGATCGTCGTTGGAACGATCACTTCCGTGACTCGCTCAAAATCGCGTTCACTCCAGGGAAATGTGCTCGCCTCCGCGGAATTTACTCTGCGCGTCCTCATTACCTTTCGCATCGAAAAACCCAATACGGGACAGCTGATGAATCAGAGGCAAATCGAAGGTGACACCAGTTTTTTTGTCGGAAACGATATCTACACTCAAGAGCGTGAAGCCATACCGCTGGCAATGCAGGATGCCGCAGTTCAATTTGTCAGCTTTCTTTCCGAAGGGTGGTGACCTTTTCGATGCTTTATTTAGTCGGATCGCCGATCGGTAACCTGGGCGACATTACTCTCCGAGCGCTCGCGGTTCTCAAGGAGGTCAACATCATTGCAGTCGAAGACACGCGCCGCTCCTCCATCCTGCTGAATCGATTCGAAATCAGCAAACCGCTTGTCAGTTATCATGAACACAATGAGGCCAGGCGGACCAGTGAACTCCTCGAGAGAATGCGCGCAGGCGAGAAGGTTGCGCTCCTCACGGACGCCGGTATGCCGTCTATTTCGGATCCAGGGTATCGTATTGTTCGCGCCTGCATTGAAAATGAGATCCGGATTGAAGTCATCCCGGGGCCATCGGCCTTGCTGACTGCGCTGGTCGGGTCCGGTTTACCGACAGACAGATTTTACTTTGGCGGATTTCTTCCAGTGAAAAGCGGCCAACGTGAAAGGGAGCTTCTTGCCGCCTTGGCTCGAGAAGTGACGTCGATCTACTTTGAATCACCGCACCGGATCGTTCGATCATTGGAGGTCATCGGTCGAGAAGATCCGTCGCGTCTAATATGCGTTGCCCGGGAGCTAACGAAACAATTTGAGGAATACCGCCGTGGCGAAGCAAGCACCGTTTGCGCACACTATGCGGTGCATCCGCCGAAGGGGGAAATTACCCTTCTTATCTCCGGGTCAAAGCTATAATATGTTCATATTAAACGTGTTAGGATTATTATTACGAATTTGCCCCGAAGGGACAGCAGGATAGTAGCCAGGCACGAAGTGCCTGACGCGTTTTCACCGCGGCGCGATGGCTCGACGGATACGATTCATGATGGCTTTTCCGAGTGCAACTTCCGGGACCGGCTCAATGAAAATCCGGCGGACATCCATTCGATCGACTTCTCTCAATAGGCCAAACAATCGCTGGGCGGCAACCCGCAAATCTTGCGTTTCGCTTAGCGATCGAACGACGGAAAAATCCTGACCGTGCCGAATCGGTCCCCAACAGATCAGAGCATCGTGGTGTGAGCTCGGCCCAATCGCCTCCGGCCCAAAGAGATGAACGATTTTGTCCGGAGCGTAGTGACTTGCGGTCTGACCGGGAGCCTCGATTTTCGACGACCCGAACGTTTCTTCTGTGGGCGCGATCTCGGCCAGACTTTCTTCGCTCACAGCGCCCTGGCGGAGGATTTCTATCTTATTCTTATCTTCATTCACACGAACAATGGTCGATTCCAGGCCCACCACAGTTGGACCCGCATCTAAAATCAGGGCGATCCGCCCCTTCAATTCGTCGAGAACATGTTCTGCGCAGGTCGGACTGACCCGTCCGAACCGATTGGCGCTTGGGGCCGCCAGAGGTTTTCCGAAGTCCCTGAGGACCTGCACGAAAACCGGGTGGGACGGCATTCGTATCGCCACCTGCTCAAGTCCGGCGGTCACCAGGTCAGGCACTAGATCGGATTTGGGAAAGAGGATCGTGAGCGGTCCAGGCCAAAACCTGTTCATCAACCGATTTACAACAGGTCTCACCCTTTCGGAGGGACGAGTAAGCTTGGTAAGCCATCGTTTGTTCTCGATATGGATGATCAGGGGATCGAATGAAGGCCTTTCTTTTGCTTCGAAAATCTTGGCCACAGCTTCCGGTTCGAGAGCATCGCCTGCGAGGCCATAGACAGTTTCGGTCGGAAGCGCGACCACCTCTTTTCGATTAAGAATTTCGACTGCGGCCGCGACACATCCGAGAAAATCCGATCGAGCATCCACCATCGCCGTCTTCATGCAACCTTACTCGGTGGGTAACCGTCCGGCAGACAGTTCACTCCAGTCTGGCACTTAACACCTGCTCTGTTTGTTGGCGCCGGAATTCCAGGAGCTTTTCTCGCAATTGGGCGTTTTGCAAGGCCAGGATACTGACCGCTGAGAGAGCGGCATTCTTTGCACCGGCTTCACCAATCGCAAGCGTTGGAACCGGAATCCCGGCAGGCATTTGAACGATGGAGAGGAGCGAATCGACGCCTTTCAAAACTTTGCTTTCGATGGGAACCCCGAGAACTGGAAGATGGGTGTAGGCCGCAAGCATACCTGGCAGATGTGCAGCCCCACCGGCTCCAGCGATTATGACCTGCAAACCTTGGTTGGCAGCCTGCTTAGCGAATTCGACTAACAGGTCCGGGGTCCGATGAGCAGAAACGATTTTAGATTCACTCTGAACTCCGAATTCCCGAAGTAAATCCAACGCGTGATGCATGGTTGACCAATCGGATTTACTGCCCATGACAACGGCGACCAAGCACGGATCAGACATAGCGAAAACAAAGCGATCCGAGCAGCAGAAGGCAAGACGTATCCTACTGGAAATAATAGTGTTGCATTCCTCTTGACGTTTTTCGCGGGACCTCCATATAATCTGGGCCTTTGTCGATTCTATGGCTAAAGGCACAGTGAAGTGGTTTAACGAGAAAAAAGGTTTTGGGTTTATTGTGGACCCAGAAGTTCCTACCGACATCTTCGTTCATTTTTCCGTGATCCAGGCGGATGGATTCAGGACCCTGAATGAAGGCGAGACCGTAGAGTACGAATTGTACCAGGACGAAAAAGGAGCAAAGGCGAGAAACGTTATGAGGGCTTAGGTCTGAAGATTTATTTCATTGCTCGTTGCGGCTGGTTGCGTCGAAGCTGTGGCGGCTATGCATCTCCCGGAGTCCGCCCGCAATCTAGTCTTGGTCGGTTTCATGGGATCCGGAAAGTCTTCGGTTGGTAGGGAGATCGCTCGTCGCTGGGGATACCGCTTTCTCGATACCGACACAATTATCCGCCAGAAATACAGAAAATCGATTCCTGATATCTTTGCCACGTTGGGCGAAGAGGTCTTCCGAGACGAGGAAAATAAGGCCTTACAGGATTTGGAGAATTCCCATCGAGCGGTTATCGCTACCGGTGGAGGGATCATTCTACAGCCTCGCAACCACCCGCTCCTCCGCTCACTCGGTGTCGTCCTCTGGCTTCTAGCAAGCGAAGAGGTCATTTGGGAGCGGGTCTCTAGAAACCAGAATCGTCCCTTGCTCCGAACCAAGGATCCGCGAACGACGATCACCAATTTATTGTCGGTACGCTATCCGTTGTATCGTGCGGTTGCCGATATTAATGTCGAGACCTCCGGGTTGACCCACCAGGAAGTCGCGGACCGAGCGCTGGCTGCGATTCGCGACTGGTCAACCGACAACAATGAAGACCGCGATTAGAGCACTCGCCAAGCAGTCCGGATTCGATGACTGTCGATTCGCGAGGGCTGTTCAGGCCCCTCACGCAACGGAGTATTTTTCCTGGCTGCAAAGCGGTCACCATGGCGAGATGACCTGGTTGAGCCGTGATCCCGCTAGACGGGCTGATCCCGCTCGGGTTCTGGCCGACGCCAAGACGCTGCTCGTGCTGGCCACGAACTATTTTCAGGGTGGCAACCCTCGCCGGCCAAAGGGAAAAATCGCCCGATATGCCTGGGGAAACGACTATCATCAAATCATGTTACAGAACATGGTTCCGATCGATGGCTTTCTCCGGGAAAACGGCGGTCGGCAAAAGTGTTACGTCGACACGGGTCCAATCCTGGAGCGAGACTTTGCCGCGACAGCCGGACTTTCCTGGCAAGGCAAAAGCACCATGTGCCTGAACGAGCGCCTCGGTACCTGGTTTTTTATCGGCGTCATACTGACCACCCTCGAATTGGAAGCAGACTCGCCCGCACAGAATCGGTGCGGCTCCTGCACCCGTTGTATCGACATCTGTCCAACCCGAGCCATTACCCTTCCCTACCAACTAGACGCCCGCCGCTGTATCTCCTACCTGACGATTGAGAATAAGGGTCCCATTCCGATCGAATTCCGCTCTGCTATAGGTGATCGAATTTACGGATGTGACGATTGCCTGGAAGTCTGCCCATGGAATCGTTTTGCTCAACAGACCCGAGAGACCAGGTTCAACCTTCCAACGCCTCTCAAGACCTTGACCTTACGGGAGCTGGCAGTTCTCACAGACGCTGAGTTTCGTGGCCTTTTCCGCAATTCGCCGGTTAAACGCATCAAAAGGGAGCGCTTCGTCCGGAACGTCTGTGTCGCCTTGGGGAATGTAGGGACCCATGAAGACCTGCCGGTCTTGGATCAGCTTGCCCAGAATAGCGATCCGCTCATTGCCGAACACGCCTCGTGGGCGAGAGACAAAATCAGGAGTTCAGGAGTTCCAGGAGTTCAGGAGTTGCAGAATTCGGATGGCTGATATTCTATTTCGGCAATCGTGAACTCCGGAACTCCTTCCCCCTTGCGTTTCATGGTAAACGGGTTACTAATTTCCTCCTCACGAAAGCCGACGTGGCGGAATTGGCAGACGCGCTGGACTCAAAATCCAGTTCACGCAAGTGAGTGTGGGTTCGATCCCCTCCGTCGGTAACGGGAAGTTGCAAATCGAAGGTTTCGCCATCACAAGTTACCGCTAAAAAATGGCAAGCGGCGGTGAGCGGCCAATTCGGGAACATGGCATGTTCGGCGCCAATGAAATCCGCGATTCAGCAGATCGATCATCACATGGTGGGTCACTGCGACTGTTGTGGTGGTTATCGAACGCTCGGATATTTTGATAACGAACTAGGGTGCCTCTGTTTAAGTTGCATCGACCATTTGATGGTTGCAGACATTGAACTGAATCACGGCGGTTACGCTTTGTGCCGGCCGAGAATTG